>NZ_PTJS01000001.1:4344973-4717460 GCF_002941025.1 Streptomyces sp. QL37 | reverse complement strand
CCCCTGGAGTGACCCCGATGTCCCCCGCGCTCCCCGCCGCATACGCCGTCCCCTTCGCGGAACTGGCCCTCGCCAACGTCGTACGCGAATACCCCAACGCGCCCGCCCACCTCTACGCCGGACCCGAGGAACTCGTCGCTCCCCGCACGCTGCACCCCGCGTTCTACGGGGGCTACGACTGGCACTCCACGGTGCACATGCACTGGCTGCTCGTCCGCCTCATGCGCCGCTTCTCCTCCACCGGCGATCTTCCGGCCACCCTCACCACCCGCATCCGCGAGGTGCTCGACACCCACCTGACCCCCGAGAACATCGGCGTCGAGGCGGCCTACCTGCGCGGCCGGCCGCACTTCGAGCGTCCCTACGGCTGGGCCTGGCTGATCGCGCTCGCCGGCGAGTGCCGGGCGCTCGCCACGCCCGACGGCAACCGCTGGGCCGAGGCCCTGGCCCCCGGCGTGGCGGCGGTCGGCGACCTGCTCGGCGCCTGGATGCCCAAGGCGACCTACCCGGTCCGGCACGGCGTCCACAACAACAGCGCCTTCGGTCTGGGCCTGATCCTCGACGCGGGCGGGGCCGCCGGGCTGCCGGCACAGGTCCTGGACGCGGCGGCGGACCGGCTGCGGGCCTGGTTCACCGACGACCACGACGCCCCCGCCCACTGGGAGCCCTCCGGGCAGGACTTCCTCTCCCCCGCCCTGGTGGAGGCGGACGCGATGCGGCGGGTGCTGCCGGCGGCGGAGTTCCGTACCTGGATCGCCGCTTTCCTGCCGGACCTGGTCTCCGCCGAGCCCGACTCCACGCTGCTCGTCCCGCCGACGGTCTCCGACCACGCCGACCCGCAGATCGGCCACCTCCTCGGTCTCACCCTGAGCCGGGCGGCCGCCCTCCGTTCGATCGCCGGCGCTCTCCCGGACGGCCCGGCCCGCACCGCGCTCCTGGCCTCGGCCGAGGCGCATCTCACGCTCGGCCTGCCGACGGTGTCCTCCGGGGACTTCTCCTCGGACCACTGGCTGGCGACGTACGCCGCGCTGGCCCTGGACACCGCGCCCGGTCACTGACCGGCGGGGGCGGACCGTGCGCGCGGGACACAGGTCCTACTCTCGGCGTATGAGCGACAGCGCCCCCGACACGTCCGGCACCTCCGCGCTCCGTGGCCGGTGGCGCGAGGCCCTGCTCGCCGTACGCGGCGGGACGGGCCTCGCGCCCGATCCCGAGCCGTATGCCGACGCCCTCCTCGCCCGCTGGGCCGAACCCCAGCGGCGCTACCACACCACGACGCACCTCATCCAGGTCCTGGACCGCGTCGACACCCTGGCCGGCCACGCCGCCGACCCGGATCTGGTGCGCCTCGCCGTCTGGTTCCACGACGCGGTGTACCGCCCCGACCGCTCCGAGAACGAGGAGCGCAGTGCCGCGCTCGCCGAGCGGGCCCTGCCCGAGGCCGGTCTCCCCGACGCGGCGACGGCCGAGGTCGCCCGGCTGGTCCGGCTCACCGTCACGCACGACCCGGCCGACGGCGACACCAACGGCGAGGTGCTGTGCGACGCGGACCTCGCGATCCTGGCGGCCTCCCCCAAGGAGTACGCGGCGTACGCGGCGCGGGTACGGGAGGAGTACGGCTTCGTCCCGGACGACGCGTTCCGCGAGGGCCGGTCGGCCGTCCTGCGGCAACTGCTGGAGCTGCCCCGGCTCTTCCGTACCCCGCACGGGGCGGCGGAGTGGGAGCCGAGGGCCCGGCAGAACCTGACCACGGAGCTGGAGCTGCTCACCCGCTGAGCTCCTCGTCCGGTGACCCTGCTCACCCTTCGAGACAGGGGAATGACAGGGACGAAAGCACTGTTGGCCACTGTCATGCCCGACTCTGTTTCCAGCCGCTCCCGCATGCCGATGGCCGTCTACATCCTCGGCCTGTCCGTCTTCGCCCTCGGCACCAGCGAGTTCATGCTGTCCGGGCTGCTGCCGCCCATCGCCGACGACATGGACGTGTCCATCCCGAAGGCGGGACTCCTCATATCCGCCTTCGCGATCGGCATGGTGGTCGGCGCCCCGCTGCTGGCCGTCGCCACGCTTCGCCTGCCTCGCCGCACGACCCTCATCGCCCTCATCTCGGTCTTCGGACTGGGCCAGGTCGCCGGTGCGCTGGCGCCGACGTACGAGGTGCTGTTCGTCTCGCGGGTGGTGAGTGCGCTGGCGTGCGCCGGCTTCTGGGCGGTCGGTGCGGCGGTCGCCATCGCGATGGTGCCGGTGAACGCGCGGGCGAGGGCGATGGCCGTGATGATCGGCGGGCTGTCGATCGCCAATGTGCTCGGGGTGCCGCTGGGCGCCTTCCTGGGGGAGAGCTTCGGCTGGCGTTCGGCGTTCTGGGCGGTGGGCGCGGCGTCCGCCGTGGCGCTGGTCGGGGTCGTCACACGCATCCCGCGCATTCCGCTGCCGGACGAGAAGCCGCAGCTCAAAAAGGAAGTCGCGATCTACAAGGACCGTCAGGTGTGGCTGTCCATCGTGATCACGGCCCTCGCCGCCGGCGGCGTGTTCTGCGCGTTCAGCTATCTCGCACCGCTGCTGACCGATGTGGCGGGACTGAGCTCGGGCTGGGTGCCGTGGGTCCTCGCGCTCTTCGGCGCGGGTGCGCTGATCGGTACGACGATCGGCGGCCGGGTCGCGGACGCGCATCTCTTCGGTGTGCTGCTGAGCGGCATCAGCGCCTCGACGGTCTTCCTGGTGGCGCTGGCCCTCTTCGCGTCGAACCAGGTCGCCGTCGTCGTCCTGGCGTTCCTGCTGGGGCTGTCGGCGTTCTACACGGCCCCGGCGCTCAACGCCCGGATGTTCAACGTCGCGGGTGTGGCCCCGACGCTGGCGGGTGCGACGACCACGGCCGCGTTCAACCTGGGCAACACGAGCGGGCCCTGGCTGGGCGGTGCGGTGATCGACGCGGACTTCGGCTTCCGGGCCACGGCCTGGGCGGGCGCCGGGATGCTGCTGCTCGGTCTGGTGGCCGTGACGGTCTCACTGCGGCTGCGCGACGGCGGCAAGCCGTCCCGGCGCATCGCCACGAGCACACCGGCGCAGGTCATTCCGGCGCAGGACGCCCCTTCGGCCTCCGCAGCCCCGCGTCGGTGAGCCGGCGCACGATCTCCTTCGAGCCGACCTCCAGCGCTCCGGCGCGCACCGCGTCCGCGTAACGCGCCTCGGGCACGTCGTAGTGGTCGCGCTCGAAGGCGCGGGGCGGGCAGCCGATCGTGGCGGCGAAGGCGTGCAGTTCGTCGAACGACACGTCGCTCACGAGGTGCGACCACATGCGGCCGTGCCCCGGCCAGGTCGGCGGATCGATGTAGACGGTCACCGCCCGAGCACCTCGGCGAGCGATCCCACCCGGGCGACGGACACCGTCGCCTTCGTGCAGACCCAGTGCGGATCGGGGCCGAGCTCCGGCTCGACGTCCAGGGCGTGCGGTCCTTCCTCCGTGCAGACCGGGCACAGCGGCCAGCGCCCGTGCTCCTCCAGGAGAGCGTCCTGGACGTCCTGCGCCACGAGCCCCGTGACGAAGGCCACACCCTCGGGCCACTGCTCGACCCACCACCGCCGGTGGGCGACCGCGTCCTCGACCATCGAGACGATTCCGGCGTCGGCCACGTCGCCCGCGACGAGGTCGGCCATCACCAGCGCACGCGCGGTGTGCAGCTCCTGTTCCAGGCTGTTCAACTCCATGGCCCCATTGTCCCCCGGCCGCGCGACGGCCCGGCCTTGATCCTTCAGAGGTAGGGACCAAAGGGGGGTTGACGGGATTCACGACTGAAAATATCTTTCAAATGTGACCAATGACGTGAAGGAAAGTTTCAACCCGGAATCCCCGCCCGCCCCCGCGGCTCTCGCCGCCAAGGTGCGCACCCTCGCCCCGACCATGACCCGTTCCATGCAGCGGGTCGCCGAAGCGGTCGCGGGGGACCCCGCCGGGTGTGCCGCCCTCACCGTCACCGGTCTCGCCGAGCTCACCGGCACGAGCGAGGCGACCGTCGTCCGCACCGCCCGCCTTCTCGGCTACCCGGGCTACCGGGACCTGCGTCTCGCCCTCGCCGGCCTCGCCGCCCATCAGCTGTCCGGCCGGGCTCCCGCCGTCACCGCCGACATCGCGGTCGACGACCCGATCGCCGACGTCGTCACGAAGCTCGCCTACGACGAGCAGCAGACCCTCGCCGACACGGCGGCCGGTCTCGACACCGTGCAGCTCGGGGCCGCCGTGGCCGCCGCCGCGACCGCCCGCCGCATCGACATCTACGGCGTCGGCGCGTCCTCCCTGGTCGGCCAGGACCTGGCCCAGAAGCTCCTCCGGATCGGCCTGATAGCCCACGCCCACATGGACCCGCACCTCGCCGTGACCAACGCGGTGCAGCTCCGCTCCGGCGACGTGGCCATCGCGATCACCCACTCCGGCTCCACCGGTGACGTCATCGAGCCGCTCCGGGTCGCCTTCGACCGCGGCGCGACGACCATCGCGATCACCGGCCGCCCCGACGGACCGGTCTCGCAGTACGCCGACCACGTGCTGACCACGTCCACCGCCCGGGAGAGCGAGCTGCGGCCCGCCGCCATGTCGAGCCGCACGAGCCAGCTCCTCGTCGTCGACTGCCTCTTCATAGGGGTGGCCCAGCAGACGTACGAGACGGCCGCACCCGCACTGTCCGCCTCGTACGAGGCGCTCGCCCACCGCCACACCCCCCGCAGCCGCTGACCCCGGCAGCACCCGCACCCGCGAACCGTACGAGCCCGAGAAAGCAGCGTTGTCCATGACCTCCACCACCGACGCGAACGCCGACGAAGCCACCCCCGGCGGCTACGGCGAACTGCGCGCCCAGCTCGCGACCCTCACCACCGAGGCGTTCCGCCCCGAGCTCGCCGAGATCGACCAGCTCCCCACGCAGGACATAGCGCGGATCATGAACGGCGAGGACACCACCGTCCCCGCCGCCGTCGCCGAGAAGCTGCCGCAGATCGCCGCCGCGATCGACGCCGTCGCCGAGCGCATGGCGCGCGGCGGCCGGCTGATCTACGCGGGCGCGGGCACGGCAGGCCGTCTCGGTGTGCTCGACGCCAGCGAGTGCCCGCCCACCTTCAACACCGACCCGTCCGAGGTCATCGGCCTGATCGCGGGCGGCCCCTCCGCCATGGTCACGGCCGTCGAGGGCGCCGAGGACAGCAAGGAACTGGCCGCCGCCGACCTCGACGGACTGAACCTCGGCGCCGACGACACCGTGGTCGGGATCTCCGCCTCCGGCCGCACGCCGTACGCCATCGGAGCCGTCGAGCACGCCCGTACGAGGGGCGCGCTCACCATCGGCCTCTCCTGCAACGCGGACTCCGCGCTCGCCGCCGCGGCCGAACACGGCCTGGAAATCGTCGTCGGCCCCGAGCTCCTCACCGGCTCCACCCGTCTCAAGGCGGGCACGGCGCAGAAGCTCGTCCTGAACATGCTCTCGACGATCACCATGATCCGGCTCGGCAAGACGTACGGGAATCTCATGGTCGACGTGCGCGCTTCCAACGAGAAGCTGCGCGCCCGCTCCCGGCGGATCGTCTCCCTCGCCACCGGCGCCTCCGACAAGGAGATCGAGGCGGCGCTCGCCGCCACCGACGGCGAGGTGAAGAACGCCATCCTCGCCATCCTCGGCGGGGTCGACGGCCCCACCGCCGCCACGCTCCTGGCCGACTCCGACGGTCACCTCCGCGCCGCACTCGCGGCCGTCCGAACCACCTGACGCACCACTCCCCGCACAGCAAGGCACCACGCACCATGGCTACTGAAGACAAGAACCGCGCCACTGCCGCCGCGATCCTGCCGCTTGTCGGTGGCGCCGCGAACGTCAGCTCGATCGCCCACTGCATGACCCGGCTCCGGCTGGGCCTGCACGACCGTTCCCTCGTGGACGACGAGGCCCTCAAGGCGGTCCCCGCCGTGATGGGCGTGGTCGAGGACGACACCTACCAGATCGTCCTCGGCCCGGGCACCGTCGCCCGGGTCACCCCCGAGTTCGAGCAGCTGGTCGAGGAGGGCCGGGCGTCCGGCACCCCCGCGCCCGCCCCCGCCCGCACGGCCGAGGAGCTCGCCGACAAGGGCGCTTCCCTCAAGGCGCAGCAGAAGGCGAAGAACTCCACCCCGTTCAAGCTGTTCCTGCGCAAGATCGCGAACATCTTCGTCCCGCTGATCCCCGCCCTGATCGGCTGCGGCATCATCGCCGGCCTCAACGGCCTCCTGGTGAACCTCGGCTGGCTGCCCTCGGTCACCCCCGCCCTGGCGGCGATGGCCTCCGGCTTCATGGCCCTGATCGCGGTCTTCGTCGGCTACAACACGGCGAAGGAGTTCGGCGGTACGCCGATCCTGGGCGGTGCGGTCGCGGCGATCATCGTCTTCCCCGGCGTCGCGAACATCGACGCCTTCGGCCAGACCCTCTCCCCCGGCCAGGGCGGCGTCCTCGGCGCCCTGGGCGCGGCGGTCCTCGCGGTGTACGTCGAGAAGTGGTGCCGCCGCTGGGTGCCGGAAGCCCTGGACGTCCTGGTCACCCCGACCCTGACGGTCCTGATCTCCGGCCTCGTCACGATCTTCGGCCTGATGTACGTGGCCGGTGAGGTCTCCTCCGCCATCGGCACGTTCGCCGACTGGCTGCTCTCCACGGGCGGCGCGGGCGCGGGCTTCCTGCTCGGCGGCTTCTTCCTCCCCCTGGTGATGCTGGGCCTGCACCAGGCCCTGATCCCGATCCACACGACGCTGATCGAGCAGCAGGGCTTCACGGTCCTGCTCCCGATCCTCGCGATGGCCGGAGCCGGCCAGGTCGGCGCGGCGGCAGCGGTCTACCTCCGCCTCCCGCGCAACGAGTCGATCCGCAAGACCATCAGGTCCGCCATGCCCGCAGGCCTCCTGGGCGTCGGCGAGCCCCTGATCTACGGCGTCTCGCTCCCCCTGGGCCGCCCCTTCATCACGGCCTGTGTGGGCGGCGCGTTCGGCGGCGGCTTCGTGGGCCTGTTCAACCAGCTCGGCGACTCGGTCGGCTCGACGGCCATCGGCCCGTCCGGCTGGGCCCTGTTCCCGCTGCTCGACGGCAACCACGGCCTCGGCTCCACGATCGCGATCTACGCGGGCGGTCTGCTCGTCGGCTACGTCGCGGGCTTCGTGGCGACGTACTTCTTCGGCTTCAGCAAGGCGCTGCTGGAGGAGTTCAACGTCTCCCAGGAACCGGCCGCGTCGACGGTCGCGGCCACCGGCCCGGCGGCGCCCCCCGGCGGCACCCCGGCGAAGGAACCGGCGGGCGTCTGACCCGTCATCGGGAAGTTACGGTCCACCAAACCAGCACATATCAACCACCCTCCCGTCCCCGATCTCCCAACGATCCACCAAGTGTGGTGGGCCGGTGTGTAAGGGAAATTCTTTCGGGCACTAGGGGGTCGGAGGTTGATAACAATGGTTCCCCTGCTTCTCGTTCTTCTGCTCGCTCTGATCCTTTTCGGTGCCGGTTTCGCACTCAAGGCACTGTGGTGGATCGCGGTGATCGTACTCGTTGTCTGGCTGATCGGATTCTTCGTCCGCCCGGCGGCCAGCGGTGGCAAGCGGGGCCGGTGGTATCGCTGGTAGACCGCCCCGACCAGCAGTGACGCGGGTGGCGCGGGACCTTCGGGTCCCGCGCCACCCGCGTTTTTCTACGCCCATCCAATTCACAGGGTGTGGACCGGAAAAGTGCGGGCAGCCGAAATAGTGAGCGGCACTCGTCCTCACACGATGGGATTCGCCGTACCGAATGAAACCGTCGAGGAAGGAGCCGTAAATGAGCGACAACCTGTGGGGCTACCAGCCCACGAGCGGTCACACCGCGGGCGCCGACCTGACCGGATTCTCGGTCGAGGCGACGGACGGAAGCATCGGCAAGGTCGACAAGCACTCCGACGAGGTGGGCTCGGCCTACCTGGTCGTCGACACCGGCGTCTGGATCTTCGGCAGGACCGTGCTGCTTCCGGCGGGCACGGTCAAGGGGATCGACACGGAGCACAAGACGATATTCGTCGACCTCACCAGGGACCAGATAAAGGACTCCCCGGTGTTCGACAAGCACAACCACACGAACGACCCGGGTTACCACGCACAGGTCGGCGGCTACTACGACAGCTACCGCATCATGTGACCTCGGCGCACAGCGCACCATGATCAGAGGCAGGGTCGGCTCCCGTCACGGAGCCGGCCTTGCTGTTGTTCAGCCCGGAAAGTCCCCCGTGAGCAGGGTGACTGCGAAGGGTTCGGGCAGCGGGAGCGGCTTCCCGAAGGGCACGGCGTCGGAACGCTTGTACGTTCCGTCCTCGTTCGGCTCGGTGAACAGCGTGGCCATCGCACCTCGCGTGTCGAAGCGGTCGATCAGCAGGTAGATGGGGACGCCTGCCCGCGCATAGGCACGGTACTTCTTCGTCCTGTCCTCCCGAGCGTTCCCCTTGGACGTGATCTCGACGATCAGCAGCGCCTCCGAAGCGTCCATCGGGTCGCTGGTCTCCGGGTCGGCGGATGCGATCAGCTCGGTCGGCATCACGATGAGGTCCGGGACGTACAGCTTGTCGAGAGGCGCGACGTGCACACCGAGCGTCTGGTAAATCTCCAGTTCCTCAGGGAGGTTCGCGTAGAGCTGACGTTGCACCCTCGCGGCGATGCCGTTGTGGTGCGCGTGAGGCGGCGGTACCAAGACGATCTGCCCTTCGTCGATCTCGGCGCGCCACCCCTCGGGCACGTCCAGTTCCTGCCATGTCCGCAGCAGGTACTCCCACGGGCGACCTTCGGAGCCCTGATCGCTTTCGACCATCGCAGCGGTCATCGCGGGTCCTTTCTCCTGTGGCCTGATCCGGAAGCGTAGATCGACGTTCCTGCGGCAGCCCGCCGCTTCCTCCAGCGTCCCACGATCGTGTGAGGCCCGCACCGACCTCGCCGCAGGTGTCCCCGCGTCGCGGCGATGCCCTTCCACGAGCTGTCATCTCCGTCCCGGCCGGAGAACCGGGCGGCCGTTCACCCGCATCTCAGTGTGCAGACGCTGATCACCGAGCAGCGCGCATCCGGACGGCGAAAGGCGGAAAGCGTGACGAAGGGTCCCACCACGCCCGAAGAACCGCAGGCGGAGGGCGGACACGGGCCACGGCACGGCATCGTCCGCACAGCCTTCGGCGCCCTGCGCCGTGACGGGGGCCCGCTGTTCGGAGTGACGGCGCGTGTGACCGGGCTGGCCGCCCTCGGGGGCCTGGCGGTGACGGTCGTGGCGTTCCTCGTCATGTGGCCCACGTTCACCGAGATACGCCTGGCCTCGATCCGGGCCCACCTCGACGAGGACTCCTACGCCCCCGACGGCAGCCTGGTGAACGGCATGTGGCTCACCCTCCTCGCCTGCCTGCCGTTCCTGATCCTCCTGCTGCACCTCGGGTGCGCCGCCATCCAGACCGCCGCCGCCCGTGCGACCGGCGAGGGACGCGGCCGCTTCCGCGCGGTCCTGGGCGTCTACGTGCTGCGCGGAGTGCTCGTGTGGGCTCCGGTGGTGCTCGGAATCCTGGTGGAGGAGTACTTCACCACCACCACGTTCAGGGAGTACACCGCGCTCGTCCCGAAATGGGAGTACCCCAACCTGTTCGAGGTGCTGCGCTACGGCCCGCCCCTGCTGGGCATGGCGACCGCGCTGGTGCTCCGGCTCGGCTGGACCCTGGCCCCGGCCACCGCCGCGACGGAGGGCCTCGGGCCCCGGGCCTCGCTGCGCCGCTCCTGGTCGCTCGTGTGGGGCCGGGCCTCCGCGTGGTTCCGGACCGTGGCCTTCGCGCTTCCCCTGGGCGGGCTCACCGTCGGCATGTACGTCCTGCTCCACCTCGCCGCACGGCCCCTGCGCCCCGGCACCGTCCACGTCTTCCTGGAGTGGGGCCCGGACAACACCTACGCCGCGTACGTCGTCGGGCTCCTCGTCCCGATCGCCGTCGCCCTGCTGCTCACCGGCACCCTGGCCCTGCCGCCTGCCCACGCCGCCCTCGCCGTGCTCCAGCGGCGGCTCGTCCAGGCCCGGGAGCGGCAGGCGGCGGCCCGGACATGACGCCCCCGGGGCGGCCTCACGGCAGCCGCCCCTCCCGGTTGATCTCCCGCACCCGGGCCCGGAGCACGAGCCCCGGCGAGGCCGGACGGACGGCGTCCGGCGGGCAGTCCCACTCCGCGCCGCCGCCCGGCGGACGCAGTTGTACGTACGGGCCGACGCGGCCCATCACCCTGCCCACCCGGCCGTCCCGGCCGTCCACCGCGAACGTCCCGGGCTCCGGCGTACACGGCTCCAGTCCTTCAACTGTCATGATCCGCCGCCGCTTCCAGCTGCACACTCAGCCGCATGGCCGTCTCCAGCGAGCACCGGCCGAGGTCGACGAGCGGGGTCGGCTCGTCCCCCGCACACGAGACCGGGTCGATCCGCAGCGAGGGCAGCTTCACGCCGACCCCCGCGAGCCCGGCCCGCAGCCGCGCCACCGCGTCCTCCGCCGCCCGCACTCTGCCCGCTGCTTCTTTGCGCCGTTCCGTAGCCGTCATCATGATCTTCCCCATTTCCACGCTGAGTAGTGGCTATGCCTACACAGCGTGTCCAATTCATCGCTACCGTGGAAGAGGCGCAGTTCCAACACCGGCAGATGTGTCACAGGGAGTCGCCTTGCCCGGACCCAAGAAGCTCGACCCCTCCTCCTCACCCCGCGCGCTCCTCGGCGCCGAACTCCGCCACCGCAGGGAGGCGGTGGGCCTCTCGCAGGACGACCTGGGGGCGCCGCTGTTCGTCAGCGGCTCCTTCATCGGACAGTTGGAGGCCGGCACGCGGCGCATGCAGGAGGACCAGGCCCAGAAGCTGGACGAGGTGCTGGGCGCGGGCGGGTTCTTCGTACGGAACTGCGCGGCCCTGAAGAAGTCCAAGTACCCGGACCACTTCGCGGAGGCGGCGGAGGCGGAGCGGGAGGCGGTCACCATCAAGGAGTACGCGCCCCTCCTGATCCCGGGGCTGTTGCAGACCGAGGCATACGCGCGCGCTGTGTTCCGGGCAGGTCTGCCGACCGCGACCGAGGGCGCCATCGATGAACTGGTGGCAGCCCGCCTTGAGCGGGCGCAATTGCTGACCGATCCAACAACGCCCCTGGTTTGGGTGGTTCTCGACGAGGCGGTACTGCGCCGCGAGTCGGGGGGCCAAGCCGTGATGGCCGCTGCACTCAGGCACATCGCCGCCCTCGCTCGGGGGCATCGTGTGATCGTGCAGGTTCTGCCGTTCTCCGCCGGGGCGCACATGGCTCTCGAAGGGCCTTTGAAGCTGATGTCCTTCTCCGGCGCTCCCCCGCTCGCCTACCTACAGGGCCTGGACACAGGGCAGTTGCGGGACGATCCGGCGACCGTCAGCCGGTACGAACTGACCTACGATCTTGTCGTGGCCAGCGCCTTGTCACCGGAAGCGTCCCTGGCCCTGATCGACTCGGTGGCGGAGGATTACGACCATGAAGCTCAGCAGCTCTGACTACGACCTGTCCACGGCGTCCTGGCACAAGTCCTCATACAGCGGCGCGAGTGGCGGCGACTGCCTGGAGGTAGCCACCTGGCGCAAGTCCACGTACAGCGGCGGCGACGGCGGCAACTGCCTGGAGGTCGCCGACGGTCTCCCTCACGTCGTCCCCGTCCGGGACTCCAAGGTCACCGACGGACCGGCCCTCGTGTTCCGGGCCCCCGCGTGGTCCGCCTTCGTCGCCGACCTGAAGCGCGGCTGAGCGGTCCGCTCATGACCTGCCGACGGCTTCCCCGGCGGGCGCGCTCCGCCGGGGAGGCCGCGAAAGGCCGGTCAGTCGAAGGTGATCAGCCGGCGTAGAACGGGGTCAGCTCGTAGGTGTTGGGCTCGGAACCCACCATGCAGGCGAAGTCCTCGACCTTGCCGCTGCTCTTGAGTGCCTGGCCCCAGTTCATGCAGTCCTGGAAGCTGCCGGTGCCCTTGATGTCCGGGCCCTGCACCGACGCCTGAGCGGCACCGGCGGTGATGCCGGTGAGGGCCAGGACGCTCGCACCGACAACTGCGGCCTTGATGAGGGTCTTGCGCATTGTTCGCTCTCTTTCGCCTGAGGGCACGCGCGCCGAAGGGCGCACGACCGCTGGTGGGGGGACGGACGCGGGGACATCACGCGTTTCCGCCCTACCGCCCCGGCCCGCGTCGATACGGGGACGGAGGGGCGACGCAGCTGATACGCCTCGCACTCCGGAACGGTCGAGGATTCAGACCGGGCGGAGCACTGGTACGTGCCGGGGATTCCCCGGGCATTTGTCATCTGATCACACATGCAACGACTGCCACAAAGATCGACAAGTCCTGTTACAGGCCCCGGACCAATCCTTGAAGAAGGCATTACGCCGACGAAGGAACGACTTTCGTCGTCCTGCGTCGCGACCAATGGACACAGCGGTGCCGGGCCGGGGGCCTCTACTTTTGGGCGCGTGACTCGTGTGGATTCCGTGACCCCCGCAAGCCCCTCCCCCCTGGCATCGGCGGTGAGGACGTGGCCCGCGTCCTGGTCGGCCGTGCCGGGGCGGGCCCTCCTCGCGCCCGGGATGTGGCCTGCCCAGCGCGTCGTGGGGGAGGTCTTCCTGAGCCTGGTACTCGCGCTGTTGGGGGTGGGCGCCGGGCTGCTGGACGACGAAGGCATGGCGCAGTCCGTCGGAGTCGGCGTGCTGGCCGGGCTGTTGTCGCTCCTGCGTCGGGGGCTGCCCGCAGCCGTGTTGCTGGCCGCCGCCGCCGGTTCCGCTCCGTTCTTCGGTTTCGCGCCCCTGCTCCTCGTCGTCGCCTGGTCGGCCGGGCGACGGATCGACGGCCTCGGCAGGGCGTGCGCCGTCTTCGCGCTTGCTTACGGTCTCGCCCTCGGCCTGACCGCCGCGTGGGAGTCGCACGCCTCGTGGTCGCTGCTGGCCGTGGCCGGGATGTTCATCCTGGTCGCGATCATCGTCCCGGGTCTCGCGGGACGCTACTGGTCGCAGCGCCGGACGCTGACCGACACCCTCCACGAGTACAACGCCCAGCTCCTGCGCGAGCGGGCGATGCTCGTCGGTCAGGCCAGGATGCTGGAGCGTCAGCGCATCGCGCAGGACATGCACGACAGCCTCGGCCACCAGCTCGCGCTGATCGCGGTGCACACCGGCGCGCTGGAGGTGGACCGCGAGCTGACCGGGCAGCAGCGCGAGGCGGTCGGGGTGCTGCGTGAGGCGTCGGTGGCCGCGATGCACGAACTGCGCGACGTGGTGGGCGTGCTGCGGGACGGCGCGGACACCCCGCCCGCCGGGGCCAGTGCCCGGGGCGAGGACCCCGGGGCGCCGGCTCGTGGGGTGGGGGGCATCGACAGCCTGGCCGAGACGTCCCGGAGGGCGGGCGCGGCCGTGGAGATCCGGCGCTCGGGCGAGGTTCGCCCGCTCGCGACGACCGCCGACCACGCGGCGTACCGCGTGGTCCAGGAGGGTCTGACCAACGCCCACAAGCACGCTCCGGGTGCCCCGATCACCATCGGCCTGCGGTACGAGCCGGATTCGCTGGTCGTGGAGGTCGCCAACGGTCCGGTGGCGGAACCGGCGCGTGGCGGTGTGGCGAGCGGGGGCCAGGGGCTGACGGGGCTGGAGGAGCGGGCCAGGCTCGTCGGCGGCATGGTGCACGCGGGTCCCACGGCCGACGGCGGGTTCCGGCTGGCCGGCGTGCTGCCGTACACGTCGCCCGGTGACACGAGGAAGACGTTCGTCGCTCCGCCGGACGACTTTCGGGCGCAGAACCCGGCGGGCCCTGCGGGTGAGAGTGATCCGGTCATCGACTGGAACGGTCTCCCGAAGGAGTTGGCCAAGGCAGTGAACAGGACCAAGAGGGGCAACGGAATAGCCATCGGGTGCGGGGTGGCGGCTCTGGTCGTCGTCGTGCTCGTGATCGCGGTGGTCGTGGCAGGGGTCTTCCTCGTACGGGAGGCGGACAAGGCGATGATCGAGCCCGAGCAGTACGACGCGGTGACGGTCGGTCAGTCCGAGGATTCCGTCCGCGACGCGCTGCCCCGTGGTGACTCGTTCATGAACACCGGCCCGGGTGAGGGCGCACCGCCGGAGCCCGACGGTGCGAAGTGCCTCACCCTGCTCTCCACGGAGATCGGGTCCAGCCTGGCCGCCGATCCGGTCTTCCGGTTCTGCTTCAAGGACGGCAAGCTGATCGAGAAGAAGTCCTTCGAGGCGGGCTGAGGGAGCACACGCCCCGGCGGGCCGGGTGATCGGGGATGATGGCCCGATGCCCACGGAGTTGACCGATCAGAACCGCTCAGGAGAGTCGTGATCAGGGTTCTTGTGGCGGATGACGAGCCGCTGATCCGGGCGGGCATCCGGATGATCCTCTCCTCGGCCGACGACATCGACGTCGTCGCCGAGGCGGCGAACGGCCGCGAGGCGGTCGAACTCGCCCGTTCCCAGCGGGTGGACGTCGCGCTGCTGGACATCCAGATGCCGGTGATGGACGGGCTGACGGCCCTGACGGAGCTGCGCCGGGCGGTGCCCCAGGTGAGGGTCCTGATCCTGACGACGTTCGGGGAGCGGCAGAACGTGCTGCGGGCCCTGACCGGGGGGAGCGCGGGCTTTCTGCTGAAGGACTCGGCGCCCGCGGAGCTCATGCGGGCGGTGCGGGCGGCGGCGGGCGGGGAGGCGTATCTGTCGCCGGGCGCCACCCGGCATGTCGTGGACTCGCTGGCCTCCGGGGGCGCCACGCAGCGTGCGGAGGACGCCCGCCGCAGGCTGGAGAAGCTGACGGGCCGCGAACGTGACGTCCTGGCGCTGCTCGGTGAGGGACTCTCCAACGCGGACGCGGGTCAGCGGATCCACATGAGCGAGGCGACGGTGAAGGCGTACGTGAGCCGCATCCTCGCCAAGCTGGAGTGCGAGAACAGGGTGCAGGCCGCGCTGCTGGCGCGGGACGCCGGCCTCGGTGTATGAGTGGCGGGGCGCGCCTCAGACGACCTGGATCACATGCTTGCCCCGTACGCCCCCGGCCTCCAGGGCCCGGTGGGCGGCGGCGATCCCGGAGAGCGGGTGGACGGTGTCCACGACCGGGCGGACGGCGCCGCTCTCCGCGTACCGGGTGAGTTCGGCGAGCAGGTCGTGGGTCGGGTTGCCGCTGAAGAAGCGCACGCGTCCCCGGCCGTGGGCCGTCGAGGCCAGCATGTAGCCGAGGCTCGCGGCGATGTGGTCGATGTCGAAGGAGATGGAGACCATGCGGCCGCCGGGCGCCAGCAGGCCGCGGAAGGACCGGAGTCCGGTGCCGACGGTGTCCATGATGACGTCGAAACGGCCCAGGTCGGACGGCCCGGTGGTCGCGTAGCTGTGGGCCTCGTCCGCGCCCAGCTCCCGGACGAGATCGAGGTTCTTCGTGCCCGCGAGGCCCGTGACGTGGGCGCCGAGGGCCTTGCCGAGCTGGACGGCGATGCTGCCGACTCCCCCGGCGGCGCCCCGCACGAGCAGGCGCTCGCCCGCCTTCAGCCCCGCCTTGGCCCGGAGGGCGGTGATGGCCGTCGTGCCGACGGGCAGGGAGGCGGCCTCGACGAGCCCGAGGTTCTCGGGGGCGTATGCGAGGTTCCGGGGGCGTACGGCGATGTATTCGGCCGCGCTGCCGAAGGTGCGGGGCAGCACGCCCCACACCCGGGCGCCGGGGCGCAGGCCGGTGACGGCCGGGTCCACCTCGGCGACCTCGCCGGCGAAATCGATCCCCGTGCGCTTCGGGAAGGTGCGGCCGGTCAGCAGGCGGAGCCGTCCGGCCCGGCCGTACAGCTCACCGCCGTTGACGCTCGCCGCGTGGACGCGGACCAGCACCTCGCCCTGTTGGAGTGCCGGTACGGGGACCTTGCCGACGTAGAGCACTTCGGGAGGGCCGTAGCTGTCGTAGAGCGCCGCGCGCATGTCGTTCATGCCCCCAGGCTAAGCGCGTAAGTGGATGGCCCCCTCCACTTGGCCTAAAGTGAGAAACATGCCTGATCAGACCTCTCAGAAGCCGGCCGGTGAAGGCCTTCGGGCCGATGCCCGGGAGAACCGGGAGCGGATTCTCCGGGCGGCGCGCGAGGCGTTCGCCGCGCAGGGCATCGACGTCCCCGTGGCGGCGGTCGCCCGGCGGGCCGGGGTCGGGGTCGCCACGCTGTACCGGCGGTTCCCCACCCGCGAGGCGCTCGTGACGGAGGCGTTCGCGGAGGAGCTCACCCACTGTGTGTCCGTGCTCGACGAGGGGCTGGCGGACCCGGACCCCTGGCGCGGGTTCTGCACGGTGATCGAGCGGGTCTGTCTGATGCAGGCGGCGGACAGGGGGTTCACGCAGGCGTTCCTCGCGGAGTTCCCCGGCCAGGCCGACTTCGCGCTCGAACGCACCCGCGCCGAGGAGCGCCTGGCCCTGCTGGTCCGCCGGGCCAAGGACGCGGGCGGGCTGCGCCAGGACTTCGACCCGAGCGACATCACCCTGCTGCTGCTCGCCAACTGCGGGGTCGCGGTCGGCTCGGGCGAGGAGGCCGCCGGAGCGTCCCGGCGCCTGGCCGCCTATCTCCTCCAGGCCTTCCGGGCCGACCGGGCGACGCCCCTGCCGCCGCCCGCCCCCCTGGGACTCGACCGTATCCACGAGCGGGCGACCCCGCCTCATCGCATGTGACGCAGGTCACCTCCCTGTCGCGTCACAGGGAGGCCCGCAACTTCCGTCCCGAGGTCATCAGCGAACGGCGGAAGAAGGCGGAAGCGATGAACACACAGCACGAGACGGACCGGCCGGCCCCTCACCACGTCCTGATCCTGGGCGCCGGTTACGCGGGCATGGCGGCGGCCGTCCAGCTGTCGGCCCGGGCCAAGCGGCAGAAGGACGTACGCGTCACCCTGGTGAACGCGCAGGACCACTTCACCGAGCGGCTGCGGCTGCACATGACCGCGACCGGGCAGCAGGTCGCCGAGCTGAGCATCCCGGAGCTGCTCGACGGCACGGGCACGCGGTTCGTACGCGGCTGGGTGACGGCGGTGGACGCGGACGCGAAGACCGTACGGATCGACGACGACCGGGTCCTGCACTACGACACGCTCGTGTACGGGCTGGGCAGCGTGGCCGACACCTCGGCGGTGCCGGGCGTCGAGGAGTACGCGTACACCCTGAACAGCCCGCAGGACGCCGAGGCGGTGGCCCACCGGCTGGCCCGGCTCGGCAGCGGCACGGTGGTCGTCGGCGGCAGCGGGCTGACGGGCGTCGAGTCGGCCGCGGAGATCGCCGAGCAGCACCCAGGACTGGACGTCGTGCTGCTGGGCCGCGACGAACCCGGCGCGCTCATGAACCCGAAGGCCGGGGCGTACGTACGGTCCGCGCTGGACCGGCTGACCGTCCGGGTACGCGGCGGGGCCGACGTGGTGAAGGTGCTGCCGGACTCGGTCGAACTGGCGGGCGGGGAGAGCATCCCGGCCGACCTCGTCCTGTGGACCAGCGGCACGCGGGTGTCGCCGCTGGCCGCCGCCGCGGGCCTGGAGGTCGACGAGCGCGGCCGCGTCGTCACCGACACCACGCTGCGGTCCACGTCCCACCCGGACGTGTACGCCGTGGGCGACGCGGCGGCCGTCCGCCAGGGGTACGGCGTCATGCACGGAACCTGCCAGAGCGGGATGCCGACCGGTGTGCACGCCGCGGTGTCGGTCATCCGCGCCCTGCGGGGCAAGCGGCCCAAGCCCTTCCGCTTCGGCTACTACCACACGCCGGTCAGCCTCGGCAGGCACGACGCCGTCGTGCAGTTCACCCGGCCCGACGACAGCCCGCGGAGGATGTACCTGACAGGCCGTTCGGCCGCCAGATATAAGGAGACCGTGACCGCATCCCCTTGGCCGACCTACGTCCGCATGAAGAAGATGCCCGCGTCGGGCGCCTTCTGGCCCCGTGGCGGCCGCTTCACCCGCATCCGGGGTGCCCGATGACCCGGACGGCACCCGACACCGGCCAGGGCGCCTTCGACCGGTACCGCAGTCTGCTGTTCTCGGTGGCCTACCGCATCCTCGGCACCGCGGCCGACGCCGAGGACACGGTGCAGGACGCCTGGATCAAGTGGTCGGCCGCCGACCGCTCCCAGGTGGCCGACCCCAAGGCCTACCTGGCGCGGATCGTGTCGAACCTGGCGATGGACCGGCTGCGCTCCACCCGGCACAAGCGCGAGGTCTATGTCGGGCCGTGGCTCCCGGAACCGATCCTGACCAGCGCGGACACCGCCGACACCGTCATGGACGCCGAGTCGGTCTCGATGGCGATGCTGGTGGTGCTGGAGACGCTGAGCCCGCTGGAGCGTGCGGTGTTCGTGCTGAAGGAGGTCTTCGACTTCAGCCATGCCGAGATCGCGGAGGCGGTGGAGCGGTCCGAAGCCTCGGTACGGCAGGCCGCGCACCGCGCCCGCGAACACGTCCGGGCCCGGCGCCCGCGCTTCACGGCGGACCGGGTGCAGCAGCGCGACGCCACCGAACGGTTCTTCACCGCCGCGACCGGCGGGGACATGAACTCCCTGATGGAGCTGCTGTCCCCGGACGTCACGCTGTGGACGGACGGCGGCGGCAAGGTCCGCCAGGCCCTGCGCCCGGTGGTGGGCGCGTCCACGGTGGCCGCCTGGTTCGCGGCCATCGGGACCGTCACCTACCAGGGCGTCGAGCCCGCCGACATGAAGGCCGAACTCGTCGAGATCAACGGCGGTCCGGGCCTGGTCTTCAGCGGGGCGGGCCGCGTGATCGCCACGGTCACCTTCGACTTCGACGAGGCCGGGCGCATCTCGACCATCCACAACGTCGCCAACCCCGACAAGCTGCGGGCGGTCGGCTCGGGCGCGCCGCATCCCCTCCGGACGCGGTGAGGACGCGGCGGGCCCGGTCGCGGGCCCGAGGCTCAAGCCTTGGGCCCCGAGCGCTCTTTCCAGGGAATGGATGGTGGGTCTCCTTCCCACCCCCCCCCCCCCCCCCGCCTGCGAAGTTGACCGGATGTGACCGACTTGCCACGGACCGTCGCCACGCTCTAGCGTGCCAACAACCAGACGACCCCCGTCGGTGCGCCAACACCGGACAGGGGTCTGACCAACGAGATCGATGAAAGCAGAACCGATCTGATGGCTGTCGACCAGCTTAGTGCGACCCCCCGCACCCCGTACGTGACCCCGCACCCGATGGCGAACCCCGGCTACGGCAAGCGGTCCGCCCCGGACCAGCGCCCGCGCACCGAGCGCGACTTCTCGCAGCTGACGCCCCGTGAGGCCGCCGTCGCCGCCTACATCGACCGGCTGCCGGACGGCTCCGACATCTCCGTGAAGACACTGGCCAAGGTGCTTCCGTACGGACAGTGCGCCCTGCGGACCTCGCTCAACAGGCTCCAGGCCGCCGGGCATCTGCGCCGGGGCAGGGAGTGCGTCGCCACCGACGAGGTCATGCTCTGGGTGACCCGGACGTTCTTCTCCCGGACCGCGCGCGACGACGACTGGTGGGCGGCGTTCATCCGGGGCGACGTACCGCAGGAGAGGCAACAGCCCACCCGCACACGGGCGTTCGTCCTGCTGGCCGCTCTGGGGCGCACGGCTCCCGCGCTGAGCCTGTCGGCGGCGGAGTGCGCGAGCCTGGAGCCGCAGGTCAGCGCGTGGTTCGAGCGGGGTGCCACGGAGGCGGAGCTGCTGCACGCCCTGACCGACGGGCTTCCCGTGCCGGTCCATCACGCGGCCTCACTGCTCCGCAGGCGGCTCACCGACAAACTGCCCCCGTATCGCCCGGCCCCGGAGCGGCGGACCGCGCTGCTCACCCTGGAGTGCGGCGAGTGCCGCGCCCCGGGCAGCCCAGAAGCGCTGGCGGGCGGACTCTGCGCGCCGTGCCGGGGCGAGGCGGCCCAAGGACCGGCGGGCCCTCCCGGCGCCGTACCCACCGACGACGTACGCCAGCGGGTCGCGGCGGTCCGGGCAGGACTCGTCCCCCGGCAGGAGCGGACCGACCACGCCCGGGGGGTCCGGGTCCGGCGCTGACGCACACGCCGGACCCGGACCCGCGTCTAGACGTAGGGGATCTTCACGACCGCCGCGTCCGTTCCGGTCTGCACCTGGGACGTGCCGCTGCCCAGCGCGTTCCAGATCTCCACGCGGACCGTTCCGCCCCTGAGCGCGCCCAGGCTTCCGGTCACCGACCTGGAGCCCACGGCCTGGGTGTACTCCTCCCACCCCGCGACCGGGTCGGTCGCGAAGTAGCGGAAGGTCTCCGTACGGTCGAAGGTGCCGTCGCCGGTGAGGTCATAACTGACCCTGACCTGAGGGGCGAGCCCCACCTTCGTCCCCGCGTCGACCCGTAGGCGGAAGGAAGTGGACGCGCCCGCCGCGAGCGTCCCGTCGACCTTCTTGATCTCGTAGACCGTCGGCCGGTACGGCGTACCGTCCCGGTTGACGCCGTCGGCCGAGGCCAGCGTGTCGGCTCCCGCCGCGCCGTCCGTGGCGGTGGTGAGGACGCCGCCGGACTTCAGCCGGAAGGTGTTGCCGGTGGACGGGCCCGGCTCCCCCGGGTCGGGGTCCCCGCCGCCAGTGCCCGTGCCGGTGGCCGTGGAGCGGGCCGGGACGGAGAGGGTCTTGCCGTCGGAGAAGGTGACGGTGCGGGCGGTGGAGCCGTGGTTGTGGGCGCTGTACGTCCGGACGCCGTTCTTCGTGAAGACGGCTGAGGTCGGGATGTCCCCGCTGACGGTCATGTCGGGCGCGCCCAGACTGTCGAGCGTGCTGATCCAGTGGTAGGTGTGCGCCTTGGACTCGCCCTGTTCCGGGCCGTAGCCCGCGTTGCCCGCGTCCCACTTGGCCTTGGCCGCCGCCGGATCGGCGAGCGACTCGAACTCCCACAGGAGGTCGCGCCATTCGACGGCCGGGCCACCGTTCTCCCGCTGCATCTCGGCGATGTTCCGCCTGATGGCCTCCTTCTCACGGGCCAGGTGCAGCGATCCGCCCGTGACCGGGAGGACGTTGATGCCGTGGATCTCCTCCGGGTTCGCGGTCCACCAGGTGGAGTACGCCCCGCCGCTGCCCCAGACCATGCCGACCGTGTCATGGCCGAAGGAGCCGGGGAAGACCTGCTGGTCGGCGTCGAACCAGTACTGCGTGATCGCCTCCGACTCGGTGGTCAGCAGGAAGCTGCCGAGGTCGCGCAGCCCGGTGTCACCGGTCGCGGCGCCCCATAGGACGAGTCCCGCGCTGAGGTTGATCGACTCGGAGGAGGACTCCTGGTTGTTGCCCGCCGCGAAGCCCTGGTGGCCTGAGGCCCAGCTGTGGCCCGCGTACACGTCGAAGCCGCGCAGGAACGGGTACGCGGCGTCCGTGCGGCTGGGGTTCGCCGCGTCCCTGACCAGGGTCTTGACCATGGTGCCCCAGGCGGAGTCGGCGGCCCATGCCTGGTCGTACTGGGCGACGATCGCCGCCGCGTACACGTAGTAGCTGTAGTGGAAGTGGTGGTCGTTGAGCTCGGTGTCGCTGCCGTACGAGGCCGGGTAGCCGGTGAGCGTCTTCCAGTCCTTGTCGTAGCTGAACTCGGACGCCCCGCCCGCCGTGAACCATTCCTGGAGGCGGCCCTTCATCAGCCCGAGCAGCTTGTCCCGGATGCCGGTCTGGCCGATCTGGTCCGCCACGGGCACCAGTTGGGCGAGGCGGCCGAGCGCCTTGCCGGTCCAGTACGTGTCACCGGCCCCGGAGAACGGGTCGGAGGCGTTCGCCACCTCGTTGAGGTATCCGGTCAGCCTCGCCCTGTCGACCCCACTGGACGGGGGAAGGGCGGGGAGCACGCCCTGGTTCTTCTGGCTGGTGGTGAAGGAGGCCGACTCCCTCACCTTCATGGTGCCTCGCGGGGACACGTACGTGTACGGCGTGAGCGCGTCGGAGGTGTGCAGCCACTGGTGGCGGTACAGCGCCTGGAGCGTGCCGCGCTCGGCGCCCTCCTTCGCCTCCGTGGTCAGGCTGTAGGTCGCCTTGACCGTGCCGCCGGTGGACTGCCAGGCCACCTGGGATCCGGTGACGAAGCTGAAGGCGTACTTCCGGTAGGTCGCGAGCGCGTCCGTGGACGGCAGCACGGCCAGCGAGAAGTAGTCCTTGCCTCCGAGGCCCGCCGTGATCGTGGAGCCGGAGACGTTCCAGTCGCTGCCGGTCGGGGCGAAGAGGGCGTAGTGGTGGCCTGCGATCGTGATACCGAGGACGTTGCCGTTGTCCGCGAAGACAGTGGGGGTGCCGGCCGTGGTGATGCGGGCGTCACCGCCGGAGCCCTTGGCGTACACGAAGGGCATGCCGTGCCCGATGGTCGTGCGCAGGGTGCGGGCGCCGTCCGACCAGTAGGGGGTGACCGTCCAGTCGGACCACGCGTCGGCCTTGGTGTCCGGGGAGTTCAGACCGCTGAGGCCGACCGTGAGGTCGGCCTTGTGCGCGTACTCGTACTGGCGTCCGCCGCCGACGATCGCGGGCGTCGTCGGATAGCCGACCTCCAGTCCGCCGGAGGTCGCCTGGTAGGTCAGCGGGTGGCCATACATCGGGGTGGAGTACGGGTTGTCGCCGTACCGCTGGTAGGCCAGCGAGGACCACCAGTCGTTGGTCGGGACAGGCTTGTCCCTGGCCGCCGCCGTGAGCTTGGGCGTGACGGGGGCGCCGGTGTTGGTCGTGGGTCCCGAGGTGCCGGCGGGGCGGCTGTCGGTGTAACTGCCGGAACCTGCAGGGATGGTGGCCGCTGCCGCTGGGGACGCGGCGGGACCCAGCCCCACAGCGGCCAGGGCGATGGCCAGGATCGTCGCCGCTGCTGGTCTGGAGAGGGAGGTTTGCATGGGCAGCACCTCGTCATGGGGGGAGCACGCTTGAGAGCGCTCTCAGTGCCCAGGAACGTAAAAGCCCTGAAGCGGGGTGTCAATAGACGTGACAAGGACGGGAGTTGGTCGTGACCGCCCGTGGCCGTGCGTTCGAGTCTTGACCGGGAGACGGGGCCCGCACGGCGCTCCGGGCACAGGTTGTGAGCGCTCGGGTCAGAGGCCTCTGTCAGCGCGGCGGGCCGGGAACGCCCGTGCGCCTCGGGCGGGTCACGCCCGTGAGCGCCGCGGCTACGGTGCGCCCTCACCCCTCGCCGCGCCTCCCCAGCGCGCCCGTGAGCTCGGACCTGCGCCGTATCCGCAGCTTGCGGTAGGCGTGGGTGAGGTGGGTCTCCACCGTGCGCCGGGCCAGGTGCAGCAGCCCGGCGATCTCCGCGTTCGTGCGTCCGTCCGCCGCCAGTTCCGCGATGCGCCGTTCGCTCTCCGTCAGGGCCGCGGACCCGGTGCGGGGCGAGGCGTGATGGCGGGCTCCTCCCTCGCGCAACGCCCGCGCGGCCAGGGCGTGGAACCGCACCGCCCCCTTGCGCTCCGCCCGTTCCGCTGCCTCACGCAGGCAGTCGCGGGCCCGGGAGCGCTCCCCTGCGCCGATGAGCTGGCGCCCCTGCGCGAGCAGCGCCGGGATCAGCTCCATGTCGGTGTCGGCCGTCGCGCTCCGTAAGATCCGTACCGCTTCCCCGGCCAGTTCGAGACCGCGCCGGCCACCGGTCACGGTGCCCAGCACCCGCAGGGCCCGGCCGACCGTGCGCGGGGTGTTCCACACCTCGGCCAGCCGCAGTTCCTCCTCCGCCAGCTCCACGGCCTCCCCCGCCCCCGCCCCCGGACCGCACTCGGCGACCGCGGACCGCCACGGCGTGACGACCGGGCTGACCACCTCGCGCGCCAGCTGGCGCCTGCCGCACTCCAGCCAGTCGTGGAGCGCTCCCGCCGCATCACCCACGGCGGCCCGCAGCACTCCCCGGGCGTACAGGAAACGGTTCAGCTCCCAGGAGTCCGGCGCCCCGCGCAGGTCGAACCCCGCGGCGAGCCGCTGTGCCTCGTCGGTGCGGTCGGCGTGCACGAGCGCCATCAGCACATGGGCGTCGATGTTTCCCGGCCCCGCGTCGGCCGGTATCCGGCGCGGGTCCGCGGCGGCGGCGAGCAGCGCGGCCTGGTCGCCCCGAGCGGCGGCGATGTCGGCCCGGGTGTTGACCAGGGCGCGGTGCATCGGGTGCAGCAGGGAGCAGCTCTGCAGGGCCAGTCCCCGCTCCACGAGCCTTTCCGCCTCGTCGAGTTCGTCCGCCCACTGGGCGACGGCCGCGGCCGTGCCCAGCAGGAACGGCTCTCCGGACGGGTCGGCGGGCTCCGCCAGCAGGGTGTGCACCTGTTTCATCGCGTCCTGTGCCGAGACGAGCCCGGCCGTCGCCGCGTACCGCACGAGCAGGGCCTGTCCCGCGGTGCCGACCAGCTCCGGGGAGCGCGCGGCCGTCTCGCCCAGCCAGCCGTACGCCTCCTGCCGCTGGACTTGGTCCTGGTCGGAGAGGACCGCAGTCGCGGTCTGCACGGTGCGGGCCAGCCCGGGGTGCCCCGACAGTCCGGCCTCGGTCCGGCGCAGCATCCCCATCGCCGTGCGGACCTCGCCCTGGCCCGCGAGCGCGGTGCCGAGGGCGATCGCCGTGTGCACCCGGTCGCGGGGCTCGCCCTCCAGGTGCAGGGCCTCCCCCAGCCGCGAGATCGCGGCCCCGGCGTCCTGCGCGTGGTATTCCAGGGAGCCCAGCTCGGTCAGCAGGCGCTGTCTGCGGGCGTCGGACAGCGGTTCGTCGAGCGCCCGGCGCAGATAGCCGACGGCGTCCTCGGCCCGCGAGGCGTCGACGGCCACCGTCACCGCGTCCCGCAGGACGCGCAGCGCCCACGGCTTGCCGACGACCGGGGCGCGCAGCAGATGCCGTGCGACCGCCTCCACCCGTCCGCCCCTGGACAGCAGCGCTTCCGCGGCCGCCCGGTGCACGTCCTGCCGCTGCGGTGTCGGCCAGCCGGTGAGCACCGCGTCCCGCAGCAGTGGATGGGCGTAGCGGGGCTGCCCGTCGGGGCCGAGGCGCAGCAGTCCGAGCCGGGTCATCGCGGTGAGCCAGCCGGCGACCCGGGCGGGATCGGCCCCGGTAGCCTCGGCGAGCAGGCCGGGCGGATCGTCAGCGGGGTCCGGCGTCCCCACCTCCTCCAGCGCGGCGAGGGCGCGGGCCACGTCGGCGGTCGCCGTCCCCGCGCTGTCCAGCCACCAGGCGACGGCCGCCGGATACGCCCCCGGGTAGAGGGCGGCGCAGGAGTCCGGCAGCGGGAGCGGCGGGGTGCCCCGCAGATCGTCCAGCAGGGCGAGCAGCAGCAGCGGATGGCCCGCCGCCGCCCGTACGCACTGCGCCGTCCACTCCGGGTCCGCCCCGGGGAGGAGGTCTTCGAGCACCTGCGCCGACGCGTCGTCGGTGAGCGGGGCGAGGGTGTGCGTGCGGACGAAGGAGGCGGAGAGCGCGTGGGTGAGTCCGGCGGGCTGCGGGTCGATGTCGTACTGGCTGCGCTCGGTCGCCACCATCAGGACCGGCATCCGGTCCAGGCGGCCGGCGGCCTCGGCGAGCCAGCGGCGCGAGGAACGGTCCGCGAGATGGACGTCGTCCACGGCCAGCAGCACGGGGGACTCTGCCGCCAGAGAGCGCAGCAACTCCCACAGCCGGGCGGCTCTGCGGTGGTAGTCGGAGGACGGCATACCCGCGTACTCCGGAACGTGACCGAGAAGCCGCCCCACCGTCGAAAGGGGCATGCCGCCGTCCTCCGGGGAACAGCGCGCACGCAGCACGTGCAGACCGCGTTCCGCGGCGTGCGCGGCGGCTGCCTCCAGCACGGCGGTGCGGCCGGTGCCGGTCGCGCCGCGCAGCAGGACGAGCCCGCCCACGCCACGGAGGGCACGCTCGGTCCCCGCCGCCAACAGTGTGTGTGCGTCGTCGCGTTCGCGCAGCACAGTGATCATCCAGGCCTCCTGAGAAGATGGTGCGCGCCGTCGCTGTGTGAGAGTGACCGGCGCGAGCCCGGGTGGCGTGATATGACCCACAGGGCAATTATTCTGCCCGCTTCTCTGCCCCTGGTGTGTCGAGGCTCACGGCATCGATGTGCATAGCCCCCGCAGGGCCACCACCCTGCGTACGCACCCGTGTTGACCTGCGGTGATGCGACTTCCCGGCATGACGTGCGGGCGGCCGCCGCGCTTCTCTCGTGGTCCGCGTCGTGGTGGTCCACGATTGCCCGTTCCGCGCGCTTCGCAGAAGTGTGGCTCAGGTCCTTCCGCCGAAGGCGCTCACGCCCTGCGGATCCGTGAACAGAGGAAAACGGTTGCTCAGCTCACCCCGGACCACCTCGGACACCACACTGGGAAGCCGGGTGCCCGTGTCCGTGACCGCCCCCGACCCGATCAGCCGCGAAGGTGCCGTCAGCCAACTGCGCCGGCACCCGGAGGTCGAACTGCGCGAGGAGTCCCGCCCCGGCACCGTGGCCCTGCTGATCGAGGACGCCCTCGACGAGACGGCCCTCACCCGGCTGCGCCGGGTCGTGCGCAGCGAGGGCGCCCGTGCCGTGCTCGTCGTCGACACGATCCGCGAGAACGAACTGCTGGACGTCATCGAGTGCGGGGTCGGGGCCATCGTGTGGCGGCGCGAGGCCACCGCCCACCGGCTCGTGCAGGCGGTGCTCGCCGCCGCCCGCGGCGAGGGCGACCTGCCCGCGGACCTGCTCGGCCGGCTCATCAACCAGGTGGGGACCCTGCACCGGGGCGGCGCCGGACGGCAGGGCGCTCCGTCCCTGGGTCTGACCCCCCGCGAGGTGGACGTGCTGCGGCTCGTCGCCGAGGGGCTCGACACCGGCGAGATAGCCGGAAAGTTGTCCTATTCCGAACGCACCGTCAAGAACGTGATGCACGGGCTCACGACCCGTCTCCATCTGCGTAACCGTGCGCACGCCGTGGCCCATGCCCTCCGGGAGGGTTACATCTGACCGTTGGGGCAATCCCGGGCGGGCCGCCGGGCAGGACCGCTGTCCGGCGGCCGTCCCCGGCGTGCCTGGGGCCCCGGCGGCACACAGGGCACGATCGGTGGCATACGGCGCCGAGCGGCGCCGGACGTACGGCAGGCACCACGGCAGGGCAGGAGCGGCAAGAGTGATCCACGAGGTGGACGAGGTCCTCAAACGCCTGCTCAGCGGTGGGGCGTTGGCGGGTTCCGGCATCGAGGTGGCCTTCGAGGCGCCCACCCGTGACTGGGCGGCCCGGCGCAATGCCCCCGTGGTCAACACCTACTTGTACGACATCCGGGAGGACGTGAGCCGGCGGCAGCGCGGCCACACGTCGGTGCGCGACGAACGGAACATCGTGGTGCGCCGCAGCCAGCCGCCGCGCTGGTTCCGTCTGTCGTACCTGGTGACGGCGTGGACGAAGACCCCGCAGGACGAACACCGGCTGCTGTCCGCCGTGCTGGCGACGCTGCTGCCCCGGGAGCTGCTGGCCCCCGAGGAACTCCCCGGCTCGCTCGGGCGGCTCGGCCTGACGATTCCGCTGACGGTGGCCGGCATCCAGGCGGAGTCGCGCTCCTTCGCCGAGATCTGGTCCGCGCTGGGCGGCGAGCTCAAGCCCTCCCTGGACCTGGTGGTCACCGCGCCCTTCCCGGCCTACCCCGAATACGACGCCGGGCCCCCGGTCACCGAGGGCGCGACGATCCGCGTACGCGATCTGGAGGGCGAGGGCTCCGAGCCCCCGGGGCGCTCCCACCGGCCGCACCAGGTGGCGGCGGCCCGCGCCGCGCACGAGGAGAAGGCGGCGGCACGCCGCGCGGAGAAGCGATGAACGCCCCGCACCCGGCCGCCGAAGCGCTGTACGACGAAACCGCGGAAACCCCGCCCCAAGACCCCTCCCACCCGCTGCTCGCCCGGCTGGCCGGACTCCGGCAGGCGGTGACCACGCTCGTCGAACAGCGCTCCGCGACCGACCCGACGGCGGGCGACCCGCTGCGCGGCCTGTACCTCTCCGACGAGGCCGTGCTCCACCTGCTCCACACCTGGCCGGCCACGGGTCCGGACGGCTCCCTCCCACCCGGGGCCCAGGCCGGACGGCCGGACGACGCCGACGACCGGCTGGCCCGGACGGCAGCCCGGCTGCGGCTGACCGACTGGGACGCGGCCGTCCTGCTCATCGCGCTCGCCCCGGACCTCGACCGCACCTTCGAGCCGCTCTACGGCTACCTCAACGACGACGTGAGCCGCCGCCGCGCCACGGTGGGCCTCGCCCTCGAACTCTGCGGCCTGCCCGCCCACCTGCCGGACGGCCGCGCGCGCTTCCATCCGACGGCGCCCCTCCTCGCCCTCGGACTGCTGGAGATCGAGGAGCCCGAACGCCCCTTCCTCTCCCGCTCGTTGCGTGTGCCGGACCGGGTGGCCGCGCACCTGCTGGGTGACGACACCCCGGACGCCGCACTGCTCGGCCGACTGCACCCGATGCCGGACCCGCTGTCCGCCGCCGAGCAGGACGAGGCCTTCGGCCGGCAGCTGGCCGCCCGGCTGCACGACGGCCCGCTCTCCGTCTATCTGCGGGAACACCGGGAAGGAGACGGCCTGGCCGCCCTCGCGTCAGCCCTGCGCGCGGCGGGTGTCGACGCGCTGCGCTACTCGGGCCACTCCGGCCACCCGGAACCCTCAGGCCACACCGATCCTTCAGGGGTCGCCCACGCTCCGCCCGGTGCCTCCGGTGGGGCCTTCGGCGGCACCTCCGGCGTCGACGACAGCGTGCACGCGCTGCTGCGCGAAGCGCGCCTCAGCGGCCGGGCGATCGTGGTGTCCGGCCTGCCCGGCCGGCCGGCCCCGCTGGTCGAGGCGCTGACCCGGGCCACGGACGTGACCGTGCTGCTGGCCGACCCACGCCCGTACGACCCGCACTGGTCCACGGACGACCCGCTCGTGCTGGAGGCGCCACGGCGCCCGGCCGGCGGCGCCGCCGTCTGGCAGGCCGCACTGGGCCCCGACGCCGGCCATCTCGACCTGACCGCCACCGTGGCGCCGTACCACCTCGGCGGCGAGCGCGTCGGACGTGCGGCCCGCGCCGCCCTGGCCCTGGCCGCCTTCGACGGGACACCGCTCACCGCCGGCCACATCAGGCTCGCCGCGCGGCAGCAGTCGGCGTCGGGCCTCGAACAGCACGCCCGCCGTATCCGGCCCGCCGTGGGCTGGGACGACCTCGTCCTCCCGGACGAGCCCCTCACCCAGCTCCGCGAGCTCGCCCTGCGCGCCCGCCACCGCGACCGGGTCCTCGGCGACTGGCGGCTCAGCGCGGGCGGTGGGCGCGGCCGTGGTGTCGTCGGCATGTTCGCGGGTGAGTCCGGCACCGGGAAGACGCTGGCGGCGGAGGTGGTCTCGGCCGATCTGGGCCTCGACCTCTACGTGGTCCAGCTGTCCTCGATCGTGGACAAGTACATCGGGGAGACCGAGAAGAACCTCGAACGGATCTTCACCGAGGCCGACAGCACGGACGCGGTGCTCCTCTTCGACGAGGCCGACGCCGTCTTCGGGAAGCGCTCCGAGGTCAAGGACTCCCACGACCGCTACGCCAACATGGAGAGCTCCTACCTCCTGCAACGGCTGGAGTCCTTCGACGGGATCGCCCTGCTCACCACCAACCTGCGGTCCAACATCGACGAGGCGTTCACCCGCCGTCTGGACCTGGTCGTCGACTTCCCGTTCCCGGACGCCGGCCAGCGGCTGGCGCTGTGGCATCACGGCCTGGCGCACGTCCCGTCGGCCGAGGACATCGACCCCGAGCCCCTGGCCCGGGACTTCGAGCTGGCCGGCGGGTCGATCCGCAGCGCGGTGGTCACCGCCGCCTACCTCGCCGCCGGGCGCGACGAGCCGGTCGGCGCGGACGACCTGCTGGAGGGTGCCCGCCGCGAGTACCGCAAGGCGGGACGGCTGGTGCCGGGCGAGGCGAACTGGTGAGCCCGCCCCGGCCGGCCGCAGCCCTTCACGTCACACGGTGAACCTGACGGCTTCGAGCTGGAGCTTCAGCTTCATGTCGCTCCCGCCGTAGATCCAGTCCGCGGGCTTGGTGCAGAACCGGCCGCCCCACCCCTTGCCGCCCACGCTGGTCCTCTGGCAGACGGTGCCTTCGAGCACCCCGATGGTGAAGCCCTGCAAGGCCGAGTACGACTCCTTGGTGCTGCCGAGGTACATGTCCTTGCCGGTGCTCTGCTGCTGCCACTTGTCGCCCTTCCGCCAGCCCTCGACCACGTAGGCGGACGCGCCCCGGACACCACCGGTCTGGGACACCGCGATGTTGAGGGCCTTGATGGGCAGCCCCTTGCCGACCATCCCGGCGTCGGCGCCGTCGCACACCGGCTCCTGCCAGCCGTGGTCGGCGACGTAGGCGCGGTAGCAGATGTGACGGCCCCCGCTGAGCTTGGCGATCTCGTGCACGGCGACGGCCGCGGTCCGCTCCGGCGGCTTCTCCGTCTCCGAACCGCCGCCCCCGCCGTCGCCCTCGCCGTCGCTCTCGGGGCTCTTGGTCTCGGGCTCGGGGGTCTTCTCCGGCTCCGGGGTGGGCGGCGCGGACGTGGGCGCTGCGCTCTCCTTGGGCGGCGGGATGGCGCTGACGGTCTCCGAGCTCTTCTCCGTCGCCGTGCTCCGCACCTGAGGCTTGTACGCCAGCCAGATCACCACGAACGCGATGGTCAGCGTCAGGAGCAGACCGAGCACGGTGGCCAGCCAGCCCGGCAGGAACCCCCGCTGGACGTAGGTGCCGTCCACGTCCACGCTCTTGGCACCGGAGCGCCGCAGGGCCAGCGCGTAGGGCTGCTCCTCCTTCGACCCGAACCAGATGATCTGCCGCGGCTTCAGCGTCGCCTTGACGAAGGCGGCCCGGCCCGGCTCGATCTGGACGTTGCTCGGCTGGATCTCGTACGACAGCCGGTCACCGGAGTCGCTGCCGCTGAGCGAGGCGGTGACCTTGGTGTTGCCGAGGTTGTCGACCGCGAGCCGGGGCCGCCCGCGGAAGCGGCCCTTGACGACCGGCGGCACCAGCTCGGCCCGCACCTCCGTGAAGGGGGTGATGGTGAGGTTGCCCTCCGGGACGGTCACCGCCTCGGGATGCTCGGTCGGCGTGATCCGTACGGCGTACGGATTCGGCCCGGCGGTGGCGTCCGGGGTACGCGGCGGAGCGAACGTCAACTCCACCGAGCCGGTGGTGCCGGGGTACAGGCGGAGCGTCTGGGGCTCCACGGTGGTCCAGGGGGCGAGGCCGCCGATCGGTTCGAAGCGGTATTCGTCCACCACGTCGCCGGTGTTGCGGACCCTGAGCCGCACGGTGGTGCTGCTGCCGGGGTCGACGGTGGTGGAGAGGGGTTCGAGAGAAGTCCACAGGCTCACCTCGCGAGGCTATGGCGGCCCATGACATCGCGTCAGGAAGCTGCGGGGCACGGCCGCTGCCCGGTAGTCCCGGTGGCCGTGCCCCCGCGGTGCGGGCTCAGGTGGTGTCCATGGGGGACGGGGACCGGCGGGCCTGTCCCGCCCCGCCGCCCTGCCCCGCCGACGCGCGGCGGAGCCAGTCGCCGCGTGCGGTGGACTCCACGACCCTGCCGCTCCGGTCCACCTTCTCGACGCGCGTGATGTAGTGCGCCTGAATGCCCTTCCAGAAGATCACCTCCTGCTGCTGGGCGAAGGACACGGTCCCCAGGGAGTCCACGATGTCCATGCCGCCAGGAGGGTTGAGCACGTAGCGGTACGCCGTCCCGTCGGGCTGCCGCGCCCAGTCGGGCACGTAGTCGCCGGGCGAGCGGGTCGCGCTCACGAAGCCCGTCTTCTGGAGGGTCTTCTGGTAGGCCCTCAGGCTCTTCGGCACCTTGTCGTTCCACGGCTGGAAGCCCTGGGCCAGGATCGTCTCGGGCGGCCGTGAGTCGAAGCGGTACAGCTCCGCGTTGTCGGTGCGGTACCTCAGCGGCGGGGCGTCGCGGCCCGCCTTGTCCTGCCGGATCGTCCTCACCCTGTTGGGGTTGATCCCGTGGGTGCTCTTGCCGAATCCGGCAGCGGGCTGCGCGTCGGTCGTGGTCTGCCGGGGAAAGCGGCTCCGTTCGGCGTCGTAGTCGGCCTGCGACCACTCCCCCCAGTCGGATCCGGAGTCGTGGTCGACCGATTCGGCGTCCGAGTACATGGGGGCGTGGTCCATCGCGTCGACCCGCTGCACCGAGTGGCCCGCCGACATCTCCGGCTGCGCGCTCCCATGGGTGTCCGCGCCCTCCGGGCTGCGCTGCACCGGCGCGGACGAACCAGGCAGGGAGAGGTCCGGCGCGCCCCCCTGGGCCAGTTTGCGGCCGTTGGCGGCGGACTGCTTCTCGAACGGGTCGTCCTGGTGCGAGACCTTGGCCCCCGCACCGTTGTCCGTCCCCGCCACCGGCCCCATCGTCTGCTGACGGACGTGGTCCAGCTCGTGGAAGATCGTCTCGTCGTCCAGGTGCGGCTTCTGGCTGACGATGTCCGAACCCGTGGTGTAGGCGACGGCGTTGAACTCCATCGCCGAGCGCTGCGCGACCGGCCCGGTGTGCAGCCGGACGTGGTCGAAGCTCATCCCGTACGCCTGCTGCGCCTTGTCGAGGATGCGGTTCTCCGGCCTGCTGCCCGGCGAGGAGATCGCCTCCTGCACCGACACCCGCCGCTGGACGGCCGACTGTTCACCGGAGGGAGCCGCCTCGCCGTGGCCGCACCCGGGCCCGTGGGCGTGCCGCTCCTCCTCGACGGCGCGCGACACGGCCGCGTTCCCCGCCGTGCGCTGGAGCGCCAGCAAGCGGCCGGCCTGCGTGCTCGGCGCGGCGGCGCGGCGAGGTTTGCTCCGGTCCCCGGGCTGGGGGGCCGGTGTTTCGTGTGCGCGCACGACGCTCCCTTCGGAACCGGACAGCTGACCACTCAGCTCTACCCGCCCGCCCAGGCCCCGGACAGGTCCGCGAGGGCAGCCTTACGGGCAATGTCGTCATGCACAGGGGGACGCATCGCACAGAAGTGCCCTTGTGGGCAAGAGAGGTGCCCCCGACCGGGCCCCGCAGGACGTTTCGGGAGACGCGCTTCGCGCGTGAAGGTGAAAGCCGTCCTGTCTCGTACCCCGAGGAGAGCAGAGCATGCCGTCCTACCTGTCGCCCGGCGTATACGTCGAGGAGGTGGCCAGCGGCTCGCGCCCGATCGAGGGTGTGGGCACTTCGGTTGCGGCCTTTGTCGGCCTCGCGTCGACCGGGCCCCTGAACCAACCCACCCTGGTGACCAACTGGACGCAGTACGTCGCGGCGTTCGGTGACTTCACCGACGGGTACTACCTGGCGCACTCCGTCTACGGCTTCTTCAACAACGGCGGCAGCGCCGCCTACGTCGTACGGGTCGGCGGTTCGGCCGAGGGCGCGTCCGACGCCGCCCCCGCCGCGGTGACCGGTTCCAGGACCCCGGCCGCACTGCCGACGGGCGAGCCGCAGCAGCTGGGCACCTTCACGGTGACGGCGCTCGCACCCGGGCAGAGCGGGCAGCTGACCGTCGAGGTCGCCGACCCGGAGGGCGAGGGCCCGGCCGAGCGCTTCAAGCTGGTCGTCAAGGACGGCGAGAAGACCGCCGAGACCTTCGACGTGACCGCCAAGAAGAGCGGCCGCAACTACGTCGTCACGCAGGTCAAGGAGCGCTCCAAGCTCATCACCGTGCAGGAGGCCGCGCCCGCCGCGCAGCTCGCACGCCCCGAGAACCAGACCGTGGCGCTCGCGGTCCCGGCCGCCGCCGCACCGGCCGCCCCCTCGGCGGACACCTCCGCCCACCCCGGGCCCGCCCAGTACCTCGGTGACTCCGCCGACCGCACCGGCTTCGGCGGCCTGGAAGCCGTGGACGAGATCTCCATGGTCGCCGTCCCCGACCTGATGTCCGCCTACCAGCGCGGCGCGATCGACCTGGAGGCCGTCAAGGCGGTCCAGCTCGGCCTGATCGCGCACTGCGAGCTGATGGGCGACCGCGTCGCGGTCATCGACCCGCCGCCGGGCCTCAACGCCCGCGAGATCAGGGTCTGGCGCCAGGAGACCGCCGGCTACGACTCCAAGTACGCGGCCCTGTACTACCCCTGGATCAAGGTCTTCGACCCGGCGTCCGGCCAGTCGCGACTGGTCCCGCCGAGCGGTCACGTCTCCGGCATCTGGGCCCGCAACGACTTCGAGCGCGGCGTGCACAAGGCGCCCGCCAACGAGGTCGTACGCGGCGCGGTCGACCTGGAGATCCAGATCACCCGGGGTGAGCAGGACCTGCTCAACCCCATCGGCGTCAACTGCATCCGCGCCTTCCCCGGCCGCGGTGTCCGTGTCTGGGGCGCCCGCACCATGTCCTCGGACCCGGCCTGGCGCTACCTGAACGTGCGCAGGTACTTCAACTACCTGGAGGAGTCGATCCTGATCGGCACCCAGTGGGTGGTGTTCGAGCCGAACGACACGAACCTCTGGGCCCGCATCCGGCGCAACGTCTCGGCGTTCCTCGTCAACGAGTGGCGCAGCGGCGCCCTCTTCGGCTCGCGCCCCGAGGAGGCCTTCTACGTCAAGTGCGACGAGGAGACCAACCCCCCGGAGTCGGTCGACGTCGGCCGCGTGATCTGCGAGATCGGCATCTCCCCGGTCAAGCCCGCCGAGTTCGTGATCTTCCGGCTGGCCCAGTTCTCCAGCGGCAACGGCGAGCTGGAGGAGTAGGCCCCGGCCTGCGCCCACAGCCATCGCACGCAATCGACAAGAACTTTCGGTAGGACGGTAGACAGATGAGTATCGGCCCGGGTGACGCATTCACCTCACATAACTTCGGCCTCCAGATCGACGGCGTCATGGTCGAGTACCTCGCGGAGGTCAACGGCCTCACCATCGAGCAGGACGTCATCAAGCACCTCTCCAACTCCGCGCAGGGCAAGCCCGAGGTCAGCCTCATGCCCGGCACGCAGAAGGACGGGCAGTGCACGGTGGTCCGGGGCATGACCCCGTCGGCGTCGTTCACGACGTGGATCAACGACTCGATCGCGGGTCAGATGTCCACGGCGCGCAAGAACGCCTCCATCATCGTGATGGACTACCAGAACAACCCGACGAAGCGTTACAACATGCGCAACGCCTGGTGCAGCAAGATCGACGCCAGCGCCCTGAAGGCCGGTGAGGCCTCGGCGCTGACGGAGACCGTGACCATCGTCTTCGAAGAACTGGTCATCGAGTAATGCGGCGTACTACGGCCAGGGCCGGCGCGGGCCCGATCGCGGACGTACCGGCGCCCGAGGCCGTGGCGGGGCCGGAGCAGATGCCTGCTCCGGCCCCGGCCCCCGCCCCCGCTCCCGTGCCGCAGCGGCTTCAGACGGAGTTCCCCTTCGAACTGCCGCGCGGCTACGTCGACGAGGCGGGCACCGTGCACAAGGACGGCGTGATGCGCCTGTCCACGGCCCGGGACGAACTGATCCCCCTGCGGGACGTCCGGGTCCAGGAGAACCCCGCGTACCTGTCGGTGGTGCTGCTCGGCCGGGTCATCACCCGGCTCGGCACGCTGGCGATGGTGCACGACGGGACGGTGGAGAACATGTTCGCCTCCGACCTCGCGTTCCTCCAGGACTTCTACCGGCAGATCAACGCCGAGGGCCACACCCGGGCGGCGGTGGAGTGCCCGCACTGTTCCGAGCCCTTCGAGGTGGAACTCGGCGGGAGCCGCCTGGGGGAATCGTGACGTACGCGACCGACCGGCTGCATGAGGAGATCGCGTACGTCGCCTATCACTTCCACTGGAGCCTTGAGGCGATCCTGGACCTGGAACACCACGACCGCCGGCTGTACGCGGACCAGATCGCGTCCTTCGTGACGCGCGCCGGGGCGGAGGGCTGAGACGTGGGGTTCCTGGACCGGATGCGGGGCCGTGAGGCCCTCGCAGACGCACAACACACCGCACCCACCGGGGCCGGGACCGCCGGGCCTGCCGGGCCTGCCGGGCCTGCCGGGCCTGTCGGGCCTGTCGGGCCTGTCGGGCCTGTCGGGCCTGTCGGTTCCGGCCAAGAGGCCGACCCGGGTCCGGTCCCCGGCTCCGGGTCGGTGCCGACCGCCGTCGCGTCCTGGTCCGGCCTGCCGCCGATCCAGCGGGCCATGGGCGCCGGGCGCTCGGTGGTCGCGGACGCCGGCTTCGGCGGACGGCTGCCGACGTGGCAGAACCCGTCCTTCACCGGAACGCCGTCCCTCCGCGTCATGAACACGTCGCCGGACAGCCTCCTCTCGGGCGCAGTGCCCCGCTCGGCCCACCCGGTGGCCGGGCTCGAAGGACGCTCGGGCGCACTGCCGTTGGCGACAGGCGCGGCGGAGCCGGTGGTTCAGCGCGCCCCGGCGGTACCGCTACGGGCGCTGCCTTCTGCACGCCCGGCACCAGCGTCGGGGCCGGCCCCCGCGCCACAGCGGCCCGGGACTCCCGCGCGCGCGGCCGGGCGTCCCGCGGCCACGGGGTCTGCTGCTCCGCCGGTCTCCTCGGCGCCCGCGTCGGCGCCTGCCGTTCCGGCCGTGCGGACCCGGCCCCTGAGCGGTCCTTCCGCTGCGACTCCCGTCTCCCTGCCGGTGTCCCAGGCGGTGACGCCTCCAGCCGCGGGTGACCGCCCTGCGGTCGCGGCGCCGCCCGCAGCGGGGAGCACGGCCCGTGCGGACGCGGCCCCCGCGCCGGTCCGGCGGGCAGTCGCCGAGACGTCGGCACCGTCCGGGGCGTCGCCCGCACCCGTACGCGCGGTCCGGAACCCGGGGCCCAGGAGCGCCCCCGCCCCGGCGCCCGGTGTACGCGTGGCGCCGGTACCGCCCGCCCCGCCCGGGGCTCGGCCCCTGACGAAGGCACCGGCCGTTCAGCGGCGGGCCCTGCCGGCCACGCGGCGAGGGCCCTCAGCGCCGGCGAGCACACGGAGTGCGCCCGCATCGGCGCCATCGACCGAAGGTGACCGAGGGGGAGTCGGAGAGTCCGGCTCCCCCCGCGCCACGTCCTCGCCTCCGTCTTCGCCCTCGCCCTCCTCTTCGCCTTCGCCCTCGCCCTCCTCTTCGCCTTCGCCTTCGCCCTCGTCGCAGAGCGCCACCGGGCGTACGCAGGCCGGTGGCGCCGCTGTGCAGCGCGCGGTGGCCCCGCGCGACGGTGTGACGGGGACGCGCGGTGCAGAGACGCCCCGAGCCGCCTCCTCCGGTGCCGGATCGCCGGGCGGCGGTGCTCGCAGTGCCGGTGCGCCCGGAGCGGGGTCGCGTGGCGTCGGTTCGCCGAGTGCTGGTTCAAGCGGTGCAGGTTCGTCCGGTGCGGGCTCGCGTGACGTCGGTTCGTCCGGTGCCGGTTCGCGTGGCGTCGGTTCACCCGGCGCGGGTTCGCCCGGTACAGGTTCGTCCAATGCCGCTTCGTCCGGTGCCGGTTCACGTGGCGTCGGTTCACCCAGTGCCGGTTCGCGCGGTACAGGTTCATCCGGCGCCAGTTCGTCCAGTGCCGGTTCATCCAGTGCCGGTTCGCGTGGTGGAGCGGCCGGGGCTCCCAGGGCGGGCGCGCCCAGCGCCCCCGGAGCGGCCCCCGTCGGTCCGGCCCCGGCATCTGCCCCGGTCCAGCGGGCCGTGGCCAAGGACGCGGCGCCCCGTGGCCCCCGCGACAGGGCAGCCTCCCCACCCGTACGGCCCGCAGGTCCCGCCGGGCCGTCGCCGGCGGAGCAGAGCCCCCCACGCGGCCTCGGCCGCCCGACGAACGCGCCCCGGACCACGCCCGCGCAGCCCCAGACGCCCCCGAGCGCGCACCGCGATCCGGCTGCTCCGAGCACCCCCGTGACCTCCGCCGGTCCGCGCGACGCGAAGGCCGCCGTGCAGCGGCGCACCGCCGACGCCGTCCGGCCCACGACACCGCCGCCCGCCGGCGACCGCGCCCAGCCGGTGGCCCCTGCGCCATCACCCGCCCCGAGCGGCGGCACCGTACGCGCGGACGGGCAGCCTCCGGTACGGCGCACCGAGCCGAGGCCGTCCGCTTCCGGCTCGGACACGCCTGGCGCCCGGCCGTCCACGACAGCGGGCTCCGGCAGCGGCGCAGCCGGGCGCAACATTCCTCCGGCCTCGGGCTCACCGGCCCCGGTCCAGCGGGCGATGCCGGACCCCCGAGGCCCGGGCGGGCCGGCTTCGGCGTGTTGCCTCGCGGCCCGGCCGGGCCGCGAGGCAACACGCCGAAGCCGGCCCGCCCGGGCCTCGGCGCCCCGATGTCCTCCGCACCGGCATCCGCGATTCCCACGGCCCCCGCGCCCACCGCACAGCCACCCGTGCAGACGGCACCTCAATCGCCGCCCCCGGCGCACAATCCACCGCCCATCCCGCCGTCCCAGGCCGCACCGGCCCACGGCTCCCGCGCGGCCACGCCCCCCGTGCAGCAGGTCCGACGCGCGGTGGCACCCGCAGCCGCCGGGCAGCAGATCCAGCGCACCACGGCCGCACCATCCGCCGCCGCTCCCACCCGCCGTACCCCGCTCGGTGCGCCGATGTCCCCGCCGCCCAGGGACCGGAGCGCCGCCTCCGCCAGCTTGAAGTCCGCGAGCTGCCGGGGGCCGATGGCCTGCGGCGTGGCAGGTGCGATGAGCGGGGCCGCGTCCCTGGGCGCCGAGGACATCGGCGCACCGAGCGGGGTACGGCGGGGGGGGGGGGAGGGGCGGGCGCGGGGGGCCCCCCCCCGCCCCCCCCCCCCGCGGGCCACCAGCCCCCCCCGGCCGCCACGGCCTCGCAGCAGGAGCCGCCGCCCGAGTACGCGGCCGTCCCGCCCGGCGGGTTCGACCCCCGCGAGCTCACCGACTTCCAGCTCGACGAGCTCGTGCACCGGATCATCGGCCGCATCACCCGCCTCATCCGTACCGAGTTGCGGATGGACCGCGAACGGATCGGCAGGCTCCGCGACCCCCGTCACTGACCGGGCGCCACCGCCACCCGACGACCACCTCCGACGTAGACGTATCCGACGAAAGGCCCACCCGCGATGCCCCGCCAGGACCCGGGCTCAACCATCTGGTTCACCCTCACCATCGACGGCGAGAGCCTCGGTTACTTCAACGGGTGCGAAGGCCTGTCGTCCCAGGTGGAGATCGAGCAGCGCCAGGAGGGCGGCAACAACGGCTTCGTGTGGCAACTGCCCACCCGTGTCTCCTTCTCCAACATCCGGCTGACCCGCCCCCTCACCCCGCCCCCGGTGACACCGCCGACGCCTTCCCGTCCCGTCCAGTCCAGCGGCGGCAGCGCCTCGGAGCCCACCGTCCAGCGCTTCGGCGGCGGTTCGTCCATCGGCGCACTCGCCTCCGCCGCCGCCGACACGGTGGCCCACTCCCTGCGCCGGATCCGGCGCAGGGAGTGGGCCACCGTGTCGGCGGCGGCGGAGGCGAGTGCGCCGATGGACGAACCGCCGCCGAAGCGCTGGACGGTGGGCTCCGAGGCGCTGCCGCCGCTGGACTGGACGGGACGGGAAGGCGTCGGCGGTGTCACCGGGGGCGGGGTGAGGGGGCGGGTCAGCCGGATGTTGGAGAAGGAGACACGGGTGGGCAGTTGCCACACGAAGCCGTTGTTGCCGCCCTCCTGGCGCTGCTCGATCTCCACCTGGGACGACAGGCCTTCGCACCCGTTGAAGTAACCGAGGCTCTCGCCGTCGATGGTGAGGGTGAACCAGATGGTTGAGCCCGGGTCCTGGCGGGGCATCGCGGGTGGGCCTTTCGTCGGATACGTCTACGTCGGAGGTGGTCGTCGGGTGGCGGTGGCGCCCGGTCAGTGACGGGGGTCGCGGAGCCTGCCGATCCGTTCGCGGTCCATCCGCAACTCGGTACGGATGAGGCGGGTGATGCGGCCGATGATCCGGTGCACGAGCTCGTCGAGCTGGAAGTCGGTGAGCTCGCGGGGGTCGAACCCGCCGGGCGGGACGGCCGCGTACTCGGGCGGCGGCTCCACCCCTCCCCCGGCCGCCACGGCCTCGCGAGGAGCCGCCGCCCGAGTACGCGGCCGTCCCGCCCGGCGGGTTCGACCCCCGCGAGCTCACCGACTTCCAGCTCGACGAGCTCGTGCACCGGATCATCGGCCGCATCACCCGCCTCATCCGTACCGAGTTGCGGATGGACCGCGAACGGATCGGCAGGCTCCGCGACCCCCGTCACTGACCGGGCGCCACCGCCACCCGACGACCACCTCCGACGTAGACGTATCCGACGAAAGGCCCACCCGCGATGCCCCGCCAGGACCCGGGCTCAACCATCTGGTTCACCCTCACCATCGACGGCGAGAGCCTCGGTTACTTCAACGGGTGCGAAGGCCTGTCGTCCCAGGTGGAGATCGAGCAGCGCCAGGAGGGCGGCAACAACGGCTTCGTGTGGCAACTGCCCACCCGTGTCTCCTTCTCCAACATCCGGCTGACCCGCCCCCTCACCCCGGACACGGCCAAGGTCGCCAAGTGGATCTCCTCCGTCCAGACGGGGATCAAGCGGCCGACCGCCCAGATCTCCGCCCTGCGCGCGGACGGGTCGCTGGTCGCCCGCTGGGGGCTGATCGACGTACTGCCCGTCAGCTGGCAGGGCCCCAGCCTCGACCCCGGCAACCCTGCCGTGGCCAACGAGGTCCTGGAGATCGCCCACCACGGCTTCACGGACTGACGGCGCCGAAGAGCAGAGAGGAAGACCATGGCCCAGAGCAGCAAGGGCGCCGGCAAGAGCCTCGTACGAGCCGGACTCGCCATCCACGAGCCGCCGGTGGGCACGAGCACCACACCCGGCGCGCTCATGCGGACGTTCAGCTTCGAGTTCAACCCGGCGCAGCTGTCCCTCAGCCAGCGCGCCCAGTGGAAGGCGACCCCGACCGCGGCCGTGCGGGACGGCTCGAAGCCGGAGTTCATGGGAGCCGAGCCCCGGGAGATGACCCTGGAGATCTTCCTGGACTCCTCCACCAAGCCGACCGGCAACACCGTGCTGAAGAAGGTGGAGTCGCTGCTGGGCTGCTGCGAGGTGACCGCCAAGAGCATCGCCGCCAACCAGCCGTCGCCGCCGTGGGTGGTCTTCCAGTGGGGTTCGTTCTCCACGGCCCGCTTCACGGCGTACGTCAGCTCCATCGAGGCGTCGTACACCCTCTTCGGCACGACCGGCATCCCGATCCGCGCCACCTGCCAGGTCCAGCTGCACGAGATCCCCGGCAAGACCAAGGGCCAGAACCCGACCTCCGGGGCACTCACCGCCCAGCGTGTGCACCAGGTCGTCGCGGGCGACTCGCTCCAGTCACTGGCCTGGCGCGAATACGGCAACGCCTCCGCGTGGCGCGCGATCGCCGAGGCCAACGGCATCGACGACCCGTCCCGTCTGCCCTCCGGCACGGAACTCGTGCTGCCCGCGGCCGAGGAGGTGCGTCACTGATGGTGCAGACCGCTTTCTCCAGCATCATGCAGGTCACCATCGGCGGTGCGAAGCTGCCCGCCGCCATCGCCCCGATGCTCGTCGAGGGCTGGGTCGACCAGGGCGCCGGCGTCCCCGCGGCGTTCCGGCTCACCTTCCGCGACCCGCACCACCTGGTGCTCGGCGAGCTGAGCGTGCAGTTCGGCACCCGGGTGGTCCTCACGCCGGTGGCGGACGGCCAGGGCATCGGCAAGCCGCTGCTGACCGGCGAGGTCACCGGCATGGAGGCCGACTACGACGGCACCGGCAGCTTCACCGTCATCCGCGGCTACGACTTCGGGCACCGGCTGATGCGCCAGCGCCGCGTCGCCGCGTACCGCAATCAGTCGGCCTCCGACATCGCCCGCAAGCTCGTCGGCATGGACGGCGTGCCCATCGGCCGCATCCAGTCGACGAAGGGCGCGTACGGGTTCATCAGCCAGTCCAACGTCACCGACTGGGACTTCCTGGCCCGGCTCGCCGACGAGAACGGCATGGTGATGTCCCTGGACCCCAAGGGGAAGTTCCGGTTCGTCAAACCGAACCCGTCGTCCGGCGCCCCCTCCCCCAGCACGGACGGCGACAAGAGCCCTTTCGTCCTCCAGGCCGGCCACGACATCCTGCGTCTGCGGGCCGCCGTCACCGCCGCCGACCAGGTCGGTGAGGTCGAGTCGCGCGGCTGGAACGTCACCACCAAGAAGAAGATCACCGAGGTCTCGCCCGCCAAGACCGATCCCGGCATCACCATCGGCCTCACCCCGGGAGAGGCCGCCGGAAAGTTCAAGGCGGCCAAGCTCGTCGAGACCGGCAACCCCTACGACAAGCAGGACGAGGTGAGACACGCCTCGCAGTCCCTCGCCGCCGACGTCACCTCCTCCTTCGCCGAGCTGGAGGTCGTGGTGCGCGGAAACCCGGACCTGCGGCCCGGTGTGCCCGTGGCGCTCGCCGACGTCGGCAAGCCCTTCGAGGGGAAGTACACCGTCACCTCCGTGCGCCATGTGTTCGGCGACGGCAAGCACTACGAGTCCTGGGTCACCGTCAGCGGACGCCAGTGGCGCTCGCTGTACGGGCTGGCCTCGGGCGGCGGCACCCCCGACGGCGGGCGGCTGCCCAGCGTCGCCAACGCCATCGTCACCGACGTGCAGGACCCGCTCAAGCAGGGCAGGGTCAAGCTCCAGTTCCCGTGGCTCGACAACACCTATGTCAGCGACTGGGCGCGCAGCGTGCAGCTCGGCGGTGTGGGTGGCGGCGGCGTCTTCCCCATGGACGTCGGCGACGAGGTGCTGGTCGCCTTCGACCGGGGGGCGCTGGACCACCCGTTCGTGATCGGCGGTCTCTACAACGGCCGGGACGTGCCGACCACCAACGACGTGCCCCTGCACGACGGCCTCAAGAAGAAGGCCACCCGGCACACCGTGTCCGACCGCCAGGGCAACCGCGTCGACCTGCTGAGCCAGCGGACCGGCGGGCGGAACCAGGGCGTCCGGATCGCCAGCGGCGACGACAGGCTGACCATCAACCTCGACCGCACCAAGACCGAGATCACCGTCGACAGCAAGGGCGCGGTCAGCATCACGGGCAGCCGCTCGGTGTCGGTGGAGGCGGGCACGAACCTCTCGCTGAGCGGGCGCCGGTCGGTGTCGATCAAGAGCGGCGGGCCGCTCACCCTCCAGGGGCAGGGCATGGTCAACCTCCGGTCCACGGGCGGCGTGGTCAGCGTGAACGCGATGGGCGCCCTGAACCTGTCGGCGACCGGCGCCGCGTCGCTCTCCGCCACGGGGATCATCTCGGTCCAGTCCGTGGCCAACGTGAACATCAAGTCCGTGAAGCTCGACCTCATGGGCGGCTTCTTCGTCAACACCATCAAGTACCCGTTCGGATGACCGGACGACCGTACCGGCAGGCCGGGTCCGTACCGAGAAGAAGGCAGGTGGCTCTCTGATGGCCGAACAGTTCGTCGGTTCCGGCTGGGCCTTCCCGCTGCGCATCGGGCCCACGGGCGGCATCGCGCTCGTCAGCGGGGAGCGGGAGGTCGAGGAGGCCATCAGGCTCGTCCTGGCTACCGCCCCGGGCGAGCGGCCGATGCGCCCCGAGTTCGGATGTGCCATCCACGACCTCGTCTTCGCACCGGTCAACGAGCAGACCGCCGGCCGCATCCAGCACGAGGTCCACGCCAGCCTGGACCGCTGGGAGCCCCGCATCGAGGTCCACGAGGTCGAGGTCACCGCCGGCGCGGAACAGAACGTCCTCTTCATCGACGTCCGTTACGCCATCCGCGGCACCAACAACCCGCGCAGCCTGGTCTTCCCGTTCTACGTCATCCCCTCCCACGACGAACCCGGGGAGCCGGGCCCCTCCGGCGGCTCCGGTGCCCCTTCCGAAAGCGACCGCTGATGTCTCTGCCCTCCCCCAACCTCGACGACCGCCGCTTCCAGCAGTTCGTCGACGACGCCAAGCGCTACATCCAGCAGCGCGCCCCGGAGTGGACCGACCACAACGTCTCCGACCCGGGTGTCACCCTCGTCGAGACGGTCGCGCACATGGCCGACCAGATCGTCTACCGCCTCAACCGGGTGCCGGAGAAGAACCACCTGGCCTTCCTCGACCTCGTCGGCATCACCCTCTTCCCGCCGGCCGCCGCCCGCACCGACGTCACGTTCTGGCTGTCCGCCCCGCAGGAGGAGGCGATAGCCGTGCCGGTCGGCACCGAGGTGGCGACCGTACGCTCGGAGCGCGAGAGCGCCGTCGTCTTCGCCACCGAACGCGAACTGACCGTCGTGCCCAGCGCGCTCCGCCACCTCGTGGTGCAGCACCAGGGCGAGCCAGTCGCCGACCGCACCGACGACCTGGCCGAGGGCAAGGACCTGCTCTGCTTCGCAGAGTCCCCCACCCCCGGCGACTGCATGCTGATCGGCCTCACCGCCGCCGTCCCGCACTGCGCACTCGCCCTCGAACTCGACAGCCGCGTCGACGGTGTCGGCGTCGACCCCCGGCAGCCCCCGCTCGTGTGGGAGGCCTGGACCGAGGACGGCTGGCGGCCCTGCGAGGTCGACCGCGACGGCACCGGCGGCCTCAACCGGCCCGGCGACATCGTCCTGCACATCCCCGGCGGCCACGTCCTCTCCCGCAACGGCGGACAGGAGGCGGGCTGGCTGCGCTGCCGCGTCACCGAACCCCAGCCCGGCCAGCCCTTCTACGCCACGTCGCCGACCATCCGGTCCGCCGAGGCCTACACCATCGGCGGCACCACCGGCGTCGTGCACGCCGAGGCCGTGTACGACGAGGCGCTCGGCGAGTCCATCGGGCTGCCCGGCCAGCGGCTGCGGCTCACCCACGCCCCCGTGGTCGGCGACGACCCGCCGCTGTGGCTCCAGACCGCCGAGCACGACGGCTGGGAGGACTGGCAGGTGGTCCCGCACTTCGCCGCGTCCCGTCCCGACGACCGGCACATCACCCTGGACGCCGCGACCGGCGAGATCGCCTTCGGCCCCGCCGTCCGCGAACCCGACGGCACCCTCCGCCAGTACGGCGCCGTCGCCCCCAAGGGCTCCGTCATCCGAGCCCGCCGCTACCGCACCGGGGGCGGCCGGGAGGGCAACGTGGCCCGCGGCACCGTACAGGTCCTGCGCACCTCCATCCCGTACGTCGCCGAGGTCGTCAACCGCGAAGCCGCCCGTGGCGGCGTCGACGGCGAGACGGTCGAGGAGGCCAAGCTCCGGGCCCCCATCACCCTCCGGGCCCAGGAACGCGCCGTCACCCTGCGCGACTACGAGGAACTCGCCCGCCGGGCCGCCCCCGAGACGGCCCGCATCACCTGCCTGGAGGGCGAGGAGAGCGAGTACGGGGCCTACGCGATACGGGTCCTCGTCGTGCCCCAGGCCGTCCCCGACCCCGGCGGCCGGCTCCGCTTCGAACAACTCGTCCCGGGTGACGCGCTGCTCGGCCGCATCACCCGCCACCTCGACGAACGCCGCCTCATCGGCACCCGGGTCGCCGTCGGCCCGCCCTACTACCAGGGCGTCACCGTGGTGGCCACCGTCCACGCCTTCCGCGGGGTCGACACCGACCGCGTACGCCGCCAGGTCCACGACGCCCTCTACCACCACCTCGACCCGCTCACCGGGGGCGCAGACGGACGCGGCTGGCCCTTCGGCCGCCCGGTCCAGGCGGGCGAGGTCTTCGCCGTCCTCCAGCGGGTCCCCGGGGTCGAACTGGTCGACGAGGTCATCCTGCACCCCGCCGACCCGCTGACCGGCAAGCGCGGCGACCCGACCAACCGCATCGACCTCGAACCGCCGTCGCTGGTCTTCTCCTTCGACCACCGCGTACGGGTGATCGGAGACGGGGCGTGACAGCCATCATCCGCTCAGGAGGCCACCGATGAGAGGCTCCGTCGACGGCCTCGGCTCGTCCACACCCATCAGCACGATGCTCCCCGCCGTCTTCGCGGAGGACGATCTCGCCCAGCGCTTCGTCGGCGGACTCGACGACGTCCTGGCGCCGATCCTGAACGTACTCGACTGCGTGGACGCCTACTTCGACCCCGCCCTCACCCCGGTGGACTTCGCCCAGTGGCTCAGCACCTGGGTCGGCGCCGAGACCGACGGCACCGAACCGGAGCCACGGCTGCGCGCCGCCGTGGCCGCCGCCGCACGGCTCCACCGCGTACGGGTGATCGGAGACGGGGCGTGACAGCCATCATCCGCTCAGGAGGCCACCGATGAGAGGCTCCGTCGACGGCCTCGGCTCGTCCACACCCACAAGCACAAAGCTCCCCGCCGCCCTCGCGGAAGACGATCTCGCCCAGCGCTTCGTCGGCGGACTCGACGACGTCCTGGCGCCGATCCTGAACGTACTCGACTGCGTGGACGCCTACTTCGACCCCGCCCTCACCCCGGTGGACTTCGCCCAGTGGCTCAGCACCTGGGTCGGCGCCGAGACCGACGGCACCGAACCGGAGCCACGGCTGCGCGCCGCCGTGGCCGCCGCCCGCCCCGCGCACATGCCCTACACCGTCACCGTGACGGCAGCCGAAAGGACCCAGGAGAGATGACCACGCAGAACTGCGCCGAGTGCGGCACCCGCGCGGAACCGGGGCAGTCGTTCTGCGACGCCTGCGGCGCCGTGCTCAGCTGGAGCCCAGGCCCCCGCGCCGGCAGTACGGCACCGGCCACCGGTTCCACCCCGCCCGCAGGATCCGCGTCGCCCGGCAACGGCCCGCACGCGACCCCCTCCGCCGGCGTCGGCGTCCACACCGGCGCCACCGCCACCGCCGCCACGGCACCCGGCGACGCAGGCCCGTCGGCCGCGACGCCCGACGCCTCGCGCCTGCCCCGCCACCACCGCGACGCCCAGGAACCCGGCCGCACGAACACCGCGGACGGCGGTACCGACGGCTGGGCCACCGCCGCGCCCGGCGCCACCGACGGCCGGCACCCGGGCGAGACCGACCCCACCGTGCCGCTGCCCACCTCCGGCGAGAGCGCGGCCGACCGCGCCCGCTCCCTCCTCGTCCCGGTCACCGAGCCCGAGCCGTCCCACTCCTCACCGCCCCCGGCCGCCGCTCCGGTCCTGCCCGGCCGCCCCGACACCGATCGGCCTCAGGTACGCGTCCCAGGCCCCCAGCAGGACACCGGGAACGGCCCGCCCTGCTCCTGGTGCGCCACCCCCAACCGCCCCGACCGCCACTACTGCGCCCGCTGCGCGATGCCGCTCGCCGGCAACGACGAACGCGCTCCCGCCCCCCTCCCGTGGTGGCGCCGCCTCGCGGGCTCCCGCCGGAACGAGAACCCGTGGGCCGGCGACAGGCCCCGCATCCGCCGCGCGTTCGACCGCGTCGGCACATGGATCACCGCCGCCGTCGTCGTCACCCTGGCCGTGCTCGGCGTGGTGTACATCCCCGACGGCATCCAGGCCACCAAGGACCACTTCGCCAAGCGCGCGATGGTCGCTCCCAACGAGCTCGCGGCGTCCCGCTCCTGGACCGGCCACAAGCCGCAGCTCGCCTTCGACAAGGTCAACAACACGTGGTGGGGCCCCGGGGTCACCCAGTCCGGTGAGGGCGAGTGGATCGAGGCCCGCTTCGACCAGCCGACCCGGCTCCTGGACGTGATCATCACGCCGGGCGTGTCCATCCGCCCCGACGACCTCAACAAGTCCGCGCTGCCGCAGCGCATCAAGGCGACGATCACGACGAAGGACGGAAAGCAGACGACCCGACAGCTGACCCTGGACCAGGGCTCGGGCGGCCAGCGGCGCGCCTTCCGCGTCGGCGAGGCCGTCAAGGTGCGGTTCACCGTCGAGTCGGCCCACGCCGCGTCCTCGGACAAGCAGGTGGCCATCGCCGAGATCGAGTTCTTCGGCCCGTCGAACACCGACGGGTCCTGACCCGGCCGCACCCGGACACCGCACAGCGGGGACAACGACGACGCCGGCCCCCGGGAACGAATCCCGGGGGCCGGCGTCGTACGGATACCGCGGTACCGCCTGGAGCTGCTGATCCGAGGATCAGAAGTCCATGTCACCGCCCGGCATGCCGCCCGGAGCGGCCGCAGCGGCCTTCTCCGGCTTGTCGGCGATGACGGCCTCGGTGGTGAGGAAGAGCGCCGCGATGGACGAGGCGTTCTGCAGAGCGGAGCGCGTGACCTTCGCCGGGTCGATGATGCCCTCGGCGATCATGTCGACGTACTCGCCGGTCGCGGCGTTGAGGCCGTGACCGATCGGCAGGTTGCGCACCTTCTCGACGATGACGCCACCCTCGAGACCACCGTTGACGGCGATCTGCTTGAGCGGGGCCTCCAGCGCGAGCTTCACGGCGTTGGCGCCCGTGGCCTCGTCACCGGTCAGGTCGAGCTTCTCGAAGACGGCCGAGGCCTGGAGCAGAGCCACGCCACCACCGGCGACGATGCCCTCCTCGACGGCGGCCTTGGCGTTGCGCACCGCGTCCTCGATGCGGTGCTTGCGCTCCTTGAGCTCCACCTCGGTGGCGGCGCCGGCCTTGATGACGGCCACGCCGCCGGCCAGCTTCGCGAGGCGCTCCTGGAGCTTCTCGCGGTCGTAGTCCGAGTCGGAGTTCTCGATCTCGGCACGGATCTGCTTGACGCGACCCTGGACCTGGTCGCTGTCGCCGCCACCGTCGACGATGGTCGTCTCGTCCTTGGTGATGACGACCTTGCGAGCGGTGCCGAGCAGGTCGAGACCGGCGTTCTCCAGCTTGAGACCGACCTCCTCGGAGATGACGGTGCCACCGGTGAGGATGGCGATGTCGCCGAGCATGGCCTTGCGGCGGTCACCGAAGCCCGGAGCCTTGACGGCGACGGACTTGAAGGTGCCACGGATCTTGTTGACGACCAGGGTCGACAGGGCCTCGCCCTCGACGTCCTCCGCGATGATCAGCAGGGGCTTGCCCGACTGCATGACCTTCTCGAGCAGCGGAAGGAGGTCCTTCACGTTGCTGATCTTGGAGTTGACGATCAGGATGTACGGGTCGTCGAAGGACGACTCCATGCGCTCCATGTCGGTGGCGAAGTACGCCGAGATGTAGCCCTTGTCGAAGCGCATACCCTCGGTGAGCTCGAGCTCCAGACCGAAGGTCTGGGACTCCTCGACGGTGATGACGCCTTCCTTGCCGACCTTGTCCATCGCCTCGGCGATCTTGGCGCCGATCTCGGTGTCGGCAGCGGAGATGGAGGCCGTCGAAGCGATCTGCTCCTTGGTCTCCACGTCCTTCGCCTGCTCCAGCAGAGCGGCGGAGACGGCCTCGACGGCCTTCTCGATGCCACGCTTCAGAGCCATCGGGTTGGCACCCGCGGCGACGTTGCGCAGGCCCTCGCGGACGAGCGCCTGGGCGAGAACGGTGGCGGTGGTCGTACCGTCGCCGGCGACGTCGTCCGTCTTCTTGGCGACCTCCTTGACCAGCTCCGCACCGATCTTCTCGTACGGGTCCTCGAGCTCGATCTCCTTGGCGATGGAAACACCATCGTTGGTGATCGTGGGCGCGCCCCACTTCTTCTCGAGGACGACGTTACGGCCCTTGGGGCCGAGGGTGACCTTGACGGCGTCGGCGAGCTGGTTCATCCCGCGCTCGAGACCGCGCCGTGCCTCCTCGTCGAACGCGATGATCTTGGCCATGTGAAGTGGTCCTCCCGGACAGGGGTGGATTTCTCCGGACCGAGTGGCGCCCGCGACGGACGGCCAGCGTGCTCAGTGGTTCCTTGCCCCACGGAGCCTGCGGGCCTCACCGGCCCGGTCCAAGTTTTCTGTCACTCTCACCTGGAGAGTGCTAACGCCAATGATTAGCACTCGACCCCTCCGAGTGCAAGCGTCCCCCCGGGGATGTGGACAACCCCGGGAGCACACAGACGCACGTGAGGCCCGGACCCCTGGCCGGGGTACGGGCCTCACGTGCGTGAGTAGTGTCGTCGGACGACCGCGCCGAGCTCAGCCGACGGCGAGCTTGACCATGTCCGCCTGCGGCCCCTTCTGGCCCTGCGAGATCTCGAATTCAACTCGCTGACCCTCTTCGAGGGTGCGGTACCCGTCCATCTGGATCGCGCTGTAGTGGACGAAAACATCCGCACCACCGTCGACCGCGATGAAGCCGTACCCCTTCTCCGCGTTGAACCACTTGACGGTGCCCTGAGCCATGCCTAACTCCCCTATTACTGGCCCTTGCACGAGCACCGCACTTCGCGGGCCCGGGTCAGAACTCACCCTCCGACAGGAGAGGGTGGCGTGCGCCGGAACGCGTCGACCGCGGCCGAATGTATCTGCCCAACTGCCCTCTGCAACAGGTCAATCGGACGAGAATTCTGGGCACAGGTGACCGCACGCAATGGGGGAACTCAGAAGATTCCAGGGCAAGTCGGGCCTGACAAAGGCCACTTATGCCACAAGGGGTTCACTCACTTTGGCTGCTTCTTGTCGCGGCCGGGCGCATTCTCATATGCGGGCGGCACGGGCAGCTGCGGGGACTTCCCCAACTGTACCGTGCTCAACCATGCAGAATGGCCCCCTCCGCTTCTCTCGCGGAGGGGGCCACAACGCTCACTCTGTGCGGTCGGGCAGCCGATCGGGCCCGTCACCGTGCGGGGCGGTCAGCCTCCGGCGACGGCCGGGATGATCGAGACGCCCGCGCCGTCCGGGGTGACCGCGTCCAGGCCGCCCTCGAAGCGCACGTCGTCGTCGTTGACGTACACGTTGACGAAGCGGCGCAGCTTGCCCTGGTCGTCCAGGACACGGGCGCCGATGCCCGGGTGGTTCTGCTCCAGGGACGCGATGACCTCGGAGAGGGTCGCACCCTCGGCCGGGACCTCGGCCTGACCGCCCGTGTAGGTGCGGAGGATGGTGGGGATACGGACCTTGACGCTCATGTGGGTGCCTTCCTTCGGTCTCGGGTGGTCAGTTGGCGGCGGCGAGGCCCGCGTCGCGGAACGCGTCCAGGCTGGGCCGGATCGTCGCCGACAGGCCGGTCGTGGGGGCGACCGCGTCGAGCGTCTTCAGTCCGTCACCGGTGTTCAGGACGACGGTGGTGAGGGACGGGTCGAGCAGACCGGCCTCGATCAGCTTCTTCGTCACGCCGACCGTCACCCCGCCCGCGGTCTCCGCGAAGATGCCCTCGGTGCGGGCGAGCAGCTTGATCGCGTCGACGACCTGCTCGTCGTTCACGTCCTCCACGGCGCCGCCGGTGCGCCGGGCGATGTCCAGGACGTAGGGGCCGTCGGCCGGGTTGCCGATCGCCAGGGACTTGGCGATGGTGTTCGGCTTCTGCGGCCGCACCACGTCGTGGCCGGCCTTGAAGGCGGTGGAGACCGGGGAGCAGCCCTCGGCCTGGGCACCGAAGATCTTGTACGGCTTGTCCTCGACGAGGCCGAGCTTGATCAGCTCCTGCAGACCCTTGTCGATCTTCGTGAGCTGCGAGCCGGACGCGATCGGGATGACGAGCTGGTCGGGCAGCTGCCAGCCGAGCTGCTCACAGATCTCGTACGCCAGGGTCTTGGAGCCCTCGCCGTAGTACGGCCGGAGGTTGACGTTGACGAAGCCCCAGCCCTCGCCGAGCGGGTCGCCGATGAGCTCCGAGCAGAAGCGGTTGACGTCGTCGTAATTGCCCTCGATGCCGACCAGCTCGCCGCCGTACACCGCGGCCATGACGACCTTGCCCTGCTCCAGGTCGTGCGGGATGAACACGCAGGAGCGGAAGCCGGCGCGGGCGGCGGCGGCACCCACCGCACCGGCGAGGTTGCCGGTGGAGGAGCAGGAGAGGGTGGTGAACCCGAAGGCGCGGGCGGCCTCGACGGCGATGGCGACGACACGGTCCTTGAAGGAGTGCGTCGGGTTGCCGGAGTCGTCCTTGACGTACAGACCACCGGTCACGCCCAGCTCGCGGGCGAGGTTGTCGGCCTTGACCAGCTTCGTGAAACCGGGGTTGATGTTGGGCTTGTCCGCGACATCGGCGGGGACCGGCAGCAGCGGCGCGTAGCGCCAGATGTTGTTCGGGCCCTCGGCGATGCGCTTCTTCAGCTCTTCGGGGGAGCCGCTCGGCAGGTCGTACGCCACTTCGAGCGGCCCGAAACAGGACGCACAGGCGAAAATGGGACCGAGCTCGAAACGCTCGCCGCATTCGCGGCAGGAAAGTGCCGCGGCGGGACCGAGGTCCACTGCGGAGGTATTGGTGTCGGCTGCAACTGTCTGCACGGCCATGATGGCGGAGGCCCTTTCTCCTCATCTTCCTTGCGACGTATTTCGCCACAAGACGGAATTGGCACCTTCCCCACCGTGACCTCGCGGTCGGCAGGAGGGTTGCCGGGACTTCAACGGGCCGTTCCCTCAGTCCCTCTGGATGAGCGCTATGGCACCGGACCATGGATCCGGGCGTTTATTCGCGGATCGACCCCGACATGCGAGGGTCATCCGCGTTGTTCAAGACTGTAACCGAAGCACCGGACGATTGAGCTAGTCGTCCGAACCGCGAGATGGATCACATACAGGGAGTATCGACCGTGCTGGAAGAGGTGGAACGCTGGCTGACCAGGCGTTCCTGGTCGGCTGCCGACCGCCCGCTGGACCGGCTGACGGCCGCGCGGGCGAAGGATCCGCGCCGCTCGCGCGTGAGCGTCGTCCTGCCCGCGCTGAACGAGGAGGCGACCGTCGGCGCGATCGTCGCGGAGATCCGGCGCGAGCTGATGGAGAAGGTGCGACTCGTCGACGAACTGGTGGTGATCGACTCCGGATCCACCGACGCCACCGCCGACGCGGCACGGCTGGCCGGCGCCCGGGTCGTGCACCGCGACGCGATACTCCCCCGGATCCCCGCATTCCCCGGCAAGGGCGAGGTCCTGTGGCGATCACTGCTGGTGACCAGCGGGGAGATCGTCTGCTTCGTCGACGCGGACCTCAAGGACTTCTCCGCCGACTTCGTCTCCGGGATCGTCGGCCCGCTGCTGACCGACCCCTCCGTGCACTTCGTGAAGGCCATGTACGACCGGCCGCTGGGCGACGCCGCGGGCCAGGGCGGCCGGGTGACCGAGCTGGTGGCCCGCCCGCTGCTCAATCTGCACTGGCCGCGCCTGGCCGGCTTCGTCCAGCCCCTGGGCGGCGAGTACGCGGTACGGCGCTCCCTGCTGGAGCGGCTCCCCTTCCCCGTGGGTTACGGAGTGGAGCTGGGCCTGCTCGTCGACGCGCTGCACACGGCCGGCCTGGACGCACTGGCCCAGGTCGACGTCGGCGTACGCAAACACCGCCACCAGGACGGCCAGGCACTCGGCCGGATGGCGGCCACGATCTACCGGACGGCGCAGCTCCGGCTCTCCCGGGGGGCCCTCGTACGCCCCGAGATCACCCAGTTCGAGCGAGGGCCCGACGGATTCGTCCCGCACACCCATGCGGTGGACACCGAGGAACGCCCCCCGATGCGCGAGATCGCGGAGTACGCCTCGCGGAACGCGGCGTAACGGTTCTTCCGCCAGGCTCCGCACACACTTCACGTTTGGCGGCTTCCCGAACGGGCTAGGTTCGGGTACATGGTCTCCGAGCACGCTGCCCAGGTACTCGTCGCGTCCAATCGCGGCCCGGTGTCGTACACACGGCGGGAGGACGGCACGCTCGACTCGAAGCGGGGCGGGGGCGGGCTCGTCTCCGGCCTGAGCGCCGTCGACGACAAGCTGTGGGTGTGCGCCGCTCTCGGTGACGGCGACCGCGAGGCGGTCCGGCGCGGGGTGTCCGAGCCCGGCGTCCGGATGCTCGACATCGACGCCGGGGTCCACGCCGACGCGTACAACGGCATCGCGAACTCCGTGCTCTGGTTCGTCCACCACATGATCTACGAGACGCCGGTGGAGCCCGTCTTCGACGCGGAGTTCCGTCGTCAGTGGGCCTCCTTCGAGGCGTACAACCGGGCCTTCGCCGAGGCGCTCGCCGAGGAGGCGGGCGAAGGGGCGGCGGTCCTGGTGCAGGACTACCACCTCTCGCTGGTCCCCGGCCTCCTGCGCGAGCTCCGGCCCGACCTGCGGATCGGGCACTTCTCGCACACCCCCTGGGCGCCCGTCGACTACTTCCGGCTGCTGCCGGACGACATCGGCGAACAACTGCTCAACGGCATCCTGGGCGCCGACCGCGCCGCGTTCCTCACCCGACGCTGGGCGGACGCCTTCATCAGCTGCTGCACGGAGATCCTCGGCGGCACCGGCCGCACCCGCATCGGGGTGCACGGGCTGGGCGCCGACGGGGACTTCCTGCGCCGCCGCTCCCACGAGGCGGACGTGGACGACCGCATGGAGATCCTGCGGGAACAGGTCGGCGCGGACCGCCGCACGATCGTGCGGGTGGACCGCACGGAGCTCTCCAAGAACATCGTGCGCGGCCTGCACGCCTACCGCGCGCTGCTGGAGGAGCGCCCCGAATGGCGCGAGCGCGTGGTGCACATCGCCTTCGCCTACCCCTCCCGGCAGGACCTCACGGTCTACCGCGACTACACGGCGGAGGTCCAGCGGGTCGCCGACGCGATCAACGCGGAGTACGGCACCGAGGGCTGGACCCCGGTCCTGCTCCACGTCGACGACGACTTCGCCCGCTCCCTGGCGGCGTACCGACTGGCGGACGTGGCCCTGGTCAACCCGATCCGCGACGGCATGAACCTGGTCGCCAAGGAGGTCCCGGTCGTCTCGGACCACGGCTGCGCGCTGGTGCTCTCCCGCGAGGCGGGGGCGTACGAGGAGCTGGGCGAGGACGCGATCGTGGTCAACCCGTACGACGTGTCGGCCACGGCGGCGGCGCTCCACGAGGGGCTCACGATGGACCCCGGCGAGCGCGGCGCCCGCTCCAAGCGCCTGGCCGCCGCCGCGACCGCGCTGCCCCCGCAGCAGTGGTTCCTGGACCAGCTCGACGCGCTGCGCGCCTAGGGGCTCTCGGCCTGTGTGACGCGCCCGGCGATGGAGCGGAGCAGTTCCGCGACCGCCGCCGGGCCCGGCAGCAACAGGTCGGCGCGGTCGGCCAGTTCGGGGACCTCGGTGCCGCTGCATACCAGCAGGCCCGCGATGCCCTGGGTGCGGAGCTTCTCCACGGCGGCGTACGCGGCGAGGTCGCCGAGGTCGTCACCGGCGTAGAGCACCGTCTCGGCGCCGGTCTCCTTCACGTACTCCTCCAGCGCCACGCCCTTGTCCATGCCCGGCGGGCGCAGCTCCAGGACGAGGCGGCCCGGTTCGACGATCAGTCCGTGACGCGCGGCGAGGCTGCCCAGCGGGACGCGCAGTGCCTCGAAGGCGGCCTGGGGGTCGGCGGCACGGCGGGTGTGCACGGCTACCGCGCGACCGCCCTTCTCCTCGACCCAGATGCCGCTGTCCGTGCCTTCCAGCACCGCGGGAAGCTCGGCACGGACGGCCTCGACGCCGGGGTCCGGCGGCGGGGCGTGGACGGTGGCGGTGGCGGCGTCCCAGCGTTCGGCGCCGTAGTGGCCGAGGACGACGAGGTGGTCGAGGCCCGGCGCTCCCGCGAAGCCTCCGTACCGTACGGCGGTGTCTGCCGGACGGCCGGTGATCACTGCGACGGCGGCGACCCGGGGGGCGAGCGCGGAGAGGGCCGGGACGACATCGGGGTGCGCCCGGGATCGCTCCGGGTCCGGGACGATGTCGGCGAGCGTGCCGTCGAAGTCCAGCGCGACGACCGCACGGGCGGGCCGGGCCAGGAGAGCGGCGAGGCCTTCGCGGCCGGCCTTGGTGGACGGGGTCGGGATGGGGTGTGCCGGATTGCCCATGGCCCGAGCCTAATCGGTGAGCACGTATCCGCCCCGACATCCACGGGGGCAGAACCAGCCCCGCCGGCGTTTGAGGCGTGGGGTCAGGGGCGGAGCCCCGGCAGGCCCGGGTTCAGCGTCGCCCGCGCCTCGCGTCCCGGACCCGCCGCAGCCGGTTCACCGTCACCGGGTCCGCCTCCAGCGCCCGCCGGTCGTCCAGCAGCGCGTTGAGCAGCTGGTAGTAGCGGACCGGCGAGATGCCCAGGTCCTCCCGGATCGCCCGCTCCTTCGCGCCGGGGCCGGGCCAGGAGCGCCGCTCCAGGGCCAGCACCGCGCGCTCCTGGTCGGAGAGCGGGGCAGCGGAGTCCGCGTCGTCATCGGGAGGGCGAGGGCCGGTCATATGAACCAACCTACCTACTCGGCACTCTCCGCCTGCCGGGCCTGGGACGCGATGTCCACGAGCACGCTCTCCGGGCTGCCGCCGGGCTCGACCGCGGAGCCGATCTTCTCCTTGATGCTCTCGCTCGCCTGCGCCCACGACGTCTTGCCGAACGGGTACAGCTGCGAGTTCGGCAGCGCCGACAGGAACTCGCGCAGCTGCTTGTGCTTGCTGTCCGCCTCCATCGCGGCGGACGCGGTGCCGGTCACGGGCAGCAGGTCGTACTGGTCGGCGAAGGCGAGCACGTTCTCGTCCGTGTAGGCGAAGTCGAGGAACTTGCCGATCTCCGCCCGGTGGCCGTTCTGCTTGAAGCCCATCATCCAGTCGGCCACGCCCATCGAGCCCTTGGTCGGCCCCTCGATCCCGGGCAGCGGGACCATGCCGACCTCGACGCCCTTCTTCTCGGCCTCCTGCATCAGCGTCGGGTGGCCGTTGAGCATGCCGACGTCACCCTTGGTGAACGCGTCGAAGGCCTTCGCCCGGTCGAGCTTCCCCGGGGCGACCGGGCCGGTGAGCCCCTTGCCCACGAGGTCGTTCTTCAGCCACTTGAAGGTCTCTATGTTGGCCTGGGAGTCGATGTTGTAGTTGCCGACCTCGTCCGTGTAGCCGCCGCCCCCGCTGAGCAGCCACATCAGGGTCTCGGCCTGGGACTCCTCCTGGCCGAGCGGCAGCGCGAAGGGGTAGGTCACGCCGCGCTGCTTGAGCGCGGTGGCGTCGCTCTGGATGTCGTCCCAGGTCTGCGGGGCCCCGAGGCCCGCCTTGGCGAAGAGGCCCTTGTTGTAGAAGAGGAGCCGGGTGCTGGCCACGAACGGGAGGCCGTACAGGCTGTTGTCGACCTCACCCGCGTCGGTGAGCGAGGGCAGGAAGTTGGACCCGGTGCGGATGGCGATCATCTCGTCGGCGGCGTAGAGCTTGCCCGCCTTGGCGTAGTCGGCGTACGCCCCGATCTGCGCGATGTCGGGGGCCTTGCCGGCCTTCACCATCTCGGCGACCTTGCGGTCGACGTCCTTCCAGGAGTAGACGCTGACCTCGACCTTGATGTCGGGGTTGGCCTTCTCGAACTTCCCGGCGACGTCGTCCCAGTACTTCTGGGAGCTGTTCTCCGCACTCGTGCCGTAGTCGGCCGCGACCATCCGCAGGGTGACGTCGCCGCCCCCGGTGTCCGAACCGCACCCCGACAACGTTGCCGTCATTCCGAATGCGGCCACCACCGCGGTCAGACCCACATAGCGCCGCTGCACAGCCTTGCCCATCCCTACATTGGTCGACGCGGACGCCGACGCTCCCGACGGCGAACCCGCGATACTGCCTCACGACCGCACGGAGGTCTACACCACCTGCGTATCGGTTCGGCAATCTAGCAGGGCCGTTTTGTATGGGTGCTCAACAAACCACGATAGTGGACTAGACCTTTTAGGGGTCGGCGGGCGAAACTGTCTTCCGTGAGACACGTCATCGCCCTCGATGTGGGCGGCACAGGAATGAAGGCCGCTCTGGTCGGGGCCGACGGCACCCTCCTCCACGAGGCGCGCCGGGCCACCGGCAGGGACCGCGGCGCCGAGGCCGTCGTGGAGACGATCCTCGCCTTCGCCGAGGACCTCCGCGCGTACGGCGAGGAGCACCTGGGCGAAGGCGCCGCCGCCGCCGGGGTCGCCGTGCCCGGCATCGTCGACGCGGAGCGCGGGATCGCCGTCTACGCCGCCAACCTGGGCTGGCGCGACGTGCCCCTGCGGAAGCTGCTCGGCGAACGGCTCGGCGGCCTGCCCGTCGCGCTCGGCCACGACGTCCGGACCGGCGGCCTCGCCGAGGGACGGATCGGCGCCGGCCGGGGAGCGGACCGCTTCCTGTTCGTGCCGCTGGGCACCGGGATCGCCGGGGCCATCGGCATCGCGGGCACCATCGAGGCGGGCGCCCACGGTTACGCGGGCGAGATCGGCCACGTCGTGGTCCGCCCGGACGGCCCGGAATGCGGCTGCGGCCAGCGCGGCTGCCTGGAGACCCTCGCCTCGGCCGCCGCCGTGTCCAGAGCCTGGGCCGCCGCGTCCGGGGACCCCGACGCGGACGCCGCGGACTGCGCGAAGGCCGTGGCCTCGGGCGACCCGGCGGCCCTGCGCGTATGGCGGGACGCCGTCGACGCGCTGGCCGCGGGGCTGGTCACCGCGCTCACCCTGCTGGACCCCCGCACGCTCATCATCGGTGGCGGACTCGCCGAGGCCGGGGAAACCTTGTTCACACCACTGCGTGCGGCTGTCGAGGAACGGGTCACGTTCCAGAAGCTGCCTCACATCGTCCCGGCGGCCCTCGGGGACACCGCCGGATGCCTGGGCGCAGGGCTGCTCGCCTGGGATCTACTCTCCACGGAGGTTTCCGCCTGATGGCCGGACGCGCAGACAGCACGGTTCTCGCAGGTGCCCGGGTGGTGCTTCCCACCGGCACCGTCGAAAACGGCCGGGTGATCGTCGAGGGCACCCGGATCGCCGGCAGCACGCGGGAGGACTCCCGGACCGTCGACCTCTCGGGCCACTGGGTGGTCCCCGGCTTCGTGGACATCCACAACCACGGCGGCGGCGGCGCGTCCTTCGCCACCGGCACCGCCGAGGACGCCCTGACCGCGGTGCGGGCGCACCGCGTGCGCGGCACGACGACCGTCGTCGCCTCGACCGTCACCGGCGAGATGGACTTCCTGGCCCGTCAGGCCGGCCTCCTCTCCGAACTGGTCGAGCAGGGCGAGCTCGCCGGAGTCCACTTCGAGGGCCCCTTCATCTCCCCGTGCCGCAAGGGCGCCCACAGCGAGGTCCTCCTCCGCGACCCCGACCCCGCAGAGGTCCGCAAGCTGCTCGACGCGGCGCGCGGGAGCGCCAGGATGGTCACCCTCGCCACCGAACTCCCGGGCGGCATCGAGTCCGTACGGCTGCTCGCCGAACACGGGGTGATCGCCGCCGTCGGCCACACGGACGCGACGTACGAGCAGACCGTCGAGGCGATCGACGCGGGCGCGACCGTCGCCACCCACCTCTTCAACGCGATGCCCGCCATCGGCCACCGGGCCCCCGGCCCGGTGGCGGCGCTCCTGGAGGACGAGCGGGTCACCGTCGAGCTGATCAACGACGGTACGCATCTGCACCCGGCCGCCCTGGAGCTCGCCTACCACCACGCGGGCGCCGGCCGGGTCGCGCTGATCACCGACGCCATGGACGCGGCCGGCGGGGGCGACGGCATGTACCAGCTCGGACCGCTCGCCGTAGAGGTCAAGGACGGTGTCGCACGCCTGGTGGAGGGCGGTTCGATCGCGGGCTCCACCCTCACCCTGGACACCGCGTTCCGCAGGGCCGTGACCATCGACCGGATCCCCGTCGACGACGTCGTCCGGTCCATCTCCGCCAACCCGGCCCGGCTCCTCGGCCTGTACGACAAGGTCGGCTCGCTGGACCCGGGCAAGGACGCCGACCTGGTGGTCCTGGACGCGGACTTCGCGGTCAAGGGCGTCATGCGCCGGGGCGAGTGGATCGTGGAGCCCCCGGCCGCCTGACCGCCCGGCCGGCCGACGGGCGATTGAACACGTAACGAAGAGACGGCGGTTGTCCCGGAAACCTGGGACGACCGCCGCCTCTTTGGCATGATCACCAGGGACGGCGCCGCAGGGAGACGGCGCGTGAGCACGGACGACCAAGGAACCGGGGGCCGGTACAGGTGATACTGACCGTCACACTGAACACGGCACTCGACCTGACCTACGCCGTCCCCGCCCTCGCCCCGCACACCAGCCACCGCGTCGACGAGGTGACCGAGCGCCCCGGCGGCAAGGGCGTCAACGTGGCCCGGGTGCTCTCCGCGCTCGGCCACGACACCGTGGTGACCGGCTTCGCCGGCGGCGCCACCGGAGCTGTCCTGCGCGAACTCCTCGGCGCGCTCCCCCACCGCCCCACCGACGCGCTCGTCCCCGTCGCCGGTAACACCCGCCGCACCCTCGCCGTCGTCGACCGCTCCAGCGGCGACACCACCCAGCTCAACGAGCCGGGCCCGCACATCGGGGCCGGTGAATGGGCGGCCTTCCTCGGCACGTTCGGAGAGCTGCTCCCCGGGGCCGCGGCCGTCGCCCTCTGCGGCAGCCTGCCCCCCGGCATCCATGTCGGCGCGTACGCGGAACTCGTACGGCTCGCCCGCGCGGCCGGCGTACCCGTGCTCCTGGACACCGACGGCGAACCCCTGCGGCGCGGCATCGCTGCCCGCCCCGACCTCGTCAAGCCGAACGCCGACGAGCTCGCCCGGCTCACCGGCGCCCGCGAACCCCTGCGCGCCACCCGCGACGCGCGCCGCCGGGGCGCGCACAGCGTCGTCGCGTCGCTCGGCGCGGACGGACTCCTCGCCGTCACCCCCGACGGCGTCTGGCGGGCCGCACCGCCGACCGCCGTACGGGGCAACCCGACGGGCGCGGGTGACTCCGCCGTGGCCGGGCTGCTGTCCGCCCTCGCCGAAGGGCTGGGCTGGCGGGACCGGCTGACGCGCGCGGTGGCCCTGTCCACGGCGACGGTCCTGGCTCCGGCGGCCGGCGAGTTCGACCGCGCGGCCTACGAGGACCTGATGACCCGCGTCGCCGTCGAACAGCACGCGCCGGCGGCCTGAGAGGTCCCCGGGAACGACCGCGTCCCGGCTCGCTGGGCGATGACCGGGACGACGGTGGTGCTGGCTTCCTGAGCGTTTCCTGAGCGGCGGATCAGTTCTGGACGTGACCCGACTTCAGCGACAGCTGGTCGAGGTTGGCGTCGCACGAGTCGCCCTCGTTGCACGAGAGCATCAGCGAGTTCGACCCCTTCTCCAGCTGGACCCAGGCGTACGTCCTGGTCCAGCCCTTCTCCAGGTCGCCCTCCGCGGCGTTCGCGAAGTTCTTCATGTTGATGGAGCGGGGGTCCTCGTCGTTGACCGTCAGGGACGCCTTGGCGTCCTTGCCGGGCACGCCGTACGTCACGAACAGCGTGTATTCACCGCTCTCGGGCACATCGACCGTCCAGGTGGCCGACCGGCCGACCTCGTTGAGGCTGATGTACTGGCCGTTCGCGCTCTTGGCACCCTTGACGGTGTTGTCCAGGGAGGCCGTGCCCCCGAGCGTCAGCGTCGCCGCGTCCTGCTCGGGCAGGTCGACGGACTCCTTGGACGGCTTCGCGGACTTCTCGGGCTTCGGGGAGTCCTCGACCTCGTCGGCCGGACCCGCCGACGACCCGGCCTCGTCCTTCTTCCCGTCGCTGTCGTCGCCGGTCATCAGCGCCGCGCCGATGCCGATGAGCACGACCGCGACCACCGCGACGGCCGCGATGAGCAGCGCCTTGGTGTTGGGGCCCCCACGACCGGGACCGCCGTTACCGCCCGGCACCGACCCGTGCTGCGCGGTCACCGCGCCGCCGGGGTAGGTCTCCGGCGCCGCGTACTGCGGGTTCGGCTGGCCGTACTGCGGCGGGGGCTGCTGACCGTACGCCTGCTGCGGCGGCACCTGCCCGTACTGGCGCTCACCGACCGTCCGCACCTGGTTGTACGACGTTCTGGGCACACCGGGCTGCGCGGCCGGACCGGGGTAGCCGTATCCACCCTGCCCGGGCGGCTGTGCGCCTGCCGCCCGCCCGTCCTCGTACAGATAGCCGAACGGATCGTCGTCCTCGGGCTTGCTCGCGCCGTTGTTTCCGGCCGTCATCCCTGGGTCACTCCTCACCATGTCGCCAGCCGTCGCCGACCGGCCGAGCCTACCCCGAACGGAGCACGCGTCGAATTGCTCTCGGTCCCCCGGAAAACCGGGCGGTGTACGGGGACAGCCAGGGCGTGAACGTCAGCCGGCTCTGCGGTGAACCTTCGATCGGGACCGCTTCTCCACATACATCCGCTGGTCGGCGGAGTGCAGGACCTCTTCCTCGGTCATGCCGCACTCGGCCCAGCCGATACCGAAACTCGCCCCGACCCTGACTGCCCGGCCGTCCACCCGGATGGGCGGAATGATGGCGTTACGCAAGCGTACGGCCAGATCCGCGGCATCTGCGGCCCCGAGACCGTCCGCGAGGACGACGAATTCGTCACCCCCGAGCCGCGCGACCGTGTCACCGTCCCGTACGCAGGTCGTGAGCCGCCGGGCGACCTCGATGAGAACCGCGTCACCCGCGTGATGCCCGAAGCGGTCGTTGATGGACTTGAAGCCGTCCAGGTCGCAGAAGAGCACCGCGAGCCCCTTGGTGCCGTCGTCGCGGTCCGGGTCGGGCGCCACGATGTGCACATGGTGGTCGTAGGGGCCGACGCCCGGGGCGATCTCCCCCTCGTAGCCGTCCGCCCGGTAGCCGTGCACCGCGCTCTCGACGTCGCCGTAGGCCGCGTCCAGCGCCTCGATCGCGCTGGAGGTGACCGAGTGAGGCCTCTCACACAGCCGCGCGCCGAGCCGGGAGCGCAGCTCGGCGCTGTTGGGCAGACCGGTGAGCGCGTCGTGCGAGGCACGGTGCGCGAGATTCAGCTCGTTGCGCTTGCGCTCCTCGATGTCCTCGACATGGGTGAGCAGGAAACGCGGCCCGTCGGTGGTGTCGGCGACGACGGAGTTGCGCAGCGAGACCCAGAGATACGTGCCGTCCCTGCGCCCGAGCCGCAGCTCCGCCCTTCCCCCCTCGGCCGACGTACGGAGCAGGGTCCCGATGTCCTCGGGATGGACGAGGTCGGCGAAGGAGTAGCGGCGCAGGACGGACGCGGGGCGTCCCAGGAGCCGGCAGAGCGCGTCGTTGGTGCGCAGCAACCTGCCGTGCTGGTCTCCGCCCATCTCGGCGATGGCCATGCCGCTGGGGGCGTACTCGAACGCCTGGCGGAAGGATTCCTCGCTGGCGCGCAGCGCCTGCTGTTCGCGTTCGAGCCTGACCAGTGCCCGCTGCATGTTTGCTCGGAGGCGAGCGTTACTGATCGCAATGGCCGCTTGGGAGGCGTACATCTGGAGGGCCTCACGGCCCCAGGCGCCGGGGCGGCGGCCGTTGCGCGGCCTGTCGACCGAGATGACCCCCAGGAGGTCCAGACCTCCGCCGGAGGCGTACATCGGGGCGTAGAGGCGGTCCAGGGGGTGCCACTCGTCCTCGAAGCGGGGCTCGGGCCCCTCGGTGTGCCACTGCGGTACGTCGTCGTCGAGGAGCACCCAGCCCTCGGTGTGGGGTATGAACCGGAGCTCGTCCCAGGCCTCGCCCATCGACAGCCTGCGCTCCCAGGACTCACGGGAGCCGACACGGCCGGTGATCAGGGCTTCCGCGGCGCTGTTGCCGGCGAACGCGGCGACCACGAGGTCGCCGTCGGGGCGGACGAGGTTCACGCAGCCCAGCTCGTAACCGAGACCGGTGACGATGCCGTCGGCCACGGACTGAAGCGTGTCCGCCAGGCTCCGCGCCGTATTGAGATCAGCGACGGCCTGGTGCAACTGCCGCATGGTCGCAAGGCGGACGTACGGCTCCGACTCGGCCTCCATTGCTCGCACTCCCTGAGACCTCGACAGCAACTCCAGGTTTCATATCGACGTACTTGTTGCACTGTCCCGGCCACTGAATCACAGTGAGCTGTGCACCCGGTACACAGGGTCAACAAATATTGCTCTCTGTGACTCAAGTCACAACAGATGGTAAAGGCTGCCCGGGGCGCAGCCGGGGACTCCTTTTATTTGCCGAACGCAAATCGGCACACCTGGGGCGGTGGTCCTAGGACCCGACTGGTCCCCTGGCCCGATGCGACGGGGCGCACCGCGGCACTAGCGTGCCCCCTGTGCTGCAGAAGACTCCCCCCGCCCCGCGCCCCGAAGCCGTCCCCCATGCTGAAGGGGTGAGCAACGACGAATTCCGAGCCGCCCTGTCCCGACTGGCCGCGGGCGTGGTGCTGATCACCGCCCAGGAGCCGCCGCTGGACGAGGACGGCCGGGGCGAGGACGTCGGGATGACGGCGACGGCCTTCATGTCGGTGTCCCTGGACCCGCCGCTGGTCATGGTGAGCCTGCGCAACGACTCACGGATGGACGACCTGCTGGCCGAGCAGCCGCAGTGGGCGGTGTCGGTGCTCGCGGAGAACCAGCGGAGCATCGCCGGGCGGTTCGCCATGAAGGGGCGCATCAGCGACCGGCTGCTGTTCGAGAACATCCCCTGCATACGGGGCGAGGTCACGGAGGCCTACCTGGTGGAGGGGGCGCTGGCCACCCTGGAGTGCCGCACGGAGCAGCGCGTCCTGGCCGGGGATCACACGCTGGTGATCGGCAGGGTGCTGACGGCTTCGCTGCCGAGCGCGGACGGAGAGCCGCTGACGTACTTCAAGGGCCGCTACCGGCAGCTCGGCTGACCGGCCCGCCCGCGGGGCTCCGCGCGGCCCGTCACCAGTCGCGCCCGGAGCGCCCACGCTTCGTGTCGCCCCGCTGCTTCTTCTCGCGCAGCCTGCGCTCGTTGATGCCGCGCGGAATCTTCTTCTTGAGGCGCGGCTTGGGCGGCGGGGCCGTCGCCTCCGCCAGGAGCGCCGCGAGCCGCACGGCCGCCGTCTCGCGGTTGCGCCACTGGGAGCGGTGCTCCGAGGAGCGTACGGACACGACGCCGCCGACCAGCCGGCTCGCCAGGCGTTCGAGGGCCCGGGCCTTCCACACCTCGGGCAGGGCCTCGGTCGCGGCGAGGTCGAAGCGGAGCTCCACCTGGGAGTCGCTCGTGTTGACGTGCTGCCCGCCGGGCCCGGAGGACCGCGAGAAACGCCACATGAGTTCGGCCTCCGGCAGGGAGACCGAACCGCGGATGACATAGGGCCCGGACATGACACCCATGTTCCCCGGCGTACGACCGGTTCGTCACCTTGTTTTGCGAGCGTTCGGCCAGAAGTTCGGCAAAGAAAGTAAAGGGAACAGGAACCTCGTGGTCTCTTGTCTGCGTTAGGACGGGTGACGGTAGCTTTCGTGATGGCACGAAGCCCGCACACGACGAGGAAAGGGACTTCCCATGGCTGTAAGCCTGTCCAAGGGCGGCAACGTCTCGCTCACCAAGGAGGCCCCGGGCCTGACCGCCGTCACGGTCGGCCTCGGCTGGGACGTCCGCACCACCACCGGCACCGACTTCGACCTCGACGCCTCGGCGATCGCGGTCAACACCGCCGGCAAGGTCTTCTCCGACGGCCACTTCGTCTTCTTCAACAACAAGGCGACGCCGGACCAGACCATCGTCCACACCGGTGACAACGTCACGGGTCAGGGCGAGGGCGACGACGAGCAGATCAACGTCAACCTCGCGGGCCTCCCGGCGGACATCGACAAGATCGTCTTCCCGGTCTCCATCTACGACGCCGAGGCGCGCAGCCAGAACTTCGGCCAGGTGCGGAACGCCTTCATCCGCATCATCAACCAGGCCGGCGGCACCGAGATCGCCCGCTACGACCTGAGCGAGGACGCCGCCACCGAGACCGCCATGGTCTTCGGCGAGCTCTACCGCAACGGCGCCGAGTGGAAGTTCCGCGCCGTCGGCCAGGGCTACGCCTCGGGCCTGCGCGGCATCGCCCAGGACTTCGGCGTCAACCTCTGACGTAGACGACTTCCCCACGGGAGCCCCCGCCCGACCCAGGTCGGCCGGGGGCTCCCGTGCGTCCGCTTCACATAGCGGACACGAACACACCTCAGCCGGACAAGAACTGGTCAAAAACTTGTGAGGTAATTGTCGGCGTCCCGTCAAAACTGCTCATTCGGTGGCACCCTCTCCGCTCGTAACCCCCACAGGAACGAGCAACGGAGAAGGCATGACCCCCCACATGAACACCCGTCGCGCCGCCGCCCTGGCCGCAGTTGCCGCGATGGTCGTCGTCGGCGTCCAGACGGGAACGGCAACGGCCGGTTCCCGGACCGCGGATGACACCGCCTCTCCCGCCGGCGCCACCACCCTCGGCGTGAACACGGCCGGCCACCGGGCCACCGCCCTCCGGGCCGCCCAGGCCGACGCCTCGTCGGCCGCCGAGGCCCTCGGGCTCGGCGGCCAGGAGAAACTGATCGCCCGTGACGTGATCAAGGACGCCCACGGCACCGTCCACACCCGCTACGAGCGCACCTACGCCGGACTGCCGGTCCTGGGCGGCGACCTCGTCACCCACACCGCCGCCGACGGCACCTCCAAGGGCGTCGACAAGGCCACCGAAGCCCGCATCACCGTGCCCTCGACCCAGCCGAAGCTGAAGGCCGCGGCCGACGCCCGCAAGGTCGTCTGGGCGGGCGGCGGCAAGCCCGCCCTCGCCTTCGAGACCGTCAAGAAGGGCGTCCAGAAGGACGGCACGCCCAGCCGGCTCCACATCATCACCGACGCCACGACCGGCGAGCGCCTGCACAGCTACGAGGCCGTCGAGACCGGCACCGGGAACAGCCAGTACAGCGGGAAGGTCACGCTCACGACCACCCAGGGCGGTTCGGGCTTCGAGCTGACCGACGGCGACCGGGGCGGGCACAGGACGTACGACCTCGCCCAGGGCCAGACCGGCACCGGCGACCTCGTCACCGACACCGACGACACCTGGGGCGACGGCACCGGGAACGACCGCCAGACGGCGGCGGTCGACGCCCACTACGGCGCGGCCACGACCTGGGACTTCTACAAGTCCGAGCTCGGCCGCGACGGCATAGCCGGGGACGGCCGCGCCGCGTACTCCCGCGTCCACTTCAGCACCGGCTACGTCAACGCCTTCTGGGACGACAGCTGCTTCTGCATGACCTACGGCGACGGCGCCGACGACAAGAGCGCGCTCACCGCGATCGACGTCGCCGGCCACGAGATGAGCCACGGCCTGACCGCGGCCACCGCCAACCTCGACTACGCGGGCGAGTCCGGCGGCCTCAACGAGGCGACCAGCGACATATTCGGCACCTCCGTGGAGTTCTTCGCCGACAACGCCACCGACCCCGGTGACTACCTCATCGGCGAGAAGATCGACATCAACGGCGACGGAACCCCCCTGCGCTACATGGACAAGCCGAGCAAGGACGGCGGCTCGGCGGACTACTGGGACTCCGGCGTCGGCGACCTCGACGTGCACTACTCCTCCGGTGTCGCCAACCACTTCTTCTACCTGCTGGCCGAGGGCAGCGGCGCCAAGACCATCGACGGTGTCGACTACGACTCCCCGACCGCCGACGGCTCCACGGTCACGGGCATCGGCCGCCAGAAGGCCTACCAGATCTGGTACAAGGCGCTCTCCGTCTACATGACGTCGAGCACCGACTACGCCGGAGCCCGCGAAGCGACCGAGAAGGCCGCCACCGACCTGTTCGGTGCCGACAGCGCCGAACTGACGGCCGTCCAGGCCGCCTGGACCGGCGTCAACGTCAAGTAACCGCAGAACCCACGGAAGCCGGTCGGCCTCTGGCCGACCGGCTTCCGCCGTCGGGCCGGGACCCGGCCGACCACGGCCGCACGCCTCCCGCCCCGCAACCCGGAAGGCCGGGACGGAGCTCCTCGAAGCGTCCGCCCCGGCCGAGCCGGGCGCGGCCCGAGCGCCGCCCCGGCCAGGAGCGACCCGGCCGGAGCGGCTTCACCCTCGACGCCGAGGCGTCCGCGGGCAGCCCCTTGCGGGAAAGCAGGCCTCGGACTCCCGCGACGACGCCTGGTTCTGCGACCTCTCCTGCGATCGGCCCCCACCGGTCTGCCCCGGGACGGGGAGGAGGAGCCCTCGGCCCGTCCCGCTGTCGCCCCGATCGCCACGCCGCTGCCGTGAGTCCGACGCGGGAACCGCTTCACCGCGGCCGCGCGCCTCGCTCGGCTGCGACTGATCCGGAAGCCGCCTCGCGCGTCGTCGGCCGAACGGCTTTACCGGGAGACGGCGGCGACGCCCGCCGCGGCGAACTTCTCGTCCAGGTCGCCGCTCGGGGCCCCCGCGACGCCGATGCCCGCCACCGGAGCGCCCTTGGCCTGCACGGGTGAGCCGCCCGCCAGGAACAGGGTGCCGGGGATGTCCTTCAGGTTCGGGGCCTGCTCAAGGCGCTTGACCAGCTCCGAGGTGGGCGCGTTCCAGGAGACGGCGGTGTACGCCTTCTTCACGGCGGACTCGGGGGACTGCGGGCCCGCACCGTCGCCGCGCAGGGTGACGAGGGTGTTGCCGTTACCGGCACCGTACGAACCCGCCCGGGATCCCGTGCGCACAGGCCCGGCGGTCAACGAGCCCACACGGGAAGCGACGACCGCTGAAGCCAGGACGCCCGCCCCGGCCCCCAGCTCGGCGTGGACACCCGGGCGGGAGCCGTCGCCGTCGCCAAGGAGCAGAGGCTGCTCCCCTGAGCCCCCGCCGCCGAGCGGCGCGGGGCGCTCGCGCGGCATGACACCATCGAACCGTGCTCGACATCGGCTACTCCCTCTCCCGGCGCTTCCCGGACCCCCCGCAGACCGACTACCGCCGCGCGGACGTCCACGCCCTGCGGCACGACCTGTTCTCCGGGGACGTCTACCTCGCCGACACCAAGGCCGACCGCGAGGTGTCCACAGCCTGGGGATGGGTCCCCGTGCTCGACTTCGCCTGGGCACTCTGCGACATCGTCGAGCAGATCGACCGCGACCCCCGGGGCAACCGCTCGCACCGCCGGCAGTACGCCGAACTCGACTTCACCGAATCGTCCGACCGCATGCTCTTCGAGCGCCGCTTCGGCTGGGTGGACGTCGAGGCCGACTGGATGCCCGGCGACGAACCCCCGCTCACCTTCAGCCACTCCCTGCTGCGCCGCGAGGCCCGCGACTTCCTGCACGACCTCATCGCCGACCTGGCCGACATGCACGAAGGCCTCGCCGACAACCCCGTCGTCTGGGACCTCCAGGCCCGCTTCCCCCGCCTCTGAGCGGGCCCGCCCCTACGCCTCCACCCGCACCCCGATCTGCGCCGCGAACGCCGGAGCCAGCTCCATCAGCTGGGACGGGCTGATCACCGCGCCCGCCAGCCGCTCCACACCCCGCGCGATGTCGAGCTCCGCGACCGTCCGCAGATCGACGGACTCCATCCGCACCGAACTGAAGTCGGCACGCTTCAGCACACAGTCCCGGAACTCCACCCGGACCAGCTGCGCCTCCCCGAAATCCGGCTCCGAGAGCACACACCCCTCGAACACGACGTCCTTCAGCCGTGCCTTGCGCAGATTCAGGTAATCGATCTTCCCGCCCCGCACCAGCACCCGCTCCAGCACGGCGCCGTGCAGCTGCACCCCGCCCAGCCGCGCGTCCAGGACCTCCACATCCCGCAGCGACGCCCCCGCGAGATCGGTGCCCACGCCCCGCACCCCCGTCAGCACCGAGTCGATGAACCTGGCCCGCACCAGCTCCGTACGGTCCAGGGCACAGCCACGCAGCTCGCAGTCCATGAAGCGCGCACCCGGACCCGACGCGTCGGCCAGATCCGTCTCCCCGAACCGCACCCCGTCGTAGTCCCCGTCGGGCTCCAGGCCCTCCCCGTCGTACTCCACAAGAGGCGGAAGCCGGACCTCCGGCCGCCGCGCCCCGGCCACCGCGTCCCTCGCGCCCGCGCTCCTGCTGCTCCTGTTGCCTGTGCGTGCCATGCCCCCCATCGTGACGCACACCACTGACATCGCCCCGGCCCGGTGTCACAGAACGAGAAGGCCGAACCGTCCTCCATGCAGAAGCGCCCCACAGCAAGGAGACCCAGCCATGCAGCGCATCCACGTCGTCGGCGGCGGCCTCGCCGGACTGACCGCCGCCATCACGGCCGCCGAGTCCCGGGCCCAGGTCACCCTCCACGAGGCCCACCACACCCTCGGCGGACGGGCCAGGACCTCCGACGGCCCCTACCTCACCAACGAGGGCCCGCACGCCCTGTACCGCCGCGGACCGCACTGGACCTGGCTCGAACAGCGGAAACTCCTCGGCACGATGGCCTCGGTACCGCCCCTCGAAGGCACCCGCTTCCTCTTCCGCCGCGGCGGCGCCCTGCGCAGGACCCCGCCGCTCGCCATGCTGCGCCTCGCCCGCCGTAGCGCCCGCACGGCCCCCGTCGACACCGACTTCCTCAGCTGGGCCACCGGCCAGGTGGGCGAGGACGGCGCCCGCGCGGCGGCGCACTACATGGGCGTGGCCCTCTTCCACCACGACCCCGGTTCCCTCTCCGCCGCCTTCGTCCAGCCACGCCTGCGCCGCGCGACCGCGCTGCCGCCCGAGGCCCACTACCCCGTCGGCGGCTGGGCACAGCTCGTCGACCGGATGGCCTCCCTGGCCTGGAAGCTCGGCGTGCGCATCGAGACCGCCGACCGCATCGGCCCCCGCGACCTGGCCTCCCTCCGCGACAGCGGACCGGTGATCGTCGCCACCCACCTGGACTCCGCCCGCACCCTGCTGGAGGACCCCTCCCTGACCTGGGACAGCGGCCGCACCGCCCTGCTCGACCTGGCCCTGCGGACCCGGCGCGGAGACCCGTTCATCGTCTCCGATCTCGACGCCCCCGGCTGGATCGAACGGTTCACCGCCCAGGACCCGACCCTCGCCCCGGCCGGCGAACAGCTCATCCAGGCACAGATCCCCCTCGCCCCCGGCACCCCGCGCGCCGACGCCGTCCGCCGCGCCGAAGACCTGCTCGACCTCGGCTTCCCCGGGTGGCGCGACCGCACCACCTGGCGCCGCGAAGCGCTCGCGGCCGGACGCACCGGGGCCGTCGACAAGCCCGGCACCACCTGGCGCGACCGGCCCGCCGTCGACCGCGGCGACGGCATCCTGCTCGCCGGCGACCAGGTCGCCGCCCCGGGACTCCTCAGCGAAGTCGCGTTCAACAGCGGCATCGAAGCGGCGGTCCTGGCGCTGAGACTCCTCGGCAGGACTCCACGGGAGACCCCCCGCACGGCAGAAGCTCCTTGACCTCAAGCGCCCTTGAGGTCGGAGGGTGGAGAGCACCAGTCACCGGCCACCACACCGCCACCCGGGGAGCCCCACCGTGCACGCCATCCGCCTCCACGCCTTCGGCCCCGCCGAGAACCTCGTCCACGAGCGGACCAAGGACCCCCTCCCCGCCCCCGGCCAGGTCCGCGTCGCCGTGGCCGCGGCCGGGGTGCACCTCCTGGACACCCACCTCCGCGAAGGCAGACCCGGCCCCTACCCGATCACCGCCGCCGATCTGCCGACCATCCCGGGCCGCGAGATCGCGGGCACCGTCGAGTCCCTCGGCGAGGGCACCGACCCCGCCTGGCTCGGCCGCGAAGTCGTCGCCCACATCGGTGCGGCCCCCGGCGGCTACGCCGAACTGGCCGTAGTCGACGCCGAGAAGCTCCACCCGCTCCCCGCCGGCCTCGACGCGGCCGAGGCCGTCGCCATGATCGGGACCGGCCGCACCACCCTGGGCATCGTGCAGTTCACCGACCTCGGCCCCGGCTCCGTCGCCCTCGTCACCGCAGCCGCCGGCGGCATCGGCACGCTCCTCGTCCAGTACGCCAAGAACACCGGTGCCACCGTCGTCGGCCTTGCCGGCGGACCCGCCAAAACCGCCCGGGTCACGGAGAACGGAGCCGACCTAGCCGTCGACTACACCCTCCCCGACTGGCCGCGCCGCGTCCGCTCCCACCTCGAAGCCCTCGGCCGCCCCGCCACCGTCGTCTTCGACGCGGTCGGCGGGATCACCGCCCGCGCCGCCGTCGACCTGCTCGCCCCCGGCGGCCAGCACCTCGTCTACGGCACCTCCGGCGGGCGGACACCGGCCCTCGGCGAGAAGGAACTCGCCGAACGCGGCATCACGTCCCGCAGCGTCCTGGGCCCCGCCATGATCGAGAAGGGCGGCGGCATGCGGGCCCTGGAAACCCGCTCCCTCGCCGAAGCCGCCGCGGGCCGCCTCCGCCCCACCGTCCAGCGCTTCCCGCTCGCCGAAGCGGCCGAGGCCCACCGCGCACTCGAAACCCGCGGCACGGTGGGCAAGGTCGTCCTCGTACCGTGAAAGGCCCCTCAGGCCGCCCCGAGCTCCGCCAGCGCCCCGTCCGTCAACCGGTACACCGTCCACTCGTCCTGGGGACGCGCGCCCAGCGACTCGTAGAACGCGATGGACGGGGCGTTCCAGTTCAGCACCGACCACTCCAGACGCCCGTAACCGCGCTCCACACAGATGCGCGCCAGCTCCGTCAGCAGCGCTTTCCCGTAGCCGCCGCCGCGCCGCTCGGGGCGCACGTACAGGTCCTCCAGATACACCCCGTGCACCCCGCGCCACGTCGAGAAGTTGAGGAACCACAGCGCGAACCCGACCACCGCGCCGTCGTCGTCCGCCACCGCGACATGCGCGTACGCGGCGGGCCGCTCACCGAAGAGGGCCTCGCGCAGCTGCTCCTCGGTGGCATTCGCCTCGTCGAGCGCCTTCTCGTACTCGGCGAGCTCACGGACCATGGCATGGATGGCGGGGACGTCTTCAGGAGTGGCTACGCGAATCATGGGGGCAGCCTAGACATGCGGCCCCCCGCGCCTCAGTCCCGCCCCAGCAACTGCCGGGCGATCTCCGCATGGTCCGCGTACAGCCGCGGCCTCCCCCGCCGGATCCCCCACAGCGCGTTCTGGAGCACCCGCCCCAGCGTCCACGCCCTCGCCCGCTCCCGGTCCAGCTCCAGCACCCCGCAGAGCAGATCGAACCGCCAGAGCACCTCCGACGCGTCCCACCTCTGGTCCAGCGCCGGAAAGAGGTCGAACGCCGGGTCGCCCGCCAGCGGCTTCGGATCCAGGACCACCCACTCGCCCGCCCGGCCCTCCTCCGCGCGCCCGGCCAGGACGTTGGCGTAATGCAGATCCCAGTGCAACAGGCGGTCCCCCGGCTCCCCCGCCACCTCCCGCACCGCGGCCGCGCAGTCCAGCAGCAGCCGCCGCTCGCCCGCGTCCTCCAGCACCCCGACCGCCCCGGGCGTCTCCGCCAGCATCCGCGCCGCGAGGTCCTCCAGCCGCCGCATCCCCGGCGGAGCCGGCACACGCACCAGCCGGGCCAACGACTCCGCGAGCACCCGCACCGCCACCCGCGCGTCCGGCAGGTCGGTCAACGGCCGCCGCTCGTCCAGCCGTTCCAGCAGCATCGTCCCCGTCGCCGCGTCGTGCTCCAGCAGCCCCACCGACCCCGCGCCCGCCTCACCCCACACCCGCAACGCGACCGGCTCCCCCACCGTCTCCGCGTTCACCATCTGAAGCTTCAGCGCCGCCCCGCGGCCGTCCGCCTCCCGCACCACCGGAAGCACCAGCGCGCACATCCCGCACATCGGCGCCCCGTCGAGCCGCAGCCCCCACCCGTCCAGGAACCTCCCGGCCAGCGCGGGCAACGCGGCGGCGAACGCCCTCCCCTCCGCGCCATTGTGCTCACTCAGATTCACGGCCAGGTCACCCGGAACGTCGATCACACCCAGAGCCTAGAGGTACCCTCCAGCGACCGGTCTGCACACGGACAAACAGGGGACACATGAGCACCGTCAGCACGGTCAACGGCGGCGTATCCTTCTGGTACGCGCACGAGGGCACCCCCGCCCCACGCGAACCCCTGCCCGGCGACACCAGCGCCGACGTCTGCATCGTCGGCGGCGGCTACACCGGACTCTGGACGGCCTACTACCTCAAGAAAGCCGTCCCCTTCCTCAACATCACCGTCCTGGAAGCCAGGTTCTGCGGCTACGGCGCCTCCGGCCGCAACGGCGGCTGGCTCTACAACGGCATCGCCGGCCGCGACCGCTACGCCGGACTGCACGGCCACGACGCCGCGGTCCGCCTCCAGCAGGCCATGAACGACACCGTCGGCGAGGTCATCCGCATCGCCGGCGAGGAGAAGATCGACGCCGACATCCACCACGGCGGCGTCCTCGAAGTCGCCCACACCCCCTCGCAGCTCGCCCGCCTCAAGGACTTCCACTCCGTCGAGATCGCCTTCGGCGAGACCGACCGCGTCCTGCGCGGAGCCCGCGAGACCGCCGAACGCATCCGCGTCTCCGGAGCCGTCGGCTCCAGCTGGACCCCGCACGGCGCGCGCCTGCACCCCGCCAAACTGGTCAAGGGGCTCGCCGACACCGTCGAAGCCCTCGGCGTCACCATCCACGAGTCGACACCCGTCACCGAGATCAAACCCAAGCACGCCGTCACCCCCTACGGCACGGTCCGCGCCCCCTACGTACTGCGCTGCACCGAAGGCTTCACCGCGGGCCTCAAGGGCCAGAAGCGCACCTGGCTCCCCATGAACTCCTCCATGATCGTCACCGAGCCCCTGCCCGAGGCCCTCTGGGACACCATCGGCTGGGAAGGCCGCGAGACCCTCGGCGACATGGCCCACGCCTACATGTACGCCCAGCGCACCGCCGACGACCGCATCGCCCTCGGCGGCCGGGGCGTCCCCTACCGATACGGCTCGGCCACCGACCACGACGGACGCACCCGGCCCGCCACCATCGAGGCCCTCCGCGACCTGCTCGTCCGCTTCTTCCCCACCACCGCCGGGGCCCGCATCGACCACGCCTGGTCCGGCGTGCTCGGCGTCCCCCGCGACTGGTGCGCCACCGTCACCCTCGACCGCTCCACCGGCCTCGGCTGGGCCGGCGGCTACGTCGGCTCCGGCGTCGCCACCGCCAACCTCGCGGCCCGCACCCTGCGCGACCTGATCCAGCAGGACTCCGGGCAGGCCGGCCCCACCGACCTCACGGCCCTGCCCTGGGTCAACCACAAGGTCCGCCGCTGGGAACCCGAACCCCTCCGCTGGCTCGGCGTCCACAGCCTCTACGCCGCCTACCGCGCCGCCGACCGCCGCGAAGCCTCCTCACCTCGCCTCGGCACCGACCGCATCGCCAAGGCGGCGGACCGCATCGCCGGCCGGCACTGACCGACCCGCGACACGGCCCGCCTCCGCTCAGGCGGCCTCCGCCCCGGCCGGCCGCCTCCCGTCGTGGTGGATCGGCGTCGCCGAACCCGTGAGGGGAGCACCCGACCCGCCCCGCCGGGACGCGACGATCTCCGCCGCGATGGACAGGGCCGTCTCCTCCGGCGTACGCGCCCCGAGGTCGAGGCCTATCGGCGACCTGAGCCGCGCCAGCTCGCCCTCCTGGAGCCCCGCCTCCCGCAGCTTCCGGTCACGGTCCGCATGGGTCCGGCGCGAACCCATCGCTCCGACGAACGCGACCGGCATCCGCAAGGCCTGCTTCAGCAGGGGGACGTCGAACTTGGCGTCGTGCGTGAGCACGCACAGGACCGTACGCCCATCGGTCGCGGTGCGCCGCAGATAGCGGTGCGGCCAGTCCACGACCAGCTCGTCCGCCTCGGGGAACCGGGCCCGGGTGGCGAAGACGGGACGGGCATCGCACACCGTGACGTGATAGCCGAGGAACTTGCCCGCGCGCACCAGCGCCGCGGCGAAGTCGATCGCGCCGAACACGATCATGCGAGGCGGGGGCACATTCGACTCCACGAGAAGCGTGAGACCGCCCGGGCAGTGCGTTCCGTCCTCCGCCAGGTCGAGGGTGCCGGTGCTTCCCGCGTCCAGCATCGCCCGCGCCTCGGCCGCCGCCTCCCGGTCCAGCTCCGCGGAACCGCTGCCGTACGACCCCTCGTACGACCCGTCGGAGCGCACCAGCAGCGCCCGGCCCAGGAGTTCGGCCGGGCCGCGGACGATCCGGGCGAGGGCCGTGGGTTCACCCGAGGCGGCGGCCGACAGCGCCGACCGGACCACCTCCCGGGCAGGCGACCGCGCGTCGAACGGGGTGACCATGACATCGATGACCCCGCCACAGGTCAGCCCGACCGCGAAGGCGTCCTCGTCGCTGTAGCCGAACCGTTCGACGACGGTCCCGCCGTCCTCCAGCGCCTGGACGCACAGGTCGTACACCGCCCCCTCCACACACCCGCCGGAGACCGAACCGACGGCCGTGCCCTCGCTGTCGACGGCGAGGGCCGCACCCGGACCACGCGGCGCGCTGCCGCCGACGGCCACGACGGTCGCCACGGCGAACTCCCTCCCCTCCTCGGCCCAACGCGCCAGCTCACCGGCGATGTCAAGCATGCGGGCCTGCCGTGAGGACACGGTCGGGCCTGATCGGCAGGGAGCGGTGACGCACACCCGTCGCGTGCCAGACGGCGTTGGCGATCGCCGCCGCCGCCCCCACGATCCCGATCTCGCCGATGCCCTTGATCCCCACCGGGTCGTCCGGGTCGAAGTCGTCCACCCAGTCCGCCTCGATCACCGGCACATCGGCGTTCGTGGCGACGTGATAGCCCGCGAGATCGGCACCGTAGAGGGCGCCGGTGTTCCCGTCCCTGACCGCCTCCTCGTGCAGAGCCATGGAGATGCCCCAGGTCATCCCGCCGACGAACTGACCACGGGCCGTGAGCGGGTTGACGATCCGTCCGGCGGCGAAGACGCCGAGCATGCGGCGCACCCGCACCTCGCCCGTCGCCACGTCCACGGCCACTTCGGCGAACTGCGCCCCGAAGGAGTGCCGCTCCTTCTGCGCGAGGGCCCCGATCGCCTCGGTCGTGTCCGACCGCACCGTGATGCCCTCCGGCGGGACGGTCCCGCTCAGGGCGAGCCGCTCCCGCAGCTCGTCGGCCGCGGCGGTGACCGCCCACGCCCACGACCGGGTGCCCATCGAGCCGCCGGCGATCATCGCCTGGCCGAAGTCACTGTCCCCGATCCGTACGCGCACCCGGCCGGTCGGCACCTCCAGGGCGTCGGCCGCGACCAGGGTGAGCGCCGTCCGTGCCCCCGTGCCGATGTCCGCCGCGTTGATCCGCACGGTGAACGTGCCGTCGGCCTCCGCGGTCACGGCCGCCGTCGACGGCATCGCGCCCGCGCCGAAGGACGCCGCGGCCGTCCCCGTACCGAGCAGCCAGCGCCCGTCCCGGCGCACACCCGGACGCGGATCCCGGTCGGCCCAGCCGAACCTGCGGGCACCCTCCCGGAAACAGGCGGGCAGATTGCGGGTGGCGAACGGCAGCCCGGAGACCGGCCCCACCTCGGGCTCGTTGCGCAGACGCAGCTCGATCGGATCGATGCCGCACTTCTCGGCGAGCTCGTCGAGCGCCGACTCCAGCGCGAACGACCCGGGCGCCTCACCAGGCGCACGCATGAACGTCGGACTCGGCACATCGAGCCGTACGACCCGGTTGGCGGTGTGGTGGGCGGGCGCGTCGTACATCACCCGGGCCGGCCCGGCCCCCGACTCGACGAAGTCGTACACCGTCGAGGTGAGACTCAGGCAGCGGTGCTCCAGCGCGCGGAACCGTCCCTCGGCGTCGGCGCCGAGCCGGACCCGCTGGGTCGTCGGGCTCCGGTAGCCAGCGAGCGAGAACACCTGACGCCGCGTCATGACCACCCGCACCGGGCGCGACAGGGCGGTGGCCGCCATCACCGCGGCCACCTGGTGCGCACGGACACCCTTGCTCCCGAAGCCGCCCCCGACGTGCTCGGACCGCACGTGCACCGAGGCCGGATCGAGCGAGAAGAGGTTCGCGAGCTCACCCGCCACCCACACGGTGCCCTGGTTGGAGTCCACGACCTCCAGCCGGCCGCCGTCCCACAGGGCGGTCGCCGCATGCGGCTCCATCGAGTTGTGGTGCTCCTCCGGCGTGGAGTACTCGGCGTCCAGGACGACGGCGGACGCCGCGAGCTCGGCCTCCAGGTCCCCCTTCTCCTCCACACCCGGTCCGGCGGGGCCGGGGCTCGCGTACGCGTCCGGGTGCTCACCGGCGAAGGCGACGTCGTGCGGCTCCTCCTCGTACCGCACCTCCAGCGCCTCGGCGGCCTCCCGGGCCTGCTCGGAGGTCTCGGCCACCACCAGCGCGACCGGCCAGCCCGCGTGCGGCACCCGGTCGTGCTGGAAGACGGCGACGGTCGGGTCCGGCGGCATACCGAGCATGTTGGTGTAGTCCGTGTCGACCCGAGGGGCGTTCCCGTGGTGCAGGACCATGAGGACCCCCGGCATCCCCAGGACCGCGTCCGTCTCCACCGAACGGATACGGCCACGGGTGATCGTCGACAGCACCAGCCACCCGTGCGCGAGCCCGGCGAAGGGGATCTCGCCCGCGTAGCGGGCCGCCCCGGTGACCTTCTCGCGGCCCTCCACACGGGTGTGCGCGGTGCCGACGGCCTTGGCCGCCCTGGTCCCGGTCGTGGTGGTGGTCATCGGGTGGCCTCCTCGGTGAGTTCGCTGAGCACGGCGACGACGAGGTTGCGCATCAGCGTCACCTTGTACGCGTTGCCCGGCAGCGGCCGGGCGGCCGCCAGTTCCGCATCCGCCGCGGCGGCGAAGGCCGCTGCGGAGGCCGGCCCGCCGGTCAGGGCCTGTTCGGCCGCGACGGCCCGCCACGGCCGGGAGGCGACGGCCCCGAAGGCCAGCCGCACCTCGTGCACGACACCGTCACGGACGTCGAGCGCGGCCGCGATCGAGCCGATCGCGAAGGCGTACGACGCCCGCTCGCGCACCTTGCGGTAGCGGGAGCTGACCGCCACCGGGGCGGGCGGCAGGGTCACGCCGGTGATCAGCGCGCCCGCCGGAAGAGCGGTCTCCCGGTGCGGGGTGTCCCCCACCGGCAGGTAGAACTCGGCGAGCGGCAGCCGGCCCGGCCCGTCGGCCGTCTCGTACTCGACCACGGCGTCGAAGGCCGTCAGCGCCACACCCATGTCGGAAGGGCTGGTGGCCACGCAGTGGCCGGAGGCTCCCAGGATCGCGTGGTTGTGGTGCTCGCCCTCGATCGCGGGACAGCCACTGCCGGGGACGCGCTTGTTGCACGGCCTGGCCACGTCCGCGAAGTAGCCGCAGCGGGTCCGCTGCAACAGGTTCCCCCCGACGGTGGCCATGTTGCGCAGCTGCCCGGAGGCGCCGGCCAGCACCGCCTGGGTCAGCGCCGGGTAGCTCCGGCGCACATCGGGGTGCGCCGCGAGGTCGCTGTTGGTGACCGTCGCACCGATGCGCAGCCCACCGTCCTCGGTCACCTCGACCCGGTCCAGGGGGAGTTCACGTACGTCGACGAGCCTGGCGGGCCGCTCGACGCCGGTCTTCATCAGGTCGACGAGATTGGTGCCACCGCCGAGGAACCGGGCGTCCGGGTCGGCGTCGAGCAGCGCGAGTGCGCCGGAGACGTCGACCGCGCGTTCATATCCGAACTCCCTCATGCCGGGGCCCCCTCGTGCTTCTCGTCCTGCGTACCCTCATCGGCCCGTACGGCCTCCGCGTGGATCCCGGCCGCGCGTTCGACCGCCTGCACGATCGACACGTACGCACCGCAGCGGCAGAGATTGCCGCTCATGCGCTCCCGCACCTCGTCGGCGGTCAGCGGCGGTGGCCCCGCCTCGGGACTCAGGTCACCGGTGACGGCGCTCGGCCAGCCGGCGGCGTGTTCCTCGATCACCGCGACGGCCGAACAGATCTGGCCAGGCGTGCAGTAACCGCACTGAAAGCCGTCGAGGTCGAGGAACGCCTGCTGCACGGGGTGCAGTTCCTCGCCCTCGGCTATGCCCTCGATGGTGGTGATCTCCCGGCCCTCGGCCGCCACCGCCAGCTGCAGACAGGCGACGGCCCGGCGTTTGTCGAGCAGGACGGTGCACGCACCGCACTGCCCCTGGTCGCAGCCCTTCTTCGTACCGGTGAGATCGAGACGCTCGCGCAGGGCGTCGAGCAGGGTGGTGCGGTGGTCGACGGTCAGCGTGTGCTTCTCGCCGTTGATGTTCAGAGTGACGGCGCTGTACGTCGACGAGGGCGCTGGGGCCATGATCAGCCTTCTTTCGCGTTCCCGGACCGCGTCGCGAGGGCGGTCCGGCAGGCAGGGAGACGGAAGACACAAGGACGTATGGGAAAGGTGTCGGGAGTGGGGGCGACGCGGCACATGGAGACGGCGGCCCGGAGACGTGGGAGGGGAAGACCGGTGCCGGCCGTCGGCTGTCCACCCGAGCCACCCACCGCTAAGGTGTGCCTAAGTGAAGTGGACAACTGTCCGTTCCCTGGAAAACGTAGTGGACAGTTGTCCACTTAGCAAGGGTGGGATTCGGCCACGAACCCGCGAGGAGGACGAGTGCAGCAGAAGAAGGACGCGCCTCTGCGCTCGGACGCGCAGCGGAACCGCGAGCGCATCCTGGAAGTGGCCCTGGCTGAACTGACGCTCTGCGCGGACGTCCCGCTCAGCGTGATCGCCAGGAAGGCGGGCGTCGGGCAGGGCACCTTCTACCGCAACTTCCCCAAGCGCGAGTCCCTGGTCCTGGAGATCTACCGCCACGAGATGCAGCAGGTCGCCGACGCCGCGACCGAACTGATCAGGATCCACGAGCCCGACCGGGCCCTGCGCGAGTGGATGGACCACCTCGCCCGCTTCGCCATGACCAAGGCAGGCCTGGCGGACGCGATCCGCCAGGCCACCAGCGCCCCGGACAGCCCGGCGAAGCCGGGCCACACCCCGGTGACATCGGCGGCGGAACTCCTGCTCCGCACCAATGAGGAAGCCGGCACCATCCGCCCCGGAGTCACCGCGGACGACTTCGTCCTCGCCATCGCCGGCATCTGGCAGCTCGACCCCCACGGCGCCTGGCAACCCCGCGCCGCCCGCCTCCTGGACCTGGTCATGGACGGCCTGCGCGCGGGGGCACCGGGCGGGAAGGGTCCCGGGACCGGGGAAACAACCGAAAAGCCCAGGTCAGAGGATGTCTGACCTGGGCTTTCGCTGAGCCCCCTGTCGGATTCGAACCGACGACCTACGCATTACAAGTGCGTTGCTCTGGCCGGACTGAGCTAAGGAGGCGTGCGGGAGCAGTGTAACCAACGCCGGCACCGGAACCTGCTCGATATTCGGGACCTCGGACTACTGACAGATCCGAAAACGCCAGGTAGCGTCACCTCAGGTTCACTCCAGTGGACCACACCACTCCCTACTCGGATCGTCCGGCACGTTCCTGCCGGTTGAGGAGAAGCATCGTCATGGCCAGTGTCACGTTCGACAAGGCGTCCCGCGTCTACCCCGGCTCCACGAAGCCGGCTGTGGACCAGCTCGAGATCGACATCGAGGACGGCGAGTTCCTCGTCCTCGTCGGTCCTTCCGGTTGCGGCAAGTCGACCTCCCTGCGCATGCTCGCGGGTCTCGAGGACGTCAACGGCGGTGCGATCCGCATCGGTGACCGCGACGTCACGCACCTGCCCCCGAAGGACCGGGACATCGCCATGGTGTTCCAGAACTACGCGCTCTACCCGCACATGTCCGTCGCGGACAACATGGGCTTCGCCCTCAAGATCGCCGGTGTGAACAAGACCGACATCCGGGCGAAGGTCGAAGAGGCCGCCAAGATGCTGGACCTCACCGACTACCTGGACCGCAAGCCGAAGGCGCTCTCCGGTGGTCAGCGTCAGCGTGTGGCGATGGGCCGTGCCATCGTGCGTGAGCCGCAGGTCTTCCTCATGGACGAGCCGCTGTCGAACCTCGACGCCAAGCTCCGTGTCTCGACGCGTACGCAGATCGCCTCGCTTCAGCGCCGCCTCGGCATCACCACCGTGTACGTCACCCACGACCAGGTCGAGGCCCTCACCATGGGCGACCGCGTCGCGGTCCTCAAGGACGGTCTGCTCCAGCAGGTCGACTCGCCGCGCAACATGTACGACCGCCCGGCGAACCTCTTCGTGGCCGGCTTCATCGGCTCCCCGGCGATGAACCTCGTCGAGGTCCCGATCACCGACGGTGGCGTGAAGTTCGGCAACAGCGTCGTCCCGGTCTCGCGTGAGGCGCTCACCGCCGCCGCGAACCGCGGTGACACCACCGTCACGGTCGGCATCCGCCCCGAGCACTTCGACATCGTCGAGCACGGCGGCGCCGCCGCGACCGGCCTCTCCAAGGCCTCCTCCGACGCCCCGGCCGGTCTGGCCGTCTCCGTCAACGTCGTCGAGGAGCTCGGCGCCGACGGTTTCGTCTACGGTGCCGCGCAGGTCGGTGGCGAGCACAAGGACCTGGTCGTCCGCGTCGGCGGCCGCGCCGTCCCGGAGAAGGGCACCGAGCTGCACGTCGTGCCGCGCCCGGACGAGCTGCACGTCTTCGCCACCTCGACCGGTGAGCGCCTGACCGCCTGATCCTCACGATCCAGCCGCCACGGCCCCGCTCCCTCCGAGGGACGCGGGGCCGTTCGCGTGTCGCGGGCAGGATCGGGTTTCGGACTCGCGCGGACTTCAAATACCCTGGCACACCGGTCAATTCACCCCAGGACGTCAACGCGTAATTCGAAAAGACCTCTCGAACCATCCCTCGCAGGGGTGACGAAATGTCGCCAAGTCATCACTGCCCGCTACGCTCGCCTGCGTGACCCACACCGCGCGCCGAATTGGCCGAACCCTAGCTCTCGTACTGCCCGTCGTCATGGTTCTGTCCGGGACCCTCGCGGTCACCCGTGTGCAGTGGTCGGGGCAGGACACCGAGACCCAGCTGCTGACCGCCGCCTCGGAGACCGTGTCCAAGCAGGCGAAGGCCCGGGCACCTCAGGACGTTCTGCGGGACAAGCTCCTGCTGGAGCTCCGTGAGAAGGACCCGGGTGTCGCGCTGACGAGCCTCCAGCGCACCGTGGAGGGGCGGCCCTCCCTCGCCAAGCACTGCATGTCGATCGCCAAGGCGCTGGGCAAGGCGGCCGTGGACCAGTACGGCCCGACCCGCGCCCATCGCTTCTCGCGTCCGGTCTGCGACACCTCGTTCGCCTCGGGCGTCGCGCAGTTCAGCTGAGCCGGGTGTGTCCGGGCACGGCATATCGTGCCTGGCATGCATACGTATCCGACGCAGGCCGTGATCCTGGCGGGTGGTCAGGGCTCGCGGCTGCGCCCGTACACCGATGACCGCCCCAAGCCGATGGTCGAGATCCCGGGGACCGGGACCCCGATCATCGGCCATCAGCTGTCCTGGCTGGCCGCCGAGGGCGTCACGGACGCCGTGATCTCGTGCGGCCATCTTGCCGATGTGCTGCGGGAATGGCTGGACTCGGCCGATCTTCCGTTGCGCGTCACGACCGTCGTCGAGACCGAGCCCTTGGGCCGGGGCGGCGGTCTCAAGCATGCCGCGGCGCGGCTGCCCGATCCGTCGGAGCCCTGGTACGCGACGAACGGCGACATCTGGACCCGCTTCTCGCTGCGGGAGATGGCCGCCTTCCACGCCGAGCGGGACGCCACCGCGACGCTCGCGCTCGCCCGTCCCCGAATCCCGTGGGGGGCCGTGGAGACCGACGCGTTCGGGCACATCACCGACTTCATCGAGTCGCCGCCGTCGCCGTATCTGATCAACGCGGGCGTGTACGTCTTCGCGCCGGCGTTCACCGGGATGCTGCCGGACCGCGGCGACCACGAGCGGACGACCTTCCCCCGGCTGGCCCGTGAGCGCCGGCTGGCGGGGTTCCCGCTGCCGCACGGGGCGTACTGGCGGGCGATCGACACCGCGAAGGACCTCACGGAGGCGGCGAAGGAGCTGGGCGCCCACGCGGGCGGCTGACCGGCCCTGTACGTAGGAGAGGGCGGCTGACCGGCCCTGTACGTAGGCGAGGACGGTCACCGGAGCTCCGGTGACCGTCCTCGTGGTGTGTGGTGCCGGTGTCAGCCGAGCAGCCCGCCGATGGGGTTCTGTCCGGCGCCGCCGGACGAGCCGCCGTCGGACCCGCCGGTCGAACCGCCGTCGTCCGAGCCGCCGGTGGCACCGCCGGAGCCGTCGGAACCCGAAGAGCTGGGGCCCGCGTCACCGGTGGGCGGCTCCTGCGGGGCCGGCTCCTGCGGGGGCGCCTGGCCGGTGCCCTGGGTCTGGCTGGGCTGACCGGTGCTCGCCCCGGCCGTCGGGCCGGAGTCACGCCCGGTGCCGGAGCCCGGGGTGGACTCCTCGGCCGACGGGGTGCCGGGGGCGCTGGAGGGGGATGTCTCGGGGGTGCGGTTGTCCGGGGTCCTGGAGGGCTTGCCCTTCCTGTCCTTGGACTTCTCGGGGAGCGGGGAGCCGGGCAGCTGGTTGGTCGGGTAGCTGTCGGGGCCCGGCACGGTGACGACCTCGGTGGAGCGCACGGCGCCGCCGAGCATGGAGCCGACCAGCAGGGTCAGGCCGACGACGACGGTGGCGACCGCGCTGCCGCGGCGCAGTACGCGGCGGCGGAGGTCCCAGATGCCGGAGCGCGGGCCGAGGGTGCGCCAGGCCTCCCCGGCGAGGCGGCCGTCGAGGGAGTAGACAGGAGCGCCGGCGATGACGAGCGGGCTCCAGGCGGCCAGCAGGATGATGTCGGGGGTGTCGTAGGCGGCGGCGGTGCGCCAGCTGACCGTCACCAGGATGGCGGCGGAGAGCAGGGCCCCGAAGGCCGCCGCGACCCGCTGCCAGAGCCCGAGGACGGTGAGGACTCCGACGACCACCTGGAGGAAGGCGACGGAGAGGCCGGCGGCGACGGGGTGGCCGAGCGCGAAGTCGCGCAGGGGTTCGGCGGCGGCCCAGGGGTGCAGCGAGGTCAGCCACTTGACCATGGAGCCGCGGTCGCCGCCGTCGAAGTAGGCGGGGTCACAGAGCTTGCCCATGCCGGCGTAGATGGCGAGGAAGCCGAGGATGACGCGCAGCGGGAGGAGTACGACGCCGAGGTTCATCCGGCGGCCGGGGTAGTAGGCGTGCCGGACGGTGTCGCCGGCGTGGCGCCGTTCCCCGGCGGAGGTGCCGTCCTGGCCCTCGGTGTCGGGGTCGTCGTAGGTGATGTCGTACGCGTCGCCGGCCGTGCTGTCGACGGCGTCGTACGCTCCGACGGCCTGCCGCATGGGAGGCAGCAGTGGGCCGGTGCGGCCCCCGGGCTGGTGGGGGGGCCTGAGTACGGGGTTGGGCTGGGTCTCGTCGAGGCGCGGGATGACCTGCGTGCCGCCGCCCGTGTCCTCGTGGCCCGCGCCGAAGCCTCCGGTGCGGGAGTCGAGGTGGCCGGCGGTGGAGTTCCGTACGGCCTGCAGGAGTCCGGTCGCTCCGGGGTCGCCCGGTTGGGACCTGCCGCTCCAGACGACGGGGGCCCGCCTGCGGCCGCCCGCGCCGCTCATGGCGGGGATCCTGGCCGGTCCGGCGGGGCCCACGGGGCGCAGACGGGTGCGCTGGCCCGGGGCGAGCTGCACCCGGAAGCTGGCGTGGCTGACGATGACCTGGGCGGGGTCGCTGTCCACCTTCGTCATGCTCAGGGCGGGTTGGTCGTCGAACCGAGGCGTTCTGGTGTCCACACTCATCTAACCGAGTGATGTGTGATTAGGACACTGCCTTGACGCGTCCGAAGTGTCCGAGACCCGTCAACAGTCCTCCGCGGTACGTGGGTCCGCGTACTCGCGCACGTCCCCGGGGCGGGGGCGTACGTCCTTCAGCGGGCGTACCCGGCCCGGCGGGGGCGCCCCGCGCGTCGTCGCCGACCGCGGGGCCCGTCCCCTACGGCGGGGGGTCACGCCCGGCGGCGTGCGACCTCGTACATGACGATGCCGGCGGCGACGCCGGCGTTGAGGGATTCGGCGCCGCCCGGCATGGAGATGCGGACGCGGTAGTCGCAGGTCTCGCCGACGAGGCGGCCGAGGCCCTTGCCCTCGCTGCCGATGACGATGACGACGGGGCCGCCGAGGGCTTCGAGGTCCTCGACGGTGTGCTCGCCGTCGGCGGCGAGGCCGACGATCGCGATGCCTTCCTTCTTGTACGCCTCGAGCGCGCGGGTCAGGTTGGTGACCCGGGATACGGGCGTGCGGGCGGCGGTGCCGGCGGAGGACTTCCAGGCTCCGGCGGTCATGCCGGCGGCGCGGCGTTCGGGCACGACGACGCCGTGGCCGCCGAAGGCGGAGACGGAGCGGACGATGGCGCCGAGGTTGCGGGGGTCGGTGACACCGTCGAGGGCGACGATGAGGGGGTCCTCGCCGTTGTCGTAGGCGGCGGCGGTGAGGTCCTGCGGGTCCGCGTACTCGTAGGGCGGGACCTGGAGGACGAGGCCCTGGTGGTTCAGGCCGTTCGTCATCCGGTCGAGCTCGGGGCGCGGGGCCTCCATGAGGTGGATGTTGCCGCGCTCACCGGCGAGCTGGAGTGCCTCGCGGACCCGCTCGTCGTTGTCGATGTACTGCTGGACGTAGAGGGTGGTGGCGGGCACGCCGTCGCGGAGAGCCTCGAAGACGGGGTTGCGCCCGACGACCATCTCCGAGGTGCCCTTGACGCCGCCGCGCCGGGGGGCGGGGCGGCGCTTGGCGGCCTGCTTGGCCTTGGCGGTGGCCATGCGGTTCTTCTTGTGCTTCTTACGTTCCTCGGCGGGCGGCGTCGGTCCCCGGCCTTCGAGGCCACGGCGACGCTGCCCACCGCTTCCGACCTGCATGCCCTTCTTGTTGGACGTGCGGCGGTTCCTGCGCTGGCTGTTCCCGGCCATGACCTACCTGTTTCGTTGCTTCAGAAAGACGTCGTCAAGTGAAAGTGTGCCGCCCGGACGGCCGGGCGGCACATTTGCGCTGCTCACGCATGGTGCGAAGGTCCGCTCAGCGCGGTCCGAGTGTCCACCGGGGGCCGCTGGGACTGTCCTCGATGACGAGGCCGGACTGGTTGAGCTGGTCGCGGATGGCGTCGGCGGCGGGCCAGTCCTTGCGTTCCCGCGCGGACTGGCGCTGGTCGAGGACGAGGCGTACGAGCGTGTCGACGACGCCGTGGAGGTCCTCGCCGCGGTCGCTCTCGCCGGCCCAGTGGGGGTCGAGGGGGTCGAGTCCGAGGACGCCGAGCATCGCGCGGACCTCTGCGAGGCGGGCGACGGCGGCTTCCTTGTCGTCGGCGGCGAGGGCTGAATTGCCCTGCCGGACGGTGGTGTGGACGATCGCGAGGGCCTGCGGGACACCGAGGTCGTCGTCCATGGCCTCGGCGAACGCGGGCGGCACCTCGGCGGCTGCCTCGACCGGTCCCGCCTTCTCGACCACGCGCTGGACGAAGCCCTCGATCCGCGCGAAGGCGGATTCGGCGTCGCGCAGCGACTCCTCGCTGTACTCGATCATCGAGCGGTAGTGCGGGGTGCCGAGGTAATAGCGCAGGACGATGGGGCGCCAGTGCTTGACCATCTCGCTGACCAGCACGGAGTTGCCGAGGGACTTCGACATCTTCTCGCCGGACAGGGTGACCCAGCCGTTGTGCACCCAGTACTTGGCGAACTCGTCGCCGAAGGCCTTGGCCTGGGCGATCTCGTTCTCGTGGTGCGGGAAGATCAGGTCGATGCCGCCGCCGTGGATGTCGAAGGCGGTGCCGAGGTACTTGTGCGCCATGGCGGAGCACTCCAGGTGCCACCCGGGCCGGCCGCGGCCCCAGGGCGTCTCCCAGCTGGGCTCGCCGGGCTTGGCGGACTTCCACATGGCGAAGTCGCGCTTGTCCCGCTTGCCGGTCTCGTTGTCGCCGGAGGGCTGTCGCAGGTCGTCGAGATCCTGGTTGGAGAGCTCGAGATATCCCTCGTACGAGCGGACGTCGAAGTAGACGTTGCCGTCGGCCTCGTAGGCGTGGCCGCGCTCGATGAGGCCGCGCATCATCTCGACCATCTCGGTGACGTGGCCGGTGGCCCGCGGTTCGTACGTGGGCGGGAGGCAGCCCAGGGCGTCGTAGCCGGCGTTGAACGCGCGCTCGTTCTCGTAGCCGATGGCCCACCAGGGGCGGCCCTGCTCGGCGGACTTCTTGATGATCTTGTCGTCGATGTCGGTGACATTCCGGATGAACGTCACGTCGTACCCGCGGTATTCGAACCAGCGGCGCATGATGTCGAAGTTCAGCCCGGACCTGATGTGCCCGATGTGCGGGGCGGCCTGGACAGTCGCGCCACAGAGGTAGATCGAGACACAGCCCGCTGTGAGCGGAACGAAGTCACGAATCTGCCGGGCGTTGGTGTCATGCAGGCGAATAGTCACCCCTCAAGGGTAGTGGGCCCGCACCCGTGCCCAGCGCCCCCTGTGGAAAACGTGTCACAACTAATCGGTGACGGTGCCGGCGGGCTCCGGAGTGCGCCGCCCGCCGGGCAGGGTCAGGGAGAGCGCGGCGCCTGCCAGGGGGACTGCGGCGAGCACCGTCCACAGGACGGGTCCGGGGGCGTCGAGGAGCGTTCCGGTGGCGGCGCTGCCCACGAGGACGGCGAGGCCCGACACGGAGGACAGGGCCCCGGTGGCGAGCCCGAGCCGCCGGTCGTCGACCAGGTCGGGTACGAGGCCCCGGGCGGCGGGGACCAGCAGCATCTGGCCGAGCGTGAGCAGGACGACGAGGACGGCCCCGGGGAGCAGTCCGGCGGGCCCGTCCGGGGCGAGGGGCACCGCGGCGAATCCGGCGGCGACGACGGCGAGCCCCGCGACGAGTGCGGTCCGGGGTGCGACGCGGTGGGCGGACCAGCGGGTCAGGGGCAGCTGGGCGGCGACGACGAGCAGGGAGGAGAGCGCGAAGAGTCCGCCGAGGGCGCTCTGGGAGCCGGTGGCCCGCTCCACCTCCACCGGCAGGGCGAGATAGAGCTGGTTGTAGGAGACGAGATAGGTGCTGTAGGCGAGGCAGAGCACCAGGAAGGGCCGGTTGGCGAAGACCTGGCGGAGGGGGACGGTTTCCGTCCGGCCGGTGCGGACGCGGCGCGGACGCCGGGGCATGAGGCGGGCGTGTCCGGCGAGTACACCGACGAAGACGACGGCCCCGGCCAGGCACGCCGTCCGGAAGTCTCCTCCCAGGAGCAGCAGCAGGCTGCCGAGCAGGGGGCCGAGGAATGCTCCGGCCTGGCCGGCGGCGGAGAAGACGGCCAGCACCTGGGCGCGCGGCGTGCCCGTCCCGGTCTCGTGTGCGACGGCGGCCCTGGCGGTCTCGGATTCGACGGCGGGCGAGAAGAGCGCGGCGGCGAAGCCGATGAGGAGGACGGCGCCGATGACGGTGACGGTGGTGCCGGCCTGGGCGAGCCAGCAGAATCCGGCGATGCGCAGGACGCAGCCGGCGAGGACGACGGGCCGGGGGCCGTAGCGGTCGGTGAGGGCGCCTCCCACGACGAAGAGGCCCTGCTGGCTGAAGGTGCGCAGGCCGAGCACGAGGCCGACGAGCCACCCGGCCATGCCGAGTCCGTCGCCGAGGTGGGCGGCGAGGTAGGGCAGGACCGCGTAGAAGCCGGTGTTGAAGGCGAACTGGGTGGCGGTCAGGAGCCTGAGGTAGGGCGTGAGCCCGCGGGCGGTCCCGGACCGTCCGAGGGCCGTGGAGGTCGTCATCCGCGCCGCCTGCCGCGTACGGCACGGGCGCGCCTCGCGCAGGTCGTCATCGGTGCCGCCTTCCGCGTACGGCCGCCGAGGTCAGCACCGCGAGTGCGCCGAGGGCGGCGAGGGCGGCGGCCGGGCCGAGGACGGCCCAGGGGGCGCGTTCGGCGTAGGGCATGTTCTCGGAGAGCATGCGGCCCCACTCCGGCGCGGGGGCCGGGGTGCCGAGACCCAGGAAGCCGAGGGAGGCGAGTGCCAGGGCGATGGCGGGGACGCGCAGGACTGCGTGGCGTACGACGGGTGGCAGGACGCCGGGCAGGATGTGGCGGCGCAGCCGGTGCCGGGGTCCGGCGCCGAGGGCGCGCGCCACGGCGACGTGCGGGGCGGCGCGTTCCTGGGCGTACAGCGCCGAGGTGTGGGCGGCGAGCGGGGCCCAGGCGACGGCGGCGACGGCGGCGGCCGCGCCCCAGGGGCCGGGGCCCGCGATCCCCGCGACGACGAGGCCGGCCAGGACCGCGGGCAGGGCGTTGGCCGTCTCGGTGAGGGCTCCGGCGCGGGCCGCTCCGGCGAGCAGTCCCAGGAGCAGCGTGACGGCGCCGACGGCGATCGCGGTGAGCACGGTTCTGGCCGCGCCGTGGCCGAGTCGGGCGAGCACGTCGCGGCCCAGGGAGTCGGTGCCCAGAGGGTGGGCGCCCGAGGGTGCGGCGAGGCGGGCGGCGGTGTCGGCGTACAGGGGGTCGCGCAGCATGCCCGTGAGGACGACGGCGAGGAGGAGGGCTCCCAGGACCGCCGCACCGTGGCCTTCGGAGCGGCGGTCCTGGGAGCCCTCCTCCTCGCCGTCGTCCTCACGGGCATGCTGCGCGACCCCCTGTACGCCGACACCGCCGCCCGCCTCGCCGCACCCTCGGGCGCCCACCCTCTGGGCACCGACTCCCTGGGCCGCGACGTGCTCGCCCGACTCGGCCACGGCGCGGCCAGAACCGTGCTCACCGCGATCGCCGTCGGCGCCGTCACGCTGCTCCTGGGACTGCTCGCCGGAGCGGCCCGCGCCGGAGCCCTCACCGAGACGGCCAACGCCCTGCCCGCGGTCCTGGCCGGCCTCGTCGTCGCGGGGATCGCGGGCCCCGGCCCCTGGGGCGCGGCCGCCGCCGTCGCCGCCGTCGCCTGGGCCCCGCTCGCCGCCCACACCTCGGCGCTGTACGCCCAGGAACGCGCCGCCCCGCACGTCGCCGAGGGCGCGCGCCACGGCGACGTGCGGGGCGGCGCGTTCCTGGGCGTACAGCGCCGAGGTGTGGGCGGCGAGCGGGGCCCAGGCGACGGCGGCGACGGCGGCGGCCGCGCCCCAGGGGCCGGGGCCCGCGATCCCCGCGACGACGAGGCCGGCCAGGACCGCGGGCAGGGCGTTGGCCGTCTCGGTGAGGGCTCCGGCGCGGGCCGCTCCGGCGAGCAGTCCCAGGAGCAGCGTGACGGCGCCGACGGCGATCGCGGTGAGCACGGTTCTGGCCGCGCCGTGGCCGAGTCGGGCGAGCACGTCGCGGCCCAGGGAGTCGGTGCCCAGAGGGTGGGCGCCCGAGGGTGCGGCGAGGCGGGCGGCGGGTCCGGCGGCGACGCCCAGGAGGAGCAGGAGCAGCACGCAGGCCTGGAGGACGGGCAGGTCCTGGGCCAGGGCGGCGGCCAGGGCCGTGCCGCCGAGCCCGGGTATGGCGTAGAGCGTCTCGACGGCGACCGCACCGCCGGTGAGCCCGACGACGACGAGGCCGAGCTGAGGCAGCAGTGCGGGCAGGGTGCGGCGCAGGGCGTGTGCGGCGATCCGGCGGGCGGGCATCCCGTGGGCGGTGGCGGCGCGCGCCCAGGGTTCGGCGAAGGCGGCGGGCAGCGCGTCGTCGAGCAGCCGTCCGAGGAGCGCGCCGGCGGGGACGCCCATGGCGAGGGCGGGCAGGACGAGCTGCTCGGGCCCGCCCCAGCCGAGGGCGGGGAACCAGCCCAGCTGTACGGCGAGGACGGTGGCCAGCACCGCGGCGAGGAGGAACTCCGGGAGGGCGGCGAGCACGGCCGCGCCGACGCCCGCCCGGGTGGTGACGAGCCGGCGGCGGGCGCCCCGCCGGAGCGTTCCGGTGGCGAGGGCGAGCGCCAGGAGCACGGCGACGGCGAGCGAGGCGCCCATGAGGGTCAGGGAGACGCCGAGCGCGGAGGTCACGTCGGGGCCGACCGGCTGCCCGGAGACCCAGGACTCCCCCAGGTCGCCGTGGAGCAGTCCGGACGCCCAGCCGCCGAGTACGTGCAGCGGGCCGCCGTCGAGGCCGGTCTCGGCGCGGATGGCGTCGAGCACGGCCGGTGTGGGAGGACGGTCCGCGTAGCGGGCGTGCAGGATGGTCAGCGCCGGATCGGTGCGGGTCAGCCTGGGCAGCAGACCGATGACGGCGAGGACGGCCAGGAGCGCACCGAGCCGTCCGGCCAGGTACTTCACGCGGTCACCCGAGGTGGGTGTCGGCGGTGATGAGGGTGCGTTCCATGGGGTCGAGGGCGACACCTTCGACGCGGGCGTCGTCGTAGCCCTGGACGAAGCGCTCGTGGACGAGCGGTACGAGGGCGTCGGCGCCCAGGACGGCGGCCTCGGCGGTCATCTCGGCGGTGTGCCGGGCGTCCGTACCGGTCAGCGAGGCCGCCTTGCCGACGGCGGCGTCGACCCGCTCGTCGCACAGCTGGGAGATGTTGAAGCTGCCGTCGCAGGTGAAGTCGGAGGCCAGGTAGGAGACGGGGTCGGCGGTGTCCAGCAGGGTGTTGCGGGCCTGGATGAAGGCGTCGTACTTCCCGGCGAGTGCGTCGGCCTCCATCTGCGCGTAGTCGCGGACGACCTGCTTGACGGTGAACCCGCGCTTCTCCAGCTGCTGCTGGACGAGCGTCGCGACCTCGGGGAGCTCGGGCCGGTTGGTGTAGGTGGCGAGGACGATCTCCTTCGTCCTCGCCACGTCGGCGCGGCTCGCCGCCTGGGTCCGGCCGGTGGGCGTGGTGCGCTTGTCGGCGGCCCAGGGGATGCCGGGGCCGAGGAGCCCCTGAGCGGTGTCGGCCCGGCCCTCGTACACCCCGTCGACCAGGGCCTTGGAGTCGATGGCCTCGCGGGCGGCGGCGCGCATGGCCGGGTCGGCGAAGACACCGCGCTCGGTGTTGAGCGAGAGGCCGTTGGTCCGGGCGGACGGGAACTCGTGGACGTACGAGTCGCCGAGCAGGGACGCCTGCGAGATCGGTACGTACTCGGCCACGTCGACGGTCTTCGTGCGCAGTGCGTTGGCGCGGGCCGTGCCGTCCGCGGCGAAGGTGACGTCGACGCCCGGTGCCTCGGCCTTGTCGCCCCAGTAGTCGGCGTTCCGTTCGAGAGTGGCGGCGACCGCGCCCTTGACCTCGGTCAGGGTGAACGGGCCGGTGGCGTGCCCGGCGGGGTTCACCTTGCCGTTCCTGTAGGCACCGGCGGACAGGATCGTGAGGGACGGGTTGGCGAGCCGCTGCGGAAGCAGCGGGTCTGCCTCGCCGGTGACGATCCGTACGGTGTCCTTGCCCGCGGCGGTGGCCTTCAGGGTGGTGTCGGAGAGGACCCGGGGCAGCGGGGACGCCTTGCCCGCCGCGGTGAGGGACCGGGCGACCGCGTCCGCGTCGACCTTCGCGCCGTCCTGGAAGACGGCGTCGCGGAGGGTGAACGTCCAGGTGGTGGGGTTGTCCCGCTTCCATGACGCGGCGAGGGCGGGCTTCGCGGCGCCGTTCCTGTCCAGGGTGGTGAGTCCCTCGATGACGGCGAGCCGGCTGAGGGTGACCGCGTCGTCCCCGTACGGGGACATGGCCTGGGCGGGCGGGAAGGCCATGATGACCCGGAGCCGCTGCGCTTCGCCGGACGCCCCGGAGCCGCTCGACGAGGAACACGCGGCGAGCGGGAGCAGCAGGGCGGCGGTGGCGGCGATGACCGGCAGCGGGAAGCGGCGGCTTCGGGACGTAGGCATGACGGAGACCCTATGTGAAAACGATTGTCATCTGATAGTCGGGGCGGCCATCCGGACCGTCCCCGCAGGCCCCCGGGGCGCGGGCATCGGCAGTTCGAAATGGATGATGCCCTGCCCACCCCCGGGCAGCGCGCGCTCGTCGCAGACCTCATGGGCCAGCGACCGCCAGAAGGGTTCGGCGCCCGGCACGGCCGGATCGGTGTGCAGATAGAGCGAGGTGTAGCCGCCCGCCCGGGCGGCGAAGTCCCCGAGCTCCCGCACCAGCCTGCGGGCCAGGCCGTGCCTGCGGTGGTCGGGGCGTACGTAGATCCGGCACAGCTGCGCCGTCGCCCCGGAGGGGAAGCGGTCCGCGACCCACTGCGGATTGGGGGGTGCCTGCGGCCCCCGGTCCCGCACCGCCCCCGTCGCCACGACCTCGTCGCCGCGCACGACGACCAGGAGGGTGCAGCGTTCCGGGCGCAGATAGGCGCCCTCGAGGTCGATGATGTCGGCGTGCCAGCGGGGCACGTAGCCCGAGCGCAGGTCGTGGTAGACGGTGTCCAGCATGACGGCACGCGCGCCGCCGACATCCTGGGCGGTGGCGGTGCGCAGGACGTACCCGTCCGCTCCGGCCGGCGCTTCCGGCACCCTCGTCGCCTCGGCGGTCGCGATCACCACTGACGCTCACCCTCGCTCTCGGCCGTACGGCACATCACTTGCCGCACCAGCGTACGTGCAAGCGATGTGCAATAAGGCGGGGGGTGCGAGCCCGGACCGACGGGTCGCTTCGTCAGCCGCCCGGGCGGTGGACCAGGGCGGTGGCGATACCCGCGATGCCCTCGCCGCGGCCGGTGAAGCCGAGGCCGTCGGAGGTCGCCGCCGAGAGCGAGACGGGGGCGCCGACCGCGTCGGAGAGCACCTTCTGGGCCTCGTCGCGCCGCTTGCCGATCTTCGGCCGGAGACCGACGACCTGCACGGCCACGTTGCCGATCGTGAAGCCCTCGGCGCGCACGATCCGGGCGGCCTCGGTGAGCAGGGTGACACCGGAGGCGCCCGACCACTCCGGGCGGCCGGTCCCGAAGTGCTGCCCCAGGTCACCGAGTCCGGCGGCCGAGAACAGCGCGTTGCAGGCGGCGTGCGCCACCACGTCGGCGTCGGAGTGGCCGGCGAGGCCGGGGCCCTCGCCCTCCCACAGCAGGCCCGCGCACCAGAGTTCGCGGCCCTCCTCGAAGGCGTGGATGTCGGTCCCGATGCCGACACGCGGGATCACGGGAGCCGGCTGCTGCTGCGCTGCCTCAGAATCCATCGTTCGCCCTCCGGCGTGCGAGAACGGCCTCCGCCAGGACCAGGTCCAGGGGGCGGGTCACCTTGAACGCTTCCTCGTGCCCGGGCACGACGACGACCGGCGAGCCCAGCCGTTCGACCATGCCCGCGTCGTCGGTCGCGCCCTCACCGTCGACGGCCACGCTTCCGTGCGCCTCGACGAGGGTGGACCGGTCGAAGCCCTGGGGCGTCTGCACGGCCCGCAGCCGCGCCCGTACGGGGGTCGAGAGGACCGGCTCCGGCACACCCGGCTCCCCCGGCTCGACCTCCTTGACGGTGTCGGCGAGGGGAAGCGCGGGAACGACGGCCGGAGCCCCGTCCCGTACGGCCTCGATGACGGCGTCCACGGTGTCGACCGGCACGAGGGGGCGGGCCGCGTCGTGGACGAGGACGACGGAGATGTCGTCCGGCAGGGCGTCGAGGCCCAGCTTCACCGACTCCTGGCGTGTCGCGCCGCCGGGGACCACGACGTAGTCGGTGCGCTCGGGCAGCGCGTGCCCGTCGATGAGGTTCTTGACCTCGGGCGCACCGTCCGGGGGCGCGACCACGACGACGAGGGTGACGGCCCGGGAGGCGGCCATGGCCCGTACGGCGTGGATCAGCATGGGCGTGCCGCCGAGCGCGCGCAGCGCCTTCGGGGCGCCGGGGCCGAGCCGGACTCCGCGGCCCGCCGCGGGGATCACCGCCGCGGTGCGGGGAGGGCTCGGTTCAGCGGGCATCGGTGACATCGGTGACATCGGTTGCACTCCGAAGCTTCGGCAGGTTTGTTTCCACGGCGGACATGGGTATGGCCTGGGCGTGCCCCGACCGCAGGTCGGGGGACGAGCCGGGCGCGACGCCTCGACTTGACCGGGACCCCTTCCGTGACCCCCGGTCGGCCGAGCCGCAGCGGGGCCCGGTGGGGGTTGCCGAGGGGACGGCACCAGGCGTCGGCAGCCTTCCGGACGGATCCTCTTTTTCGGGTCCGAACGCTTCCGGGTCCGAACGCCTCGGATCCGCACGCCTCGGATCCGTGGGCTTTTGGGTCCGAACATGCCGCAGCGCCCGACGACTGCCGTGAAAACGGCTGGTCAGCGGGCACCGCTGCATATTTCCTCGATACCGGATCCGGCTGTCGGCGTGATCCGGTCACCGGTGACGTCCGGTCACCTCGGTCACCGGTGTCGTCGGTTCAGGACGCGAGGACCTCGTCGAGCAGGGCCTCGGCCTTGTCCTCGTTCGTGTTCTCCGCGAGAGCGAGCTCGCTCACCAGGATCTGGCGGGCCTTGGCGAGCATGCGCTTCTCACCTGCGGAGAGACCACGCTCGCGCTCGCGACGCCACAGGTCACGCACCACTTCGGCGACCTTGATGACATCGCCGGAGGCGAGCTTCTCGAGATTTGCCTTGTAGCGTCGGGACCAGTTCGTCGGCTCTTCGGCGTACGGTGCGCGCAGCACCTCGAAGACCCGGTCCAGCCCTTCCTGCCCGACCACGTCACGCACACCGACGAACTCCGCATTGTCCGCCGGTACACGAACCGTCAAGTCGCCCTGGGCGACCTTGAGCACCAAGTAGGTCTTGTCCACGCCTTTGATCTGGCGAGTTTCGATAGCCTCGATCAGCGCGGCCCCGTGATGGGGATAGACCACGGTGTCGCCAACCTTGAACGTCATGTGACAGGTACCCCTTCCGTGGCTATCCAGAGTAACACGAGAACGGCTTCTCCTGAATGGCGTTTTCGCAGGTCAGGGCATATCTCGGGGCTTGACAACTGAGACACGAACGTGCTGCGGGAGCCTTCCGGAAGGCGATATTCGCAGGTCGGAGCGGGCGTACGACCGAGCCGAAACACGCGCGTCACAGGTGCCGGAAGTCCTCAAGAAGGGGCCGAACATCCCGTTTTGCCCGATTCCGGATGGTGAACTTTCTGTACTCCGTTCGGCCCTCGATCACCCGTACGGCTCTTAGCGTCCGTGGTCATTGAAATTGATCAACGACCTGGGGCCGGGTGGATTATGCGTGGGAAATGCGCCACACCCGGAAATCGATCATCGCCGGATCAAGGCGCCACTCACCCGCGTTTTGTGAACACCGTGCGAATCGTCATGCGCGGGGAGACGGCCGGGACACGGCAGGGGGATGTCGGAACCCAGGCCGGTGGTGCCGGTCCACAGCTCGGGCGCCCCTGGGGGCGGGTCGGGTGCGGGCCCGGGACGGCGGCTCGGTAACCTGAGCCCGCTGACACACACTTAGGGCGGCTTTACGGCCGCTCGGGCCTTCCTGTCCGCAGAGTCCGAAGTCCGCAGTCCGAACGTTCAAGGAGTTGCCGCCGCCGTGAGCCGCAGCCTTCGACACGGCGCCTTCGCCGCCACTGCCCTCGTGTTCTCGATCGCCGCCCTGTCCGCGTGCAGTGCCGGCAATGACGCGCAGACGCTTCAGGTCAGGCCGGACAACGCAGCCACCGCTGTCGACTCCATCAAGATCCAGAACCTGAACATCATCACCCAGCCCGAGCCGGACGCCGAGGGCCCCGCGGTCATCGCCGCCACGCTCTTCAACGACGGCCCGAAGCGCGAGGTCGTGGAGACGATCGCCCTGCCGGGCACCAACGCGACGGTGGCGCTGAAGCCCGCCAAGGGCAAGGGGCCGCTCGTGGTCCCGGCCGGCGGACGCCTCATCATCGGCGGGAAGAACAACGCCTCCGCCGTGATCGAGAACGGCCGTCAGGCAGGGGCCAACGGCAACGTGCAGAACGTCGCCTTCACGTTCAGCGAGACCGGCGAGATCTCGCTCGGCGCCGCCATCGTCCCGGCGACCAGCTTCTTCAAGGACTTCGGCCCGAGCGCGCTGCCGTCGCCGAAGCCCACCCCCTCGGCTGCCGAGTCCGGGACGCCGGGTGCGTCCGAGACACCGGGCGAGCAGTCCGGGAGCCCTTCGGGCGAGGCGACCGACACGGCCCCGCCGGCCGACGACGCAGCCGCCGAGCACTGATCGCGCGCGTGGGGGGCGGCTCCGGCGGAGACGCCCCCCACGCGGCTCGCGGCCCTCGGTCTACGGCTCGAACTTGTAACCCAGACCGCGCACCGTCACCAGGTAGCGCGGCGCCCCGGGGTCGGGCTCGATCTTGGCGCGGAGCCGCTTGACGTGGACGTCCAGGGTCTTGGTGTCACCCACGTAGTCCGCGCCCCAGACCCGGTCGATCAGCTGCATGCGCGTCAGCACGCGTCCGGCGTTGCGCAGGAGCATCTCGAGGAGGTCGAACTCCTTCAACGGGAGGTCGACCTTGCCGCCGGAGACCGTGACGACGTGGCGGTCCACGTCCATCCGGACCGGGCCGGCCTCCAGGGCCGCCGGGGTGACCTCCTCCGGCTCTCCGCGGCGGCGCAGCACCGCGCGGATGCGGGCCACCAGCTCCCGCGAGGAGAAGGGCTTGGTCACATAGTCGTCGGCTCCTATTTCCAGGCCCACGACCTTGTCGATCTCGCTGTCCTTGGCGGTGACCATGATCACCGGGACGTTGGACCGGACACGCAGCTGCCGGCAGACCTCCGTGCCGGGCAGGCCCGGGAGCATCAGGTCGAGCAGCACGAGATCGGCGCCGTTGCGCTCGAACTCGTCGAGGCCGTCCGGGCCGGTGGCCGCGATGGCCACCTCGAAGCCTTCCTTACGGAGCATGTAGGACAGGGCGTCGCTGAAGGATTCCTCATCCTCGACGACAAGCACTCGGGTCACGGAAGGGCCTCCGGGGCAGGGAATGGTTCAAAAGAATCGGTCTCGTACGGCCCGTCGTCGTCAACAGCACCGTTGACGACGAGGGATCCGCCGGTGGTACGACCCCGTACGACGCCCGACTCGGGCAGTCGCAGGGTGAACGTGGAGCCCTGTCCCTCCGAGCTCCAGACGGTGACCTCCCCGCCGTGCGAGGCGGCCACATGCTTGACGATGGCGAGGCCGAGACCGGTGCCACCGGTGGCCCGTGAGCGGGCCGGGTCGACGCGGTAGAACCGCTCGAAGACGCGTTCACGGTCCTTCTCGGAGATGCCGATGCCCTGGTCGGTCACGGCTATCTCGATCAGATCCCCGCCGGGTGCGGCCAGCTTCCGGGCGGCGATGCCGACGCGTGTGCGGGCGGGGCTGTAGTTGACGGCATTCTCCACGAGATTGCCGAGGGCGGCCGCGAGCTGGCTCCGGTTGCCCCAGACGAAGAGGTCCGCGGTGCCGCCGGAGGCCATGGTGATCTGCTTCGAACCGGCCTGCTGGCGGCACCGGTCGATCGCCTCGGCGACCAGATCCTCCACCCGTACGGGCTCGGCGTCCTCCAGCGGGTCGTCGTTCTGCACCCGGGAGAGGTCGATCAGCTCCTGCACCAGGTTGGTCAGCCGGGTCGCCTCGATCTGCATGCGGCCGGCGAACCGCTCCACCGCCTCCGGGTCGTCGGAGGCGTCCATGACCGCTTCGGAGAGCAGGGAGAGCGCTCCGACCGGCGTCTTGAGCTCATGACTGACGTTGGCGACGAAGTCACGCCGCACCGCCTCTATGCGACGGGCCTCCGTGAGGTCCTCGACCAGCAGGAGGACCAGGCGTGAGCCCAGCGGGGCGACCCTGGCCGACACGGCGAGCGCCTCGCCCCTGCCCGTACCGCGACGCGGCAGGTCCAGCTCGACCTGCCGTATCTCACCGTCGCGCCGGGTGTCCCTGGCCATGTGGAGCATGGGCTCGACCGCCAGGCGTCCGCCCCTGACCAGGCCCAGCGCATAGGCGGCGGAGCTGGCCTTGACGACGCTGTCGCTCTCGTCGAGCACCACGGCCGAGGAGCTGAGCACGGAGAGGACCGTGTCCACCCCCGGGGGCAGCGCGGCGTTGCCGTCGGGCCGCAGGGACGTACGCGTGGGCCGCTTCTGCTCGCGCTCGCTCCAGCGGAACGCCAGCATCGCGATCACACCGGTGCACAACCCGGCGATCGCGGCAGCTGCGGCGACTGCCGCGTTCACGTCCATGCCTCAAGGTTATGCGGGCGCGCCGACACTCTCCCAGCCATCCGGGTGCCATCTCGAACACTCGTCGCCCAGAGTTCACCGAGGGGATAGTGACGGTTCACTTCGGGGGCCGGATCCCGACGCGTTGGCCCCGCACCGTGGCAACGTGGGGGTCGGCCCCAAGACCCCGGCCTCAGGATCTGGAGAGGGACTTCCATGCGCGACGCTTATCACGAGGAACTCGATTCGATCGGCGAGGACCTGGTCGAGATGGCCAGGCTCGTCGGCTCGGCGATCGGCCGGGCCACGACGTCCATGCTCGACGCCGATCTCAAGCTCGCCGAAAGCGTGATCGCCGCGGACCAGAAGGTCGACGACCTCCAGCACGACCTGGAGGCGCGTGCCATCGCACTGCTGGCCCGCCAGCAGCCGGTCGCGACCGATCTGCGGATAGTGGTCACCTCGCTGCGGATGAGCGCGGACCTGGAGCGCTCGGGCGACCTCGCCCAGCACGTCGCCAAGCTGGCGCGGCTGCGCTTCCCCGAGTCGGCTGTGCCGCACGACCTGCACGCCACCATCCTGGAGATGGGCCAGCTCGCCCAGCGGCTGATGGCGAAGGCCGCCGAGGTGATCATCACGAAGGACGTCGACCTGGCGCTCCAGCTGGAGCAGGACGACGACGAGATGGACCTGCTGCACCGCACGCTGTTCCAGCACCTGATGGACGACCGCTGGAAGCACGGCATCGAGACCGCCGTCGACGTCACCCTGCTCGGCCGCTACTACGAGCGCTTCGCCGACCACGCCGTTTCGGTCGCCAAGCGCGTCGTCTACCTGGTCACGGGTGAGCACGCCGACGAGATCCAGGCGGCGACGCCGGTCGAGGGGGCGTAGGGGGGCGCGACCGTCAGGGCGGTCGCACATCCGTTCCAGCGCTTGTGCGCCGTTGATGCGCCCTCAGGGCTGGGCATGCAATGGGTGCGGGGGCGGCGCGGCATGCCTGCGGCCCCCGCCGTCGGCATGTGTGCCCCATACATGTGCCGTACGCCGTCGAGTCGTACGCCCTGAGGAGGGACCATGGCCGATTCCCCCATGACCGAACCCCAGCAGCAGGAGACCCCGACCGAGGTGATGCATCTGCCGTTGCTGGGAGCCTGCGGCTGCGGCTCGGGCTGCGGGTGCGGCTGCCAGTCCGGCGCGCCGTGCCAGTGCGGCGGCTGAGTCCGGCCGAATCCGGCGGCGGCGCCCCGCGACGGACATGTACGTGTATCCGTCGCGGGGCAGCTGCGCCGTGCGGGCCCCCCTGCTCCTCGGACCGCGGGCTCCTGCCCTCTGACCGCCGCGCTGGGATGCTCCTCAGGCCGCAGGCTCGGCTGCTCCTGAGACCGCCGGCTGGGCTGCTCCTCGGACCGTCGGCTCGGCTGCTCCTGAGACCGCCGGCTCGGCGACCGCCCGGTTCTCGGGTGCCGGTGAGGCGGCGACCACGGGCTCCGGCAGATCCAGGTTCCGCATCAGCAGCCAGTAGCCGAGCGCGGCCATCGTGCCCAGGACCGCGCAGGTACCCCACAGCCAGGCGGCTCCGTAGTGGTCGATCACGAAGCCGGACATCAGCGGGGCGACCAGAGCCGCCACCGACCAGGACATCGTGTACATGCCCTGGTAGCGGCCCCGGCCATGGGCAGGTGACAACTGCACGACGATGCCCGTCTGCGTCGGCGCGTTGACGATCTCGGCCAGCGTCCAGACGCACACCGTCAGGGCGTACGCCCCGACCGACCCCGCGAAGGCGGTCAGCCCGAAGCCGTAACCCGCGATCAGGGACGAGAGGATCAGCAGCCGGCGCGGGTCGCGATGCTGGATGAACCGGGTGACGGGAATCTGCAGGGCCACGATCAGCACACCGTTGACGGCGATGGCCGTGCCGAAGTCGGAGCTGGACAGCCCGTCCGTACCCATGGCCACGGGCAGACCCACGTACCCCTGCTGGAAGATCAGCGCGACCAGGAACGACAGCCCGACGACACCCATGTAGCGCCCGTCGCGCAGGACCGTGACCAGCCGTACGTCGTCCGGTGGCCTGGTCCCGGCATCCCGGGGCGCCGCCTCGGGACGGGACTCCGGGACCTTGAGGAAGACGACGACCGCGCAGAGCAGGGTCAGGGCCGCCTCGCCCACGAATCCGGCCAGATAGCTGTACTCGGCGATGAACCCCGCCCCCGCCGACGAGACGGCGAACCCCAGGTTGATGGCCCAGTAGTTGAGCGAGAAGGCCCGCACCCGGTCCTCGGGCCGGACGATGTCGGCCATCATCGCCTGCACGGCCGGCCGGGACGCGTTGCTCGCCATACCCACGACGAAGGCGACACCGGCGATCGCCACCGGATGGACCATGAAGCCGAGCACGGCCACGGAGACGGCGGTCGAGAGCTGCGCGATCAGCATGGTCGGGCGGCGGCCCAGCCGGTCCGTCATCACCCCGGCACCCAGGGACGACACCACCCCGCCGAGCCCGTGGAGGGAGGCGACGAGACCGGCGTACGAGGCCGAGTAGCCCCGGTCCAGGGTCAGGTAGAGCGCCATGAACGTGGCGACGAACGCCCCGAGGCGATTGACCAGCGTGCTGGTCCAGAGCCACCAGAACTCCCTGGGGAGGCCGGCGACCGTCTCGTGTGCCGCCTTTCTGAGACCAGCGACAGACATAGGGCTACTCCCCCGGGACGTGCGTGTACGGATCAACCGTCGGCCTGTGTAAGCGGCCCGACGGCTATCCGAACATTACGAAAGCGGAGTCCTCGGCTGCCACTCGATTGACGCCGCCCGTCAACAGTCGCGCCCCCGCCCCGGCCGGGGGGGGGGGGACGACGTCGGGGAGCAGGCCGGCGTCCTTGAGCAGCTCACCGCCGCGGACCGCCTCCTTCTCGCCCTTGTCGGTGAGGTCTACGTCCACCCAGCCGGTGAACAGGTTCTTCGCGTTCCATTCGCTCTCGCCGTGGCGGAGGAGGATCAGCTTGTACGGTGCGTCGGCCATGGGTCCGAGCGTAATCGAACCCGCGCGCGTAGGGCGCGCGGGTTCGATTACGCTCGGACCCATGGCCGACGCACCGTACAAGCTGATCCTCCTCCGCCACGGCGAGAGCGAATGGAACGCGAAGAACCTGTTCACCGGCTGGGTGGACGTAGACCTCACCGACAAGGGCGAGAAGGAGGCGGTCCGCGGCGGTGAGCTGCTCAAGGACGCCGGCCTGCTCCCCGACGTCGTACACACCTCCCTCCAGAAGCGCGCGATCCGCACCGCCCAGCTCGGGCTGGAAGCCGCGGACCGCCACTGGATCCCCGTGCACCGCTCCTGGCGCCTGAACGAGCGCCACTACGGCGCCCTCCAGGGCAAGGACAAGGCCCAGACGCTCGCCGAGTTCGGCGAGGAGCAGTTCATGCTCTGGCGCCGCTCGTACGACACCCCGCCGCCCGCCCTCGAGGACGGCACCGAGTTCTCGCAGAGCGACGACGCCCGCTACGCGACGATCCCGCCGGAGCTGCGCCCCCGCACGGAGTGCCTCAAGGACGTCGTCACCCGCATGCTGCCGTACTGGTACGACGGCATCGTCCCGGACCTCCTCGACGGCAAGACCGTCCTGGTCGCCGCCCACGGCAACAGCCTGCGCGGCCTGGTGAAGCACCTGGACGGCATCTCCGACGACGCCATCTCGGGCCTCAACATCCCGACCGGCATCCCGCTCGCCTACGAGCTGGACGCCGACTTCCGCCCCCTGAAGCCGGGCGGCACCTACCTCGACCCGGACGCGGCGAAGGCTGCGATCGAGGCCGTGAAGAACCAGGGCAAGAAGAAGTAGAAACCCGACGAGCCCCCTGCCCCGCGGTACGTCCGCGGGGCAGGGGGCTCGTCGTCGTCCGGGTGGAGGGAATCGCCCGGGGCTCCTCCCCGGGATCGGGCTCCGTCCACGGCAGAGTGAAGGCATGGACGCACACGACAGTGGCCTTCTGGCCGGGGCGCGCAGTGCCGCGACCCGGCTCCCCGCGCAGGACCTGGGGCGGGCGCGGTGTTTCTACTCCGAGAAGCTCGGCCTGGAGCCCGTCGACGAGCGGCCGGGCGGGCTGCTGTACCGGTGCGGGGACTCGGAGTTCGCGTTGTTTCAGTCGGCGGGGGCCTCGCCCGGCACCTTCACCCAGATGGGGTGGCAGGTCGACGACATCGAGGCGGTCGTGTCGGAGCTGGGGCGGCGCGGCGTCGTCTTCGAGACCGTCGACCTGCCGGGGCTCCGCACGCAGAACGGCATCGCCGACATCGAGGGCAACTATCCGAGCAAGGGCGCCAGGGGTGAACGCGGTGCCTGGTTCCGGGACAGCGAGGGCAACATGCTGGGCATCGGTCAGCCGGTCACGTAAGCACCTGCGCACCCCCGACCGCGACGCACCGCACCGGGTTCGTCGCGGTCGTTGTTCCCGGGGCCGTGAGTGGGGGAAGGCTCCAGGCATGACTGAGCACGCCACCGAGCCGCTCGCAGTCGACAGCCGCGGCAATCTACTGGTCTCCTTCGAACCGGGGTGCGAGAACTCGCCTCCCGGGGATGCCCCCTCCCCCACGGCGCTGACCGCGCTCTGGCACCAGGGCAGCGTGCTCATGGTCCACGACCGTCACCGAGATTCCTGGGAACTCCCCGGCGGCAGGATCGATCCCGGCGAGAGCGCGCGACAGGCCGCCCTCCGGGAGCTGTTCGAGGAGACCGGGCACGAGCCCGACGGGCCTCTGCGGTTCGTCGGGCACGCGGAGTTCGCGCTTGCCCCCCGGCAACGTCGCGAGTACGGCGCCCTGTTCGCCGGGACCGCGCGCGGCCGGCGCGAGTTCGAGCCCAACGACGAGATCATCGCCATCCGTTGGTGGGACCTCAGGTCACCGCTGCCGGGGCGCGTCGCGCGGCTCGACGTACACCTCGCCCGGCTCTGCGGGCCGTAGCGGGCACTCCTGCGGGGGTGGCAGCCGCTAACGTGGCCTTTACACCTGCCCGTTGCCCAGGCGCACGCCTTCGGGGGCGGAGGCAGGCGGGGCGCGGAGAGCAAGGAGATCGGGGAGAGCGATCATGGGCGAGTCTCTGAAGACCTTCGTCGGCGGCACCGAGGTAGAGGTGCCCAACAGCATTCCGGCGATCCGTGCCGCGCTGCCCGAGGAGAGACGCGAGGAGTTCGACCACGCGATCAACGAGGCCGGGGTGCACGAGATCCAGGCCGTCATGCGGCACTGGATGCTCGAGTCCGTACCCGATCCCGAGGCCGAACAGATCCTGGACCGGCTGGCGCAGGACGAGGCGGAGAGGCGGAACGTCGCTTGAGTTTCCGCATCTCCTACGCACCGCCCGCCGACGACACCCTGGCCAAGATGCGCGACGGCGACTCGTTCCGTGACGAGATGGCGCGCACCCTGGCCCTGGATCCTTACGGACACGCCTCGTCCGCCGTGAAACGTGAACGCGACCGGCGCGAGGCGACGGTGTACGGCGCCATCGTCCTCTACTACGTCTCCGGGTCCGTGCTGACGGTCACCGTCGTCAGGCTCGTACCGCTGCCGTGACCCGGAGAATCGGCCGGGGCCTCAGCCGAGCTTCTTCACCTGCGCGTCGATCACCGCGGTCGGCAGGTCGAAGTCGGCCTCCGCGCCCGTCTTGCCGAGGTTGAAGGAGAAGAAGGTGGCGACCGTGCCGCCCTGACGCAGGCTCACGAGCTTGAAGGGCGCCGCCTCGTCGCCCTCTCCCATCTGCACCCGCCAGGCGAGGGCCTCCTCGCCGCCCGTCACCTTCTCCTCGGTCAGCTTGGTGACCTTCTGCTTCGAGCCCTTCATGGAGAGGGTGAACCCGCCGGTGCACTTGGCGGCGGAGTCGCGGAGCTCGGCCAGGCTCTTCGCCGCGCCGTCACCCTCGTACGAGGCCAGGGTGACCAGGGACGACGTCATGTCGAGCAGGCCGGCGAGCGCGTCCTCGGGGTCGGCGGACTCGTCCTTCTTGGGCTCCTGGACGACCTTGCGCCCCGCGTTCCCGGCCGGGGTGCCCCGCTTCACGCCGTAGAAGGCGAAGCCGATCGGCTCGCACTCCTTCTTGTCGACGGTGACGTCCCCGGGCTGCGCGATGTCCTCGGGGCCGGTCTTCGAGACCTTGTGGCCCGTGACGTCACCCTGCTCCAGGGACACCTTCTCCAGCTCGGCCGACGTCAGTGCCTTGACCGCGGCGGGCTTGGAGGAGGCGTCGTCCTTGCCTCCCGAGGTGGAGCCTTCACCCTTGGCGTCGGAGTCCGAGCCGCTGCAGGCGGTCGCGAGCAGGGTCATGGACGCCGCGGCGGCGACGAGGGCGGTACGGCGTACGGCGGTGGCGCGCATGGTTCGTTCATCTCTCCGTCTGAAGGAGCAACAGCCCTTCCCCAGCCTGTAATTCATGGCCGGTACAGGGGGCTGTGGCAGTGCAGGACACTCTACGATCGGACATCTGTCCGATGATCGCCCCGAACGGTCACGGGATGTGATCGTGACTACGCCGTGATCACTCTGTGAAGCTCCTGTGGGGTGGTCGACTCCGCAGGTGAGCCACGAGGGGACCGGCCCGTGTCCGTCGACGCCACAACAGCCGTGCTGGAAGCCGTGGGAGCCCCCGAGCCCGCGTCCGTCGAGCCGCTCACCGGGGGCACGTACAACAGCGTCTCCCGCGTGACCTTCGGCGACGGCAGGGAGTGGGTGGTGAAGATCCCCCCGGCGCACGCCGCCGGTCTGAGCCACGAACAGCGCCTGCTCGTCAACGAGGTCACCTTCTACGGCGCCGCCGCCGGAGCCGGTGCCGCTATCCCGCAGGTCGTGCACAGCGAGCTCGACCCCGGGGCGCCGGCCGGGGCGTACGTCGTCATGACCGCGCGCCCCGGGCGGCCCTGGAGCGCGGTCGCCGGTGATCTCACGGCCGGCGAGACACGTGCCCTGCGTGCCGAGTTGGGGAGCATCGTCGGCCGGCTGCACGGAGTCACGGGCCCCGGCGGCTTCGGGTATCCCGCCGAGCCCCTGGGGCCGCTCTCTCCCACCTGGCGTGAGGCGTTCACGGCGATGACCGACGCCGTGCTCGCGGACGCCGGGAGATACGGGGCGAGGCTGCCGTACCCCGTGGGGCTGATCCGCGAGGTGCTCGCCGGGGCGTCGGACGTGCTGGACGACGTCACCCGGCCCGCCCTGGTCCACTTCGACCTCTGGCAGGGGAACGTCCTGGTGACCGGGGAGCCCGGAGCCCGGCGCATCGGCGGGATCATCGACGGTGAGCGGATGTTCTGGGGCGATCCGGTCGCCGATCTCGTCTCCACGTCACTCTTCGGAGACCCGGAGACGGACCTGGACTTCCTCGGTGGATACGCGGCCGCGACGGGCGCACCGCTCGACTTCACGCCGTCCGTACGCCGCCGGATCGACCTCTGCCGCAGCTACCTCTACTTGATCATGCTCACCGAGACGGTGCCCCGGAGCGTGGGGCCCGACGCGGTGGAGATGACATGGAACGAGGTGGCGCCGAGGCTCGTCACGGCGCTGAAGGCGCTGATGTAGCGCGCCGCGCCGATGACGGCCTCAGGAAACCGGCCTCAGAAAGCCGGCCTCGCCGGAGCGGCCTCAGCAGGCCCGCCTCAGGAAGGGCGCCGCGTGAGATGCGTGAAGGCGTCCAGGTTGCGTGTCGATTCGCCGCGCTCCACCCGCCAGGCGTACTCCTTGCGGATCGCGCTCGCGAAACCCAGCTCCAGCAGCGGGTTGAACGCGCCGTCCGCCGCCTCCAGGACCGCGCCGAGCAGCCGGTCGAGCTCGTCACGCGTGACGACCGAGAGCGGGAGCTTGCCGACGAGATAGATGTCGCCGAGCTGGTCGATGGCGTAACTCACCCCGAAGAGACGAAGGTTGTGCTCCAGGAGCCAGCGGTGCACGGCCGCGTCGTTCTCATCGGGGTGACGGATGACGAACGCGTTGAGGGAGAGGGAGTGCTGCCCGACGATCAGGGAACAGGTCGTGGACAGTTTGCGCGTGCCGGGCAGCTTCACGACGTAGTTCCCGGGCCCGGGGCTCTCCCATTCGAGCTCCGCGTCCTTCAGCGTCGCCTCGATGACCTGCGCCGCTGCTGCCTCGTCGGATACGTCAGCCATGGTGCGAGCGTACGACAACGCGCCCGTGCGCCCAGCCGGACGCCCCGCTCAGCCGTGGTGCGAGCGGGCGCGGCGCCGGTGATCGTGCATCGCCGCCGTGTACACGTCTGCGGTGGCCGACGCCGCCGTGTCCCAGCCGAACGACTGTGCGTGAGCGGCTGCGGCCTCGCCCATCCGGTCGGCCAGCTCGGCGCTGTCCGCGAAGCGGCTCAGCGCCTGCGCGTAGGCCTCCGGGTCGTGGCCGGGGATCAGGAAGCCGCTGACTCCGTCCCGTACGGCGACCGGGAGACCGCCCACCGCCGCCGCGACGACGGGCGTACCGGCCGCCTGGGCCTCAATGGCGACCAGCCCGAAGGACTCGTTGTACGAGGGCATGACCAGGACGGACGCCGCCCGGAACCAGTCGGCGAGCTGGTCCTGGCCGACCGGCGGGTGGAACCGGACGACATCGGCGATGCCGAGGCGCGCCGCGAGCTTCTGGAGGCCCTCCGGCTTGGCGAGCCCGCTGCCGCTGGGGCCTCCGACGACGGGTACGAGGATGCGCGAGCGCAGCGAGGGATCACGGTCCAGGAGCACGGCGACGGCGCGCAGCAGCACGTCCGGGGCCTTCAGCGGCTGGATGCGTCCCGCGAACAGCGGGATCAGGGCGTCCTGCGGCAGTCCGAGGCGGGCGCGCGCGGCCGCGCGGCCGTCGCCGGGGCGGAAGCGCTCCAGATTCACCCCGGGGTGCACGACTGCGACGGACGCCGGGTCCGCGTCGTAGAAGCGGACGAGCTCGTCGGCCTCCCCCGCGGTGTTCGCGATGAGCCGGTCGGAGGCGTGGACGATCTGGGTCTCGCCGATGACGCGGGCGGCCGGCTCCGGGGTGTCGCCCTCCGCGAGCGCGGCGTTCTTGACCTTCGCCATGGTGTGCATGGCGTGGACGAGCGGGACGCCCCAGCGCTGCGCGGCGAGCCAGCCGACCTGGCCGGACAGCCAGTAGTGGGAGTGGACCAGGTCGTAGTAGCCGGGGCGCTGGCCGGCCCACGCCTGCATCACGCCGTGGGTGAAGGCACAGAGCTGTGCGGGCAGCTCCTCCTTGGCGAGACCTTCGTAGGGCCCCGCGTCGACGTGCCGGACCAGGACCCCGGGAGCCAGCTCGACCGTCGGGGGCAGCCCGCCGGTGGTGGCCCGGGTGAAGATCTCGACCTCGATGCCGATCGCGGCGAGGCGCCTGGCCAGCTCCACGATGTAGACGTTCATACCGCCGGCGTCGCCCGTGCCGGGCTGGTGCAGCGGGGAGGTGTGCACGGAGAGCATCGCGACACGGCGCGGCTTACGGTGGCCGGCGAACGTGCCCGGGAAGCGGATACGGGGTGCCGCACGGCTGCTGCCGAGCCGGGAGACGTACTGGCTCACGGGTCCGCTCCTCCTCGCTCAGGGCATGACACGTACAGGGCACACGACCCCTTCGAAGTCCCAGAACAGCGGAACCCCGCCTTTCATTTCCGCTTTGCCAAAACATTGCGAACTCTCCGGCGCGCCGGACGGCGGCTCCCGCGCGCCGCTGCTCCCGCGTCTGCCCGCCGGGGCTTCGCATACGCTCCCTTGCATGCACCAGCGCCCCATCGGCACCGCGACCCGCGGGACCACCAACCCCAACCGGCTGCGCCGCATGGACCGCTGGATCGCCGCCACCCACGGCCCCGCACTGCGCCGCGGCGACGCGCCCGTCGCGGTCGACCTCGGCTACGGCGCCGCCCCCTGGACCGCCGTCGAACTGCTGGAGCGGCTGCGTACCGCCGAGCCGCGCACGGCCGTCGTGGGCGTCGAGATCGACCCCGCCCGGGTGGCGGCGGCGCAGCCGTACGAGCGCGAGGGCCTCTCCTTCGTGCACGGCGGCTTCGAGATCCCCACCGCCGGCCGGCCGCTCCTCATCCGGGCCGCGAACGTGCTGCGCCAGTACGACGAGGGCGAGGTCGCCGCGGTCTGGCAGCGGCTCTGCGCCCGGCTCGCCCCGGACGGGCTGCTGGTCGAGGGCACCTGCGACGAGATCGGCCGCCGGCACGTCTGGGTCGCGCTGGGCCCGGAAGGCCCGCGCACGGTCACCTTCGCGACCCGGCTCGGCTCGCTGGACCGCCCCTCCGACCTGGCCGAACGCCTCCCGAAGGCCCTGATCCACCGCAACGTGCCGGGCGAGCCCGTCCACGCCTTCCTGCGGGACCTCGACCGGGCCTGGGCCACGGCCTCCCCTTACGCGTCACTGGGCGCGCGGCAGCGCTGGATCGCGGCGGTCCGCGCGGTCTCCGCCGACTGGCCCCTGACGGACGGTGTACGGCGGTGGCGGCAGGGCGAGATCACCGTGCGCTGGTCCGCGCTGCGGCCGGCCACGGGGTGAACGGCACCGGCCGGGAACACGTCGACGCGGAAGGGCGCCGGATCCGGGAACACCGGCGGATCACCGTTCGTCCCCCTGTGTGACGGGGAGGGTGGCGCGGACCTCTGTTGCTTTACGGGACAACATGGCACGATCGCGTCGTCACGGAATTGTTACTGACGGTAAGTCAGATGTGCGCGATACGGCTTTCGTTGCCTTTCGCCCGGAGGGGGAGCTTGTGAACCGACGCCACTGTGCCGCTGCCGCGATCACCCTGGTCTGCGCACTGGCCCTGCTGACCGCGCCGGTCCAGGCCATGGCGGCCCCGGTCCCCGAGCCCAGCCCCACCGCCACCTCCTCCGCCTCTCCGAAGAAGAGCCTCGAAGAGGTCCGTGAGGAGATCGACACCCTCTACCGCAAGGCCGGGGCGGCGACGGACGCGTACAACCTCGCCGAGGAGCAGTCGAAGAAGCAGTCCAGCGAGATCGTCCGGCTGACGAAGTCGATCGCCGACGGTCGGGCGAGGATCGCCGAACTGAAGGACAGGGCGGGCGCCCAGGCCCGCGAGCAGTACCGCAACGGCGGACTCCCCCCGGGCGCGCAGCTGATGCTGAGCGGCAATCCGGACCTCTTCATGGACGGCATCAACCAGGCCAGGCAGGGCCAGCAGGCCACCAAGGGCATGCTGACCGAACTGGAGCAGGCCCAGGAGGACTTGGAGACCTACACCAAGGACGCCAACCTCAACCTGGAGAAGATCGAGGCCGGCCGCGTCAAGCAGGCCAAGGCCAAGAAGAGCATCGACGGGCAGATCGCGGCGGCGGAGAAGCTCGAATCGCAGCTGGCCAAGGAGGAGCGGGCCAGGCTTCTCCAGCTGGAGAAGGACGCCGCTTCCACGGCCCAGGCCGCCTGGCTCTCCTCCGGCGCGCTCAAGGACATCAACCGCGAGGCGAGCTCCGCCGGCAAGCAGGCGGTGGCCTTCGCGACCGCCCAGATCGGCAAGCCGTACGTATGGGGGGCCGAGGGCCCCGGTTCGTACGACTGCTCGGGGCTGACCTCACAGGCCTGGGCGGCGGCGAAGCAGCCGATCCCCCGGACGTCGCAGGAGCAGTGGCGGCAGCTGCCCCGCATCGACATCGAGGACATGCGCCCCGGCGACCTGATCATCTACCACAGCGACGCCAGTCACGTCGGGATGTACGTCGGAGACGGCTCGATCGTGCACGCCCCCCGGCCCGGCCGGGACGTCACGCTGACGGGCGCGGGCTCCATGCAGATCCTGGGCGTGGTCCGGCCGGACAAGTAGGCCGCCCGGGGGCGGTCCGGCGGATTGTGCGCAACGCGTGTCGGGTGCGTGATGTTTGTCATGGCCACATGTCCGTTTCGTGCGCGCCCATCACGCCGGATCCGTGGTGGGAAGCGGCTTATGGCCGCGCATATGACGAAGGATGATCGCCAGGCGCCATTCCGTTCCCGTACCGCGGACCGCTATCGTCCCCGTCGGCGGGTCGTCGATCGTCGTCCCGCCGCGCCCTCGGGGGGAGGGAAGGAAACCCGAACCGATGCCCGTACCCGTACCGCAGCAACGTGCCGTTCCCGCTGCGGAGACCACTCATGGCGCCGACCTCACACTCCTGGTGATCGAGGACGACCCTGCGGGCACCTTCGCCGTCCCCGAGCTGTCGTCCACGACCGGGGCGCGGGTCCGCGTCCGTACCGCCCGTAACCTCACCGAGGCCGGACGTCTGCTCACCGACGACGTCGACTGCATCCTGCTCGACCTCGACCTGGAGGCGGCCGCGCTGCCCACCGGCGCACGCACCGACGGCCGGGACGACGAGTCCGGCCGCCCGGACGAGCTCGCCGCCCTCAAGCACGTCCTGCGCATCGCGCCGCGCCACGCCGTCCTCGCCCTCACCGCGGAGGACGACGCCGAGCGGGCCGCCGAGGCCGTACGGGTCGGGGCCCAGGACTATCTCTTCCGCGACGAGCTCGACGGGCGCCTCCTCAGCCGCGCCATCCGGTACGCCGTGGAGCGCAAGCGCGCGGACACCGCCCAGCACCAGCTGACCGAGTCCCGGCTGCGCGCCCAGGAGAACGCCAGGCTGGAACGCGGGCTGCTGCCCACACCGCTCCTCGACGGCTCCGATCTCGCCTTCGCCGCCCACTACCGGCCCGGCCGCAGCCGCGCCCTGCTCGGCGGGGACTTCTACGACACGGTCCGCACACCGGACGGCACCGTCCACGCGATGATCGGCGACGTCTGCGGGCACGGCCCGGACGAGGCGGCGCTCGGCGTCGAGCTGCGTATCGCCTGGCGGGCGCTCACGCTGGCAGGGCTCTGCGGCGACGCCCTGCTCTCCACGCTGCAACAGGTCCTGGAGCACGAGCGGCAGAGCGAGGAGATCTTCGCGACGCTCTGCACCATCGACATCGCACCCGACGGCCGCCGCGCCGGCCTGTGCATCGCGGGCCACCCCGCACCGCTGATCGCCCGCCAGGGGCGGGCGGCGCACCTGCTCCCCTACGAGGACGGCGGCCCGGCCCTCGGCCTGCTGCCGCACGCCCGGTGGCCGCGCCGGCAGGTCGAGCTCGGCGGCTCCTGGAGCCTGATGATGTACACCGACGGGCTCATCGAGGGGCGCGTCGGGCAGGACGGGACCCAGCGGCTGGGCCAGGACGGCATGGTCGCGATGGTCAACGGCCGGCTGGACCAGGGGCTCGGCGGCGAGGCCCTGCTGGAGGCCGCGGTCACCCAGGTGCAGGCGCTGAACGGCGGTGAGCTGACCGACGACGTGGCGGTCCTCCTGCTGGAACGCGACGAGGCCCGGATACGACGGAGGGGCAGGAGCGCGCCGCGCTCCCGCCCCGGTGCCGCCTCGACGGCGGGCGCTCAGCGCCCGCCGTTGTAGGGGCCGTACGGTCCGTCGCTGCTGGAGCCTCCACGACGGCCGCCGCCACCCGACACGGCCTTGATCGCCGGCCGGACGTCCACCATGAAGACGATGGACGCGATCACACCCGCGATCTGCAGGAACAGGATCGGGATGACGAGGTTCACGAAGACCGTGACGCCGAGGATGATCAGCCAGAAGGACTTCTTCTGCTTGTCCGCGGCCCGGTAGGCGTCCTCCCGCGCCGTCACGGCGAAGACCAGCGCGACCACGGCCAGGACGAGCATGGCCAGGTACAGCAGCTGGAGGAACGAGCCGAATGCTTCGAGCAACACGGTGAGCACCGCCTAGTCAGTGGATGAGCGCCTCGCGGCCAAGGTACCGGGACAACGACCCGGGCACCCTCAAAGGTGCCCGGCCCGTTCTTCCGGCAACCCCGAGCCGCCGCTTCCGTCTACTTCGCGGAGGGCGGGGTTGTCTTCTTCGCCGCGGGCTTGCGCACGGGCGTCGTCTTCTTCGGCGTCGCGGCGGGCGCCGCCTTGGACTCGGCGGCCTTCGGCGCGGGCTTCTTCGCGGCGGGGGCCACCGGCTTCGCGGCGGCCGCGGGCTTGACGGGGGTCACCGGCTTGGCCGCCGCCTCGGACTTCTGCTTCGGCACGGACTTCGGCTCCGCCTCGACGACGGCGGCGATCTCGACGATCTCGTCGGCCGTCTCGCCGCGCCACGTCCGCACGCTCTGCTCGCCGCGCTCGGCGACCTTCTCGTACGTCTCCCGGGCCCGGACCGCGTACTCGGCGGCCACACCCACGCTCCGCAGCGCCAGGTCCTGGGCGGTCTCGCCCCACTTCTTCAGGTCGGTGTCCAGCGCCCCGAAGACCTCGGTCACCTTCGCCTGCACGGTGGCCTGAGCCTCCCTGGCCTGCGTGGTGACCCGCTCCTGAACGGCCTTCGGGTCGGTGTTGCGCACGGCCTCGATCCGCTCGGGGGCCTCGGCCCTGAGCTGGTCGAGCAGAGCGGGCACCTTGCGCGCCTGCTCCACGGCGAGGTCGGCCGTGCCGGCGGCGAAGTAGAGGGGGGTGGGGTCGGTGAGGGTCTTGCGCAGGTCATCGGTGATGGCCATGACTGTGGTCCTCCCGGATCATCAGAAGTCAGTTCGCTGGTGGGTCTGCATCACTGCCGCCGGCCGTGCGGGGGCCGCGGGCATCCGGACCGGCACCGTCCGCGTCGGTACCGCTTTCCGCGTCGGCACCGATTCTGCTCTCCGCGTCGGCGGCACCGTGGAACTCGGCGCCGGTGTCGGGCGCGACATCGAAACCGTTCTCCCGGCGGAAGGAGTCGTAGATCTGCAGCAGCACGCTCTTCTGCCGCTCGTTGATCGACGGATCGGCCAATATGACCGCCCGCGTCTCCAGCTCCTCCCGCTCCCGCTCGTCGAGGATCCCGGCCCGCACATAGAGCGTCTCGGCCGAGATCCGCAGGGCCTTGGCGACCTGCTGCAGCACCTCGGCACTCGGCTTGCGCAGACCGCGCTCGATCTGGCTGAGATACGGATTGGACACTCCGGCGGCGTCGGCGAGCTGCCGCAGGGAGAGCTGCGCGGTACGCCGCTGCTCACGCAGGTACTCACCGAGATTGCCGACGTTGAGTGATGCCATGGGTCGATACTGCATCAGCCTTGCTAACTATTGCAAGCGCCTGCTTGCAAAAGTGTTCCGCGTCATGTCACAGCGCCGTACCGAACCCCCACCGTGCCCGCCTGCCCCGGGCCGCGCGGCGCTAGCGTCGGACCCATGATCGTGTGGCTCAACGGCACCCACGGCGCCGGCAAGACGACGACCAGCGCGCTCGTGCAGAAGCTGATCCCGGATTCGCGGGTGTTCGACGCCGAGAAGGTCGGCGAGACGCTCATGGACATCACTCCGGGACTGCCCTGGACGGGCAACTTCCAGGACTGGCCGCCGTGGCGGCCCCTCGTGGTCGAGACCGCACGCCACGTGCTCGACTACGCCGGCGGCACCCTGGTGATGCCCATGACCGTGCTGGTCGAGCAGTACTGGCGCGAGATCAGCGCGGGCCTCGCCCGGCACAGGATCCCGGTGCGGCACTTCGTCCTCCACGCGGACCAGGACACCCTGCGCGGCCGCATCGAGGGGGACCTCGTTCTCGGCCCCTCCACGTTCCGCCTCCAGCACCTCGAGCCCTACGCCGAGGCGGCACGCACCTGGCTGCACGACGAGGCCGAGGTGATCGACACCACGGACCTCACCCCCGCCCAGGCCGCGGAACGCATCGCAAGCTCCACGGCCGGCTGAGCCGCAGCTCATCGGGAAGTCACGGACGCCCGAACCCGGACATAAGGGGCCACCGCCAGTCCGTAGCCTCCCGACGACCGACGGTGGACGGGCTTCCGTGGGGGGCTCCGGCGGGGCAGGCTGGGCGTCATGACCGCACCCGATGCCAAGGCCGACCTCCACTTCTACCTGCAGTCGGCCCGTGACGCCCTGCTCTGGAAGCTCGAAGGGCTCTCCGAGTACGACGCACGACGCCCCCTGACGCCGACCGGCACCAACCTCCTGGGCCTGGTCAAGCACGTGGCCAGTGTGGAACTGGGCTACCTCGGCGACACGTTCGGGCGGCCGTCCGGCGAGGCGCTGCCGTGGGTCGAGGACGGGGCCGAGCCCAACGCGGACATGTGGGCGACCGCCGACGAGTCGCGGGAGCAGATCGTGGGGCTCTACCGCCGGGCCTGGGCCCACGCGGACGCGACGCTCGACGCGCTGCCGCTGGAGACGGTCGGCACCGTCCCGTGGTGGCCGAGCCACCGGGCCGAGGTGACGCTGCACCATGCCGTGGTCCGCGTCATCGGCGACACGCACCGGCACGCCGGGCACGCCGACATCGTCCGCGAACTCGTCGACGGGGCCGTGGGGATGAGCAAGGGCAACGACAGCATCCCGCCGGGCGACGCCGCGTGGTGGGCGGACCACCGGAGCCGGCTGGAGCGCGCGGCCCGTGAAGCCGACCGGGGTGCGTGAGGCCGTGCACCGGAGGCCGGGCGGGCTCGACCCGGCCTCCGGTCCCGTGGCGTAGGCCTCATGAGCGACGTCCTGCCGCTTCTCGTGGTCGCGCTCGCGCTCGCCGCCGTCATGGGCATCTTCAGGTGGCTGGCGTCCCGCGTCCGGCGGCGCGGCACCGCCGGTGCGGCCATCAGCGCGGCGCTGGCCTCCTACGACGAGGCGTTCCGGGTGACCGCCCACGACGCCCACCACGAGATCCGGGCGCAGGCCGAGCGCAAAGCCCCGCTGCTCTCGCCCGACCGCCCGTGGGAGACCGGCCGCGGCGGCCCGCCGCCCGGCGAACGCCCGCGGAGCCGAAGGCTGTTGCGGCGCCGGCCCGTCCGACTGCGGCGCGGGCGCGGCCGCCGGGCCGGGGGCGCGTAAACCGGTCGAACGGCCGGGGCGCGCGCCCTACCCTGGCCGCATGCCTCCGTCCAAGACCTCGTACGTCTGCCTGCCGTGCCGGGCCTCGTACAAGCAGCCCTACGACAGGGAGCGGACCGACCGCGTCTGCCCCCGGTGCGCCGGGACGCTGACCCATGTCGGCTCCGCCTTCGCGGCCCCGCGGCGGCGGGACACCGACGCGTGGCGGGCCCTCTCGGTGCTGGTGAACGCCGGCGTCCGCTTCCATATGGGCTGCTGCGACGGACCGGGCTACCGCCCGCGCACGCTGCGCGAGGTGAAGGAGCGCATGGCCTACGCCGAGAGAACCGGGGAGCCGTACGCGAAGTCCCTGCTCCGGTACGAGCTGCCGCGGTAGAGCCAGACGGACGCCCTGACGTCTCCTTGCGGACGATCTGTCACAGTACGAATTGTTACGCTGGCGGCATGACCGCCCTCACTCCCGCCGCCCGCACGGCACCGGACCTGTCCTTCCTCCTCGACCACACCAGCCACGTCCTGCGGACCCGGATGGCGGCCGCACTGGACGTGATCGGGCTGACCGCACGCATGCACTGTGTCCTGGTCCACGCCCTGGAGGAGGAGCGCACCCAGATCCAGCTCGCCGAGATCGGCGACATGGACAAGACCACGATGGTGGTGACCGTGGACGCCCTGGAGAGCGCGGGGCTGGCCGAGCGGCGCCCCTCCAGGCGCGACCGGCGGGCCCGGATCATCGCCGTGACCGAGGAAGGCGCCCGGGTCGCCGTGAAGAGCCAGGAAATCGTCGACCGGGTACACCGGGAGGCCCTGGCAGCCCTCCCCGACGGTGACCGCGAGGCGCTGCTGCGCGCACTTGACCAGCTGGCCACGGGCCACCTGGCCACCCCCTCGGAGAACCCCCGGCCCGTGCGGCGGGCGCGCCAGGGGCAGGGATAGCCGCTCCAGGCGGGACCGTAAAAGATAGTCCGCAACAGAACCATCTTTTACGGTCTCTCTTGTCGAACCTTCCGACAGGAGAAGACCGATGGCTGTCGATGCCTCGCACCACCGCCCCAGCTCCAGCACCTCCGAGCCCAGCGCCTCCGGACCCCGCGCGTCCGGGGCGGCCGCACGCCACCGCGGTGCCGCCCTCGCCGTGATCGCCGCGGGGATGCTCACGCTCACTCTCGACGGCTCGATCGTCACCGTGGCCATGCCCACCATCCAGCGCGACCTGGGCTTCACCTCCGCCGGACTCACCTGAGTGGTCAACGCCTACCTGATCGCCTTCGGCAGCCTGCTCCTGCTCGCGGGCCGCCTCGGCGACCTGATCGGCCACACCCGCGTGTTCATGGCCGGCACCGCGGTCTTCACCGTCGCGTCCTTGCTGGCCGGTGCGGCCACGACCCCCGCGATGCTCGTCGCCGCCCGCTTCCTCCAGGGGGTCGGCAGCGCGATGGCCTCCGCCGTCGGGCTCGGCATCCTCATCACCCTGTTCGGCCAACCCCGCGAACGGGCCAGGGCCATCGCCGTGTTCTCGTTCACAGGAGCCGCCGGCGCGTCCGTCGGGCAGGTGCTCGGCGGGGTCCTCACCGATGCCCTCAGCTGGCACTGGATCTTCTTCATCAACCTGCCGATCGGCGTGGTGTCCCTCCTGGTCGCCCGCCGGGTCCTGCCCGCCGACCGTGGCACCGGCCTCGCCGCAGGCGCCGACGCCGTCGGGGCCGGTCTCGTGACGGCGGGCCTGATGCTGGGGATCCACACCGTGGTCAAGGCGGAGAAGTACGGCTGGGCATCCGCGCCCACCCTCGGGCTCGGGGCCGTCGCGCTCGCACTGCTCGGAGCGTTCGTCGTCCGTCAGGCCACCGCCCGGACCCCACTCATGCCCCTGAGGATCCTGCGTTCACGCAGTGTCGCCGGGGCCAACCTGGTCCTGGTCCTCATCGTCGCCGCGCTGTTCTCGTTCCAGTTCGTCGTCGCGCAGCATCTGCAGAACGTCCTCGGATACGGCGCCGCCGGAACCGGTCTCGCCATGCTCCCCGCCGCCGTCGTCATCGGCGGTGTCTCCCTCGGTGTCTCGGCCCGGCTCAACGCCCGGTTCGGCGAACGCGCCGTGCTGCTGACCGGCATCGTCCTGTTGATCGGCGCCCTCGGGTTCCTCACCCGGATCCCCGTGGACGCGCGGTACGCCACCGACGTGCTCCCCGTCATGCTCCTCGCGGCCGGCTTCGGTCTCGCGCTGCCCGCGCTCACGTCCCTCGGTATGTCCGGTGCGGGCAGGGACGACGCCGGGCTCGCCTCCGGGGTCTTCAACACCACCCAGCAGATCGGCATGGCCGTCGGGGTCGCGGTGCTGACCACACTGGCGGCGTCCCGGACCGACCGACTGCTGAACGAAGGCCACGGCCGGGCCGAGGCACTGACCGGCGGCCATCAGCTCGCGTTCGCCGTCGGCACCGGACTGCTCGTCGCCGCCTTCGCCGTGGCGCTCCTCGTCCTGCGGCCCGCCGGTTCCACCACGACTCGCCCCTGAAGAGCCGATCCCCGAACCCCGAAAGGTCAGAACCATGAACACCACTGACGGGACGAAGAGCGGGCCCGCGCCCCGCACCCTCACCGACCGGGCACTCTCCCGGATCCTCCAGGAGCAGCAGTTCGGAGTGCTCGCAGCGGTCCGTTCCACGGGCCATCCGCACCTGTCGACCGTGCTGTACCGCTGGGCCGCCGACGAGCGCGTCCTGCGCGTCTCCTCCACCGAGGGCCGACTCAAGACCCGCGTCCTGCGGCGGAATCCTCATGCCTCCCTGCATGTCGACGGCGGCGACGTCTGGTCGTTCGCCGTGGCCGAGGGGCTGGCGGAGGTGTCGGAGCCGACCGCGGTCGCCGGAGACGCCGTCGGACGGGAACTCCTCTCCCTGGCACCGCCTTTCGACGACCCCGCGGACGAACGCGCCTTCCTGGAGCAGGCTGTGGCCGAGCGCCGCGTGGTGATCAGGCTCCAGGTGTCGAGGCTGTACGGAGCGGCCCTGGACGTGACGGAGAAGGCCGAGCGGTGACACGTGACCTGGCCTACGACGCCGTGCTGTGCGACCTCGACAACGTGGTCCGCTTCTACGACGTGACGCACCTGGCCGCCCTGGAGCGGGCGGCCGGCCTGCCGGAGGGCACCACGGAGGACATCGCGTACGCCCCCGAGGTCGACCTCCCGCTCCTCCTCGGCCGGATCACCCTGGAGGAGTGGGCCGGGTCCGTCGCGCTCGCCCTCACCCACCGGGTCGGCGAGGCCAAGGCCCGGGAGCTGGGCAGGGCGCTCGCGGAGGCGCCGTTCCGGGCGGACGGAAGGGTCGTCGCCCTGCTGCGCCGGATACGGGCCCGCGTACCGCTGGTGCTCGTCACCAACGCCACACCCCGGCTGGCCGAGGACCTCGCCGTCCTGGGGCTCGCGGACATCGCCCACCATGTGGTCAGCAGCGCCGTCGAGGGGGTCGCCAAGCCGGACCCCGCGATCTACCGGATCGCCGCCGCACGGGCCGGGGTGCCGATGGACCGGTGCCTCTTCGTGGACGACAGCCGGGAGAACGTCGAAGCGGCCGTCGCGCTCGGCATGACCGGCGTACATTTCCGCGAACCGGCCGATCTGCACGGGCCGTTCGGCATCACTCCGGGAGAGGCATGAGCGCGGGCGAGGGAGAAGTGCTGGGCGGCGGCATGACCCATCCGGGCGCCGTCGTCCGACGGGGGGACACGGTCGAGCGGCCGGCCCAGCCGCACACCCCCGCACTCCACGCCCATCTGAGGGCGCTGGCCGCCGCAGGCTTCGACGGCGCCCCCACACCCATGGGGACGAGCGACGACGGCCTCCGCGAGCGGCTCGGCCACGTCCCCGGCGACGTGCCGCTCCCGCCCTTCCCGCCCTGGTCGCTGACGGACGGGGCGCTGCGCTCGGTCGGCGTGCTGCTGCGGCGGCTGCACCGGGCGTCCGCCTCCCTGCCCGTGGACCGCACCGTCCCGTGGGCGGCCGGACTGGCCGACCCGGAAGCCGCGTCACTGCCGGACACCGCCCTGATCCTCTGCCACAACGACGTCTGCCCGGAGAACGTGGTCTTCCGCGAGGGCCGCGCCGCCGCCCTCATCGACTTCGACCTCACCGCTCCCGGCCGTCCGCTGTGGGACGTCGCCACGGCCGCGCGCTACTGGGTGCCGATGTTCGCGGAGGGCCCCGACACCGCGCACCGGCTCCGCGTCCTCGCCGACGGCTACGGTCTGACGGCCGAGGACCGCACCGCTCTCCTCCCGGCGGTCGAACAGGCCGCGGCGGCTGCCCGCGCCTTCAGCGAGCGGCGGGTACGCGACGGCGACCCCCTCCATGTGCGCGCCCTCGCGGCACGCGGCGGCTGGGAGCGCTGGGACCGCCACCAGGCGTGGCTGGCCGCGCACCGCGCCGTGTTCACCGAGGAGCTTCTCCGGGACGAGGCATGAGCAGCCCGCTCTCCAGCTGGGCGAAGGCCAGACCGGCGGCCTCCACCGCGTCCCCGTAGACCTGGGCGGTGCTCTCCCCCGCGTCGATACGCCGCCAGTTCTCCTCGGCCAGGATCCTCAGTACGGCGATGATCTGGCCCGCCGCGAGACGTGCCGCCACCGGGGCGCCGGGGTCGAGGACGCGGGCGAGCGCGGCCTCGGAGCGGCCCTGGTAGGCGTACAGGCGGGCGACGAGGGACGGGGTCCCGTAGAGCAGCCGGTGGAAGGCCAGCACGTTCGGGTGGTCGCAGAGCCCGGTCACCGGGTCGCGGCGGTCCAGGCCGTCGAGGTGGTGGCGGCGCAGAGCGTCCAGGGGGGAGGTGCCGTCCGGCCGTCCGCCGACGACGCGGGCCGCCTCGTCCTCGTGGTCGGCGAACCGGTGCAGGACCAGGTCCTCCTTGGTGGGGAAGTAGCGGAACAGCGTCGGCTTCGAGATGTCGGCCGCAGCCGCCACCTCGGCCACCGAGACCTTGTCGAAACCCCGTTCGAGGAACATCGAGATCGCGGCCTCGGAGACGGCCTCGTAGGTGAGCCGCTTCTTCCGCTCGCGCAGACTGATCTTCTCGGCGCTCATGACGGTGCGCCCTTCTCGATGAGCGCCTCGACACCGTCGAGGATCCGTGCGAGGCCGAACACGAACTCGTAGTCGGGGTCCCCGGGTTCACTCATGACCCCCGTGTCCAGCAGGCTCGCCAGCTCCGGATTGCGTACCGGGTCGACGAGCCTGCGCACGGTCCGCTCCCACCGCGCCATGAACTCCTCGGCAGAGATTCCCTTGCGCTCGACCGTGGCGGAGATGTCGCTCATGAGCGTCGCCTCGTTCCGTACGAAGCCCGAGATGAGCAGGATCACCGAGATCTTGTCGCCCGGCGACAGGCCGCTGCCCGCCAGCGCCTGGAGACCCTGTTCCCACCACAGCACCATGTGGGGGCTGGCCGGCGGACCCCCGATCGGGATGCGCAGGGACCACAGGTGACGCCCGAACATCCGGCGCTGGGCCCACGCCCACTGGCTGATCGCCTCCCGCCAGCCCGCCCCCTCCTCCAGCGCGGGCAGCGGCTCGGGGACGCCCATGACCGCCTCCTGCATGAGGACGTACAGCTCCTCCTTGGCGGAGACGTAGCGGTAGAGCGACATCGTGGAGGCGCCCAGTTCCTTGGCGACCCGGCCCATGGAGACGGCCGAGAGCCCCTCCGCCGCCGCCACCTCCACGGCCGCGGCGACGATGCGGTCCAGCGTCAGGCCGGGCTTCGGTCCCTTGACCGGCCGGTCCCGCAGACCCCACGCGGCCTCGATGCTGGCCGGCAGGCCCGTGCCGCCCGACGCGCTGCTTCTCTCCGTCACCCGAAGGCCGCCTTCCCCAGTACTGGCTTGCCACCATCCTAGGTTTGCGTAATGCTTACGCAGTAACGCGTATGCCATACGCAGAAGGGGGACCATCATGTCCACGGCCATGAACGACGTCATGATCGAGGCGCACGGCCTGACCAAGTCCTACGGAGGAGCGGGGGCCCGGGTCCGGGTCCTGGACGGCGTCGGCCTCCAGGTCGCCCGCGCCGGGATCCACGCACTGCTCGGCCCCAACGGCGCGGGCAAGACCACGACCGTGCGGATCCTCGCCACCCTCACCACCGCCGACTCCGGCACGGCCCGCGTCGCCGGGCACGACGTCGTCACCGACCGGGCCCGGGTGCGCCGCGCCATCAGCCTGACCGGACAGTTCGCCGCCGTGGACGAGACGCTGACCGGCGAGGAGAACCTGCGGATGATGGCGCGGCTGTCCGGCCTGCCCCGCGGCTCGGCGCGGCGCCGCGCCGAGGAACTCCTCGCACGCTTCGACCTCACCGACGCGGCCCGCCGACAGGCCCGTACGTACTCCGGGGGAATGCGGCGCCGCCTGGACCTGGCGGCGGGACTGGTGGGCTCGCCCGAGCCCGGCGTCTTCTTCCTCGACGAGCCCACCACCGGCCTCGACCCGCGCAGCCGCCGCGAGCTCTGGCAGGTCGTCCGCGACCTCGCAGGCCGGGGCGCCGCGGTGCTGCTCACCACCCAGTACCTGGAGGAGGCGGATCAGCTCGCCGACCGGATCACCGTGCTCCACCAGGGCGGCAGCGTCGCCGAGGGCACCCCGGAGGACCTGAAGTCACGCGTCGCGGGACACCGTCTGGACCTCGTCCTCAGCAGCCGCGAGGCCTACCTCCGGCTCGCGACCCGGGCCGTCCACCACGCCCCCGAGACCCTCACGCTGGGCATCCCCACCGACGGCACCGCCGCCCATGCCCGCGCCCTGCTCGACGAGATCGACCCGCACCGCACCGACGTCGACCGCTTCTCCGTGCACAGCGCGACCCTCGACGACGTGTTCCTCGCCCTCACCGCCGAGAAGACGGAGGCACCCGCCCATGTCTGACGCACCCGGAGCCCTGACCCACGCCACGGTCATGACCGGCCGCAGTCTGCGGATCAGCCGCCGCAACGTCGACGCCGTCATCACGTCGATGATGCTGCCGATCATGCTGATGCTGATCTTCGTCTACTTCTTCGGCGGGGCGATCGACACCGGGGCGGGCTACGACACGTACGTCATGTACGTCGTCCCCGGCGTCCTGTTCCTCTGCGCCGGCTTCGGCTCGGCCACCACCGCCGTCGCGGTGAGCGAGGACATGAAGGGCGGCATCATCGACCGCTTCCGCTCCATGGACATCGGCGGGACGCCGGTGCTGGCCGGCCACGTGGTGGCGAGCACCGTACGCAACCTGGTCTCCACCACCCTGGTGTTCGCCGTGGCCCTGCTCATCGGCTTCCGCCCCGCAGCCACCCCGGCGGGCTGGCTCGCCGTCACCGCGGTGCTCCTCGCCTACATCGTGGCGCTGTCCTGGATCTCGGCGGCCATCGGCCTGCTCGCCCGCACACCGGAGGCGGCCGGCGGATTCACCTTCTTCATGTCGTTCCTCCCGTACCCGAGCAGCGCGTTCGTCCCGGTCGACAGCATGCCGGGCTGGCTCCACGGCTTCGCCGACAACCAGCCGGTCACCCCGGCCATCGAATCCCTCCGCGGCCTGCTCCTGGACCAGCCCGTCGGCAACGCCCCCTGGACCGCGCTCGCGTGGGCGGCCGGGATTTTGCTGGTGGCCGTGTCCCTGTCGGGGGTGCTCTTCAGGACGCGGACGCGGTGACACCCCGGAGCCGGCGGTCGTACACCCCCATGACCTCGCGCCGGGACGGCAGGGAGGCGAGGCAGAGGGGCCTCCTGGCCCGCGCCGGCACCTCGCGGACCCGGTGCACGGTCACGGGGAGCCGCACCGGAGCGGGCCCCGGCTGCTCCAGCGCGAAGGCGCCACGGATCACGTCCGCGCAGACGCAATGGAGACGCTTGTACGCCGGCGGGCCACCCCTCGCCGAGGTGCGGTCGGAGCCACCGTGTGGAGGATGGAACAGGGGATGAGAAGGGCTCCGGCCTGCCGCAGACCCGAAAGGTTCATCATGCCGATCTGCACGACCCGCGACGGTGTCGACATCTTCTACAAGGACTGGGGCAAGGGCCGCCCCGTGGTCTTCATCCACGGCTGGCCGCTGAACGGCGACGCCTGGCAGGACCAGCTGAAGGCCGTCGCGGACGCCGGTTTCCGGGGCATCGCCCACGACCGCCGGGGCCACGGGCGGTCGACGCCGGTCTACGACGGGTACGACTTCGACACCTTCGCCGACGACCTCGACGACCTCCTCACACAGCTCGACCTGCGGGACGTCACCCTGGTCGCCCACTCGATGGGCGGCGGCGAACTGGCCCGCTACATCGGGCGGCACGGCACGGACCGCGTCAGGTCCGCCGTGCTCCTCTCGGCGATCACGCCGCTGATGCTCCAGGGGCCGGGCAACCCCGAAGGTGTGCCGCAGTCGGTCTTCGACGGCATCAAGGACGGCATCCTGGCCGAGCGCTCGCAGTTCTGGAAGGACACCGCCGTCGGGTTCTTCGGGGCGAACCGGGACGGCAACAAGGTCACCCAGGGAAACCAGGACGCCTTCTGGGCCATGGCCATGGCCCAGACCATCGAGGGCGGGGTGGACTGTGTGGACGCCTTCGCCGCGACCGACTTCCACGAGGACCTGAAGAAGTTCGACATCCCCACGCTCGTCGTCCACGGCGACGACGACCAGATCGTGCCGATCGACGCGACCGGCCGCAAGGCCGCCGAGCTCCTGAGGAACGCGACGCTCAAGGTGTACGAGGGCAGTTCGCACGGCATCGCGCTCGTCCCCGGCGACAAGGAGAGGTTCAACAAGGACCTCCTGGAATTCCTCAGGAGCTGACCCCGGCAGGCCCGCGGTGAAGCCTCAGAACACGTCCGGACACCACGGCCGCCGTGGTGTCCGGAACACCGCGTCCGCCTTCGCCGCCGCGTCAGCCCGGTGCTCGTCGAGCCGGCCCAGCGCCGCCAGCCGCACCGGCGACTCGTCGCCCAGGTAGAGGGTGGCCAGCTCCGCCACGCCCAGCGTGAGGTCGGGGTCCCGTGTCGTGGGGGCGCACGAGGCGCCGGACGGTGACGCCTCCAGCAGGAAACGGCCGCCCGCCAGGCCCGCTCCGTCCCGGACGTCCAGGACCAGGGAGCCCTCGGTCGCGTACGTACGTGCCTCCAGGGCCCGGGGAACGTCCAGGACGCGCAGCCACAGCCAGTCCGACTGGGTCACGACGCGGGCGGCACGCGGGTCCGGCAGGAGGAGCGGGAGCAGGTCGTCGGGAGCGCGGTGGCCCGAGCGGACCGTGGTGATCCAGTCGATGGAGCAGACGAAGTGCCACAGGGCGCGTTCCGCCGCCGGGGTCGTCGCGATCATGCCGGCCACCGTCGCCGTGTTGAGCGGCTGCTTCCGGTCGCCCCACTTGTCGTCGGCGCGGTAGGTGATCAGCCCGTCCGCCTCCCCGTCCGGCGACCGGTACACCGCGTAGAACGGCTCGGTCCACTTGTCGGACGCCGGCACGTCCACGCCCGTGCTGCGCTGCCACCAGCGCTCGTCCCGGGAGACCACGCCGTGCCGGCGCCCGGCGAAACGGCCGTGGAGTTCGGGGCCCAGCTTGCGTACGTCCGCGCCGTCAACCAGCTCGATGCGGCCGCCGTCCGCCTCCGAGGGGACCCGGCCGCGCGGGTCGAGTCCGGCCCTGGGGACGTCGATCTCCCACTCCGCGGACCAGGCGGCCGGCCCGAATCCGTACCGCCCGTAGATCGGGTACTCGGCGGCGATCAGCGAGGCGACCACGTCGCCCCGCTCCTTCGCCGCCGCCAGGTCCGCGGCCATCATCCGGCTGAGCAGCCCGCGCCGGCGGTGCGTGGGAGTCACCGTCACGCCGGTGACCGCGTCGGCCCGCACCTTCGCGCCGCCGACGACGGTCAGCTCCTGGGCGAACGACCGGAAGGTCGCCACACAGCGCCCCGCGTCGAACACCCCCTGGACACGGGAGAGATCGGTGTGTTCCAGGCGCACCGCGACCTCCTCCTCCGGCGGCGCCGAGGCCGCCGCCCGTAGGAACCCGATCCCCACGGCGCGCATCCAGTCGGGGAATTCGGCTTCGGAGACGGTACGCGGATCAAGGCTCATGCGGTCCACGCTAGGCACCACGCGTTCGCGCTGTCGCCCGCTTTTCCGGCCCCCGCCGCTGCCCGGACGCCTCTCTCAGAACGCTGCCCGGATCTCGCCGACCTCGGCGGCGCCGCCCAGCAGCGGGGCCCGCCCGATGCGGGACACCACCGGGGCGTCGACGCCCAGCAGTCCGAGGGCGCGGGCCAGCACCGGTCCCAGGGCGCGGGTGGAGCCGTCGTCGATCTTGAAGGCCAGGGCCCTGCCGTCCGGAAGGGCGAGCGCCTGGACCGCCTCCGCGCCCATCTTGGAGAGCGCGCCCGGCACCTCCCGCATCAGCCAGGTGTCCGGCCGGCGCGTGCCCGCGACGTACTCGGGGTGCGCCCGCATCGCGTCCGCGACCCGGCGCTCCGCCGCGCCCGGCTCCGCCAGCACGAATGCCCGGAACGCGCGGGCCAGGCCCACCAGCCCGATCGCCATCAGCGGCGCCCCGCAGCCGTCCGTGCCGATCGAGGCGACGGGCTCGCCCGCCGACTCCGCGACGACCTCGCCGACCAGCCGCTGGAGCGGGTGGGACGGATCGAGATACGTCGCGGTGTCCCATCCGTTGCGCACACAGACGGCGAGCATCGCCGCGTGCTTGCCGGAGCAGTTCATGGTGAGCGGCTCCCGCACACCCCCGGCGGCGAGGTACGCCTCCGCCTCGACGGGGTCCAGGGGCAGATCGGGCGGCGTCCGCAGGTCGTCCGGGGTCAGCCCGTGCTCGGCGAGCATCGTGCGCACCAGGTCGAGGTGGAAGGCCTCGCCCGAGTGGCTCGCGGCCGCCAGCGCCAGCCGCTCCCCGGAGAGGTCGAGACCGGCCCGGAGAATCGCGGCGGCCTGCATCGGCTTGTTGGACGAGCGCGGGAAGACCGGGGCCGCCGGGTCGCCGAGCGCGAGCTCCACGCTCCCGTCGGCGGCCAGGACGACCAGCGACCCCCTGTGGTGGCCCTCCGTGAAGCCGGACCGCACGACCTCGGCCAGGACCGGGGGCACGGGCGACGAGGACGCGTACGAGGCTATGGAGGAGCTCATGGGGCTGGTGGCCTTCCGGGGACGGGCGTGACCCGCCCCCGAAGGATCACCTCAGGCGAGCAGGTCCTCTACTTGTGCTTCCCCGTCACGGTACCTGCGGGCGATCTCCGCGCTGCAATCGTCGACGGTCCGCTGGAGCCGGTGACGCCGCCGGGAGACCTGACGCTCGTAGCGGACGAGCCGTCCCATGGCGGTGAGGAGCTCCTCGTCCGTCCGGGCGTCGAGGTCGGAGAGCTCGACCTCCGCGAGCGTGTCCGCCGCCAGCCGGCGGTACTCGTCGCTGCGCGGCGTGGTGAGGGTGACGTGCCTGACCGAGGAGCGGTGGAGGGACGGGGTGTCGGCGAGGATCTCCGAGAGCCGGTCCACGACGGGCGACTCGGGGTCCACCCGGCGGGCGAGCTCGGCGCGCAGGATGTCGATCCGGCCCTGGACCAGACGGCGTACGTAGCTGAGGTCCGCCTCGTCGCGCTGGGCGTCACGGCGCAGCGAGCGCAGCTCCGGCAGCCGCAGCCCCCTGAACTCGGGCTGCGGGCGTACGGAGGCCAGTCCTTCGACCGCACCGCCCCCGGTCTGCCCGGGCACGGACACCGCTCCGGGCAGCTGCACCGGCAGGGCGGGCAGCTGGCCGGGCACAGCAACGGTCCGCTGCACCGGCGGCCGCAAGCCGGCCGGTGTGCGTGTCCCTGGTACGGCACCGGGTGATGGCCCGTTTCCATGTGTCGTCATGATGATCCGTCCCCTCGACCGGTGCGTCGGCACACCGACATCGTGCATGGTGCCACTACGCAGGGTGTTCACGCAGGTGCTCTGTACCCGTTCGGCCCAAGATAGGTTGGTCTGTATGCGTGCAGTGATACAGAGAGTGGACGGCGCGAGCGTCACCGTGGCGGGCGCCGCGGACGATCCGTCGGGGACCGGAACGGTCGGCGAGATCGTCGGCGAGGGACTGTGTGTGCTGGTGGGGGTCACCCACGGGGACACCGCGGAGAAGGCGGCGCAGCTCGCCCGCAAGCTCTGGACCCTGCGCGTCCTGGAAGGCGAGAAGTCCTGCTCGGACGTGAACGCGCCCCTGCTGGTGATCTCGCAATTTACTCTTTACGGGGACGCCAGGAAGGGCCGCAGGCCCACGTGGAACGCCGCCGCGCCGGGCGACGTGGCCGAGCCGCTGGTCGACGAGGTCGTCGCACAGCTGCGCGCCCTCGGGGCGCAGGTGGAGACGGGCCGGTTCGGGGCGGACATGCGCGTCTCGCTCACGAACCACGGCCCGTTCACCGTGCTCGTCGAGGTGTAGCGGGCCCTCCAGGACCCGGCCTACGGCTCGACGACCGTCTCCTGCGCCGCCGCGGTGTCCCCCGCGATCAGCTCCGCGTCCACCGCGACGTTCCGCTTCACCAGCGCCAGGGCGATCGGCCCCAGTTCGTGGTGGCGGGCCGAGGTGGTGATGAAGCCGAGCTGGCGGCCCTCCTGGCCGTCGGCGGCGAGCCTGACCGGCGTCCCGTGGCCGGGCAGGTGCACCTCGCTGCCGTCGAGGTGCAGGAAGACGAGGCGGCGCGGCGGCTTCCCCAGGTTGTGGACACGGGCGACCGTCTCCTGGCCCCGGTAGCAGCCCTTCTGCAGATGCACGGCGCTGCCGATCCAGCCCAGCTCGTGCGGGATGGTGCGGTGGTCGGTCTCGAAGTTCAGCCGCGGGCGGTGCGCCTCGACGCGAAGCGCCTCGTACGCCAGGATCCCGGCCACCGGGCCGTGCTCGGCCGCGTACGACTCCAGGTCGGCCCGGGGCAGGAAGAGGTCGCGGCCGTGCGCCGTCTCCCGTACGGCGGCACCGTCCGGGACCTCGGCGATCGAGCCGGCCGGAAGGTGCACGACGGCGATGTCCTCGGTGCGGTCGGCGACCTCGACCCGGTAGAAGAACTTCATCGACTCCAGGTACGCGATCAGCTCGCCCTGGGTCTCCGGCTCGGCGTGCATCCACACCGTCGTGCCGTCGTCGACCAGATAGAGGGCGTGCTCGATGTGCCCGTTGGCGGAGAGGATCAGCGCCTCGGTCGCCTGGTTCGGCGCGAGGTCGCTGACGTGCTGGGTGAGCAGCAGGTGCAGCCAGGCCAGCCGGTCGTCACCGGTGACCGTGACGACCCCGCGGTGCGAGAGGTCGACGAGGCCGCTGCCGTCGGCGAGGGCGCGTTGCTCACGGAACAGGTCGCCGTAGTGCGCGGCGACGCCTTCGTCGCGCCCCTCGGCGGGGACGGCGCCGGGCAGGGACAGCAAGGGGCTCTTCATGCGACCAGCGTACGACCCGCGCGGCCCTTGCTAGTGGGCGCTGCCGGGTTCCTCCGGTGCACCGGCCTTCGCGGTGCAGTCGGCGCAGCGCCCGAAGATCGCGAAGTGCTTCATGTCGGTCTCGAAGCCGAACGTGTCCCGCAGCTTCGCCGTGAAGTCGGCGACCACGTCGACATCGGCCTCGATGACGTTCGTGCAGTCCCGGCAGACGAGGTGGATGTGGTGGTGGCGGTCCGCGAGGTGATAGGTCGGGGAGCCGTGGCCCAGGTGGGCGTGGCTGACCAGCCCGAGCTCCTCGAGGAGCTCCAGGGTCCGGTAGACGGTGGAGATGTTCACGCCCGACGCCGTCCTGCGCACCTCGCAGAGGATGTCGTCGGGCGTCGCGTGTTCCAGCTTGTCCACGGCCTCCAGGACGAGCTGCCGCTGAGGCGTCAGCCGGTAGCCGCGCTGCCGAAGATCGGTCTTCCAGTCGGTGCTCACCACGTGCCCAGTGTAGGGCGGAGCGAGCGCCGGCCCGCCGGACCGGCGCTCCACGGCCCCGAGAGGGCCTACTTGAAGAACGCGATGCCGTCGTCCGGCAGGTCTCCGAGGCCCCGCGCCATCTCGGCGACCTGTTCCGGGGTGACGACCTTCTTCAGGTGCGCCGACATGTACGGGCGGAGCTCCACGTCGGGGGTGGACTTCTCGCCGACCCACATCAGGTCGCTGTTCACATAGCCGTAGAGACGCTTGCCGCCGCTGTACGGGCCGGAGGCCGCAGTGCGGGCCACCGCGTCGGTGACGATGTCGATCTGCGGCTTCTGCTTCGCCAGCTCGCCGTACCAGACCTCGACGATGCCCTGGTCGCGGACCATGACGATCTCGACCTTGCGGTCCTTGTCGATGCGCCAGTAGCCGGACTCGGACTCGAGCGGCTTGACCTGCTTGCCCTCGGCGTCCAGCACCCAGGAGTGCGAGACGTACTCGAGGAAGTCACGGCCGTCGTGGCTGAAGGTGACCTCCTGGCCGAAGTTGCACTTCTCGGCACCGGGGAAGTCGGAGACGCCCGCACCCGCCCAGTTACCGAGGAGGAAGGCCAGCGGTACGAGGTCCGGGTGAAGGTCGGACGGAATCTCGATCATGAGCGGCTCAGACGATCTGTGAGGGTGTACGGAAAGTGTTCGGCGAGGGTCAGCGCTGGCCCTGGTACAGCTTCTTCACGGTCAGGCCGGCGAAGGCGAGCACGCCGACGCAGACCAGGACCAGCAGGGCGGAGAAGAAAGCCTCAAGCACGGGAGCTCCTCGGAACGAACGACATGACGGCAGCAGGCGGCCGGGCCCCCAGCCTAATGGGTGGGGGCCCGGCGCGGCGGCCCGGGGTTTCCCGGGCGCGGCCGCTCAGCCCAGCAGCTGGTTCTGGAGGATCAGCGTCTGGTGGAACGGAACGGCCTCCGCACCGGCCTCGCCCTTGCGGGTGTGGACGACCAGGGCGAGGGTGTCCCCGGCCAGCACGTACGCGTGGCGGACCTGCTCGGCGCCGTGGGGCTCGGGCTCGGTGTACGCGTGCACCGCGGTGAATTCCGCTCCGTCGGTGGCGCTCCACCCCTCGTCGAAGTCGGGCTCGGCCATCCCGGCGAGGGGAAGGGGCAGGGAGCCGTTGTCGAAGAGGTTGTCCTGGAACTCGGTGGAGTAGGCCACCGAGTTGAACTGGAGCAGATAGACCCGGGACGAGGTGCCGTCCGGCATGGTCCAGCCACGGGCCGCTATGTGCCGCAGGGCGGAGTTCTCCAGCTGCTCGGTCACAGCGGCCCGGTCGCCCTTGCCGTACTCGGCGGCGTAACGGGCGATGTCCACCCAGCCGCCGTCGAGGTCCTTGTCCACGGTGGCCCCGGCGGGCGCGGGCAGCAGCAGACGCCGCAGGTCCGCGTGGTGGACCTCCGCCGCGTTGAAGTCGGTGAACGGCCGGGGCGCACCGGCGGGCAGGGCCGGCAGGCTCAGCGCCGGATAGTCCCAGCGCCCGTCGTCCCGGGTCGCGAGACCGGGCACGTCCGTGCGGTCCATCGCCGTGATGCCGGCGGCCGTGCCCGTGCCGATCCCGCCGAGCACCAGCACGGCGGCCGTCCACCGGAGGACCGCCCGCAGGACGCGGCGGGGCGGGCGGGGCGCCGCGGGCGTGGGGTCCTGAGCGGGAAGGACCGGCGGGTCCTGCGGCACCGGCGGGAGGGGCGTGGCGGCGGGAACATCCGTGGCGGCCGGCGAGGCCGTCTGCTCGGTCATATGTACTCCCCCGGGGACGTGATGTGGTCCAGCTGGTCCTTCAGGAGCTCGGCGACGGCCGCCTTGTCGACGGGCTTGATGCCCGATGCCGAGTAGCTGATGCTCAGCTCACCGTCGTAGGCCGCGCACACCATGTCCTCGATGTCGCTGTCGCTGTCCTTCGGTTGCAGGTAGCAGGCGGCGTTCCGGGTGTGGCCCTTGACCTTCGGGCCCTCGCGGAAGATCCCGAGGGCGTCGAACAGTCCCGTCTGGAAGGTGTGGAAGTCCCGTACGGACTTCTTGTTCTTCATCCGCACGATCGCGGCGTGCACCTCCAGGTCGTCCTCCTGGGTGATGTACGAGCGGAAGACGATCCCCTGCACGCGGAGCTTGTCGATCCGCTTGTCGTACTCCCGGCGCTCCTTGCCCGCCAGCCCCCGGTTGGACTCCTTCATCGCGGCGACGGCCCGCTCGCCGTCCACCTCGTCGTCGTTGCCGTTCTCCCCGTCGTCCGGGCCGAGCCGGTAGCCCTTGGGCACGGGCAGCATCAGCTTGCTGAGCGCGGTGTCCGCCCTTCCCCGGCTCGTGTCACGCGCGGGGTCCTTGCCGGGCTTGCGGTCGGACACCTTCCAGACGGTGGTCTCCACGCTGCGGTCGGCGCCGTCGACCGTGATCTTCGTGTACGTCGCCGCGCCACCGACCGCTGCGAGCACCAGCACGAGCGGGAGCGCGGTGAGCAGGATCCGCCGGGCCCGTCCGGGGCGGGCGGCGGGGTCCGGGGCGCCGGTCGGTTCATGGGCACTGCCTGTGGTCTCCGGAGCCTCTGCGGACTCGGGCCGGTCCATGTCGTTCACAGGCGCTCCAGCTGCTGCTCGGCCAACGTCCGGATGTCCTTCTTGCTGATCGGCCGACTGTCGAACAGATTGATCTCGATCATGATGTCGCCGCGGTTCATGAGTGCCCTGGCCTGGTAGAAGGGCTCGTAGCCGGGCTTCCGGTCCACCTCGTAGACGTAGTAGCGGCCCTCACCGCTCCCCTTGACCGGGTCGCCCTCGTTGCCCGCACCCTCCTCCGGGTCCCCCATGTACGAGCGCTGGCCGCCGGCGAAGTCCGCGGCGGACGTGCCCACCCCGGAGGAGAACTGGACGAGCCGGATCTCGGCCTCACGGTCCGCGCCCTTCACCCAGGAGGCACCGGCGATGCGGCGGATGTCGGACTCCAGGAGGTACTCGAACATGTAGTCCTCCTCCGTGAAGTCACGCGCGAGGTCCCCCACGCTCATCCAGCCGTCCTGCAGCCAGTCCGTGTCCTTGTTCTCGCTCCAGCCCGCCGGGCGGTCGAGCAGCAGCTTGCGCAGGTCGCCGTCCGTCTTGACCTTCCGGTCCTGCGAGGCGGGCAGCGGGGCCGGGACCTTGTCCGCGGCAAGCGCCTTCGCCGGGTACGTCAGCTCCGCCTGCGACAGCGCGGGCAGCGGCGTCGGAGGCCGCTCGGCCTGGATGCCGTAGCCGACCGCCGTGCCGCCGGAGATGCCGAGCAGCGCGGCGGCGGCTATCAGCAGTGCCGTACGGCCGCGCGGACGCCGGCGTACGGCGGGCGGCTCGGCCGGCGGGCCGGAAATGGTGTCGTTCGGTTCCAAAAGGGTCCCCCCCCAAGAGACCTGAGGCGCGGGTTCCATTACCTGCGCACACAACTGACCCACAGGTCACAGGGGAGGTTGCACGGCCGAGGATTACAGTTCGGTACATGCCGAAGAAGCTCGTGATCAAGGTGACCGCCGGAGCCGATGCCCCCGAGCGCTGCTCGCAGGCCTTCACCGTGGCGGCCGTGGCCGTCGCCAGCGGGGTCGAGGTCTCGCTGTGGCTGACCGGCGAGTCCGCCTGGTTCGCCCTGCCGGGGCGCGCCGCGGAGTTCGAACTGCCGCACGCCGCGCCGCTGCCCGATCTGATCGACTCGATCCTGGCCGGGGGCGGGATCACGCTGTGCACGCAGTGCGCGGCGCGGCGCGACATCACGGAGAAGGACGTCCTGGAGGGCGTACGGATCGCCGGCGCCCAGGTCTTCGTGCAGGAGGCCATGGCGGACGGCGCCCAGGCCCTCGTCTACTGATCGCTAGCGGCGGTGGTCCCTGCCGTCGAGCTCGTCCCACCACTCGTCCGAGACCCGGTCACCCGTGCGCTGCTGCCGTGGCGAACGGGGTGGCTCGTCACGGGTGCGGCGGTCGGGGGGCCGGGAGGCGCGGGAGGGGTCGTCCCACCAACGGTCCTCGGGTCCCCTGCGGTTGGCGACGATGGCGGCGACCGGCGGTATGACCATGGCGACCACGCACATCGCCACGGCGGCCGGGACGGACCACAGACGCACGAAGGCCCAGGCGGAGACGAAGAGGAAGAGGCATCCGCCCATCATCAGAAAATAGACGCGCCTGCGCCGGGCGTACATGTTTCCAGCGTAGGGCTCTTCGGCGCGGAAGCGAACGCGGACGGCACGAAGGGCCGCACCCCTGTCCAGGTGGCGTCCAACCCCCTGGGGTGCGGCCCTCCGGCCGTATGTGCGCGCGTGAACTACACGGCGATGGCGACCTCGGCGAGGCCACCGGTCTGCGCCACGACCGTGCGGTCGGCGGTGCCGCCCGGAACCAGGGCGCGGAGCGTCCAGGTGCCCTCGGCCGCGTAGAAACGGAACTGTCCGGTCGCCGAGGTCGGGACCTCGGCGGTGAACTCACCGGTCGAGTCCAGCAGACGGACGTAGCCGGTGACGGGCTCGCCGTCGCGGGTCACGCTGCCCTGGATGGTCGTCTCGCCCGGCTTGATCGTCGAAGCGTCGGGGCCGCCGGCCTGTGCTCCACACATGGTGTTCTGTCCTTCTGGTCGGGGTCCTGCTGATCGGGTCCTGCGGAATTACTTGTTGGCGCCGAGCTCGATCGGCACGCCCACGAGGGAGCCGTACTCGGTCCACGAACCGTCGTAGTTCTTGACGTTCTCCTGGCCGAGCAGCTCGTGCAGGACGAACCAGGTGAGCGCGGAGCGCTCACCGATGCGGCAGTACGCGATGGTGTCCTTGGCCAGGTCGACCTGCTCGTCCTCGTAGAGGGCCTTGAGCTCGTCGTCCGACTTGAACGTGCCGTCGTCGTTGGCGTTCTTCGACCACGGGATGTTGCGGGCGCTCGGCACGTGGCCGGGGCGCTGCGACTGCTCCTGCGGGAGGTGCGCCGGGGCGAGCAGCTTGCCGCTGAACTCGTCGGGCGAACGCACGTCGACGAGGTTCTGGCTGCCGATGGCCTTCACGACGTCGTCGCGGTAGGCGCGGATCGACTCGTCCTGGGCCTTGGCCTTGTACTGGGTGGCCGGGCGCGTCGGGACGGCGTCGGTCAGGTCGCGGGAGTCGAGCTCCCACTTCTTGCGGCCGCCGTCGAGCAGCTTGACGTTCTCGTGGCCGTACAGCTTGAAGTACCAGTACGCGTACGAGGCGAACCAGTTGTTGTTGCCGCCGTAGAGCACGACCAGCGTGTCGTTGCCGATGCCCTTCTCCGACAGGAGCTTCTCGAAGCCGGCCTGGTCGACGAAGTCACGGCGGACCGGGTCCTGGAGGTCCTTGGTCCAGTCGATCCGGATCGCGTTCTTGATGTGGTTCTTCTCGTACGCCGAGGTGTCCTCGTCGACCTCGACGATGGCGACCTGCGGGTCGTCGATGTGGGCCTCGACCCAGTCGGCGTCGACCAGAACGTCTGCGCGGCTCATGTGTTTCTCCTCCGGGGCAGTCTGCGGCGGGGTGGTGCGGTGGTGCGGAGTGCGAGGTGTACGCGCAGGTGCTTGGAGCGGAACGCGTACGGAAGGCACGGGTTCGGCCCTGACGTGGTCGAAGGGCCGGGGAAAACGGGAGAGTGTCCCGCTCAGAAGGTGCGACAGAGCATGGCGGCGACGCGGCACAGGTCTACTGCCCGCCGCTTCGTGAGGTCCGCCTGTCGCTTCATGCGTCCGATCGTAGGGAGGTACGGCCGGAGATGTCACCGTCGTGTCGGATGGTGAGACACGATCGTCCGCGATACGAGACGAGAGGGCGGCTCATGACCTCGGCAGCCCGAGGACGGGCGGCCGCCGGGTGGCGGCCGCCTGCGGAACGGACGAGCCCGTCTCACTATCTGGATCGGCCGTCCCGGGCCGCCTTCGCGGACCCCTACCCCGGCCTGGTGGGAGTTACCCGTGACACCCGCGCCGTGCCGTCATCCGGCGAGCCGGATCTCGGCACCGGTCATGGATATCTCCAGCCCGCCCGGCGCGACCTCGATCTTCTCCAGCTTCAGGCCGTCGGGCAGCCCCGCGATCCTGCGCTCGAAGTCGGTCTTCTTCCTGACCAGACCCTCCAGGCCGGGGATGCCCTCGCCCGGGACCTCGTCGGCGTGAACCCTGACGGTGTCACCGTCGACCAGGGTGACCGTGGAGAGCACGCTGCGCGTGAGCGTCCGGCCCACCAGCGGGATCTCGACCGAGCCGGTGACCTTGACCTTGCCGTCGCCCCCGTAGGCGACCGTGACACCGTCGTCGGCCGCCGCGGTGAGGGCCGCGTACGAGATGACGGCCGTTCCGGTGGCCCGGGAGGCCGTCGCGCTGGTGTAACCGGCGCCCAGCGTCACCTGACTCAGCTGGGCCCGGATCTCCCCGATCCGTATCTCCCGGCCCGCCGCGCCCGCGCGGACGTCCTTGACCGTGACGTCGACGCGGTCGAGCTCGGAGCCCGCCACCTGGGTCAGGAAGGGGAAGCCCTTGATCGAGACCTCGGTCGAACCGGCCTCGGCACCGGCGAAGGAGACCCGCCCCTCGGCCTCCGACTCCGCGAAATACACGGCGGCGCGGTCCACGGCGACGAAGACGCCACCCAGCACCACGGCGATGATCAGCAGTATTCGCAGCGCTCGCATGCCTGTTGTTCCCCCACTCGGACCGGCCTGACCCCTGTGGGCGTGAGCCTACTGCCGCCGTGCGGCGCGCCCGGAGTGATCGACGAGCGGGCAGCCCCGCCGGTTCCCCGGGTGCGGGGAGTGTGAGTGAGGGAACGTCAGGGACGTCCGGACGTCAGGCGATCGCCCGGCCGATCAGATAGACGGCGGGAGCAGCGGCCGTGAGCGGCAGCGCCACCCCGGCCGTCATGTGCACGAAGCGGGACGGGTAGTCGTAGCTCGCGACCCGCAGGCCGATCAGCGCGCAGCCGCCGGCCGCGAACCCGAGGAACGCGGCCTGTGCGCCGAAGTCCGTGAGCGCTCCGGCGACCAGACCGGCACCCGCCCCGGCGAGCAGTGCCACGACGACCGAGACCGGCCCCGGCAGCGGCAGGGCCCTGACGAGCACCGCCACCGCGACCGCGATGCCACCCACCGTGACCGCGTCCGGGACGGCCGCCAGGTGCCCGGCGGCCAGCACGGCGAGCGCGGCCGAGGCGACGGTGGCCGTCAGGCCGTACATCCGCTCGTCGGCGCCGGCCCGGCTGCGCAGCTGGAGCACGAGGGTGAGCAGCACCCAGACGCCGAGCGTGCCGAGGATGGCCGCCGGGGCGTTGCTCCGGCCCGCGGCGAGCAGCACGACGTCGGCCACCACACCGCCGGCGAACGCGAGCGCGATGCCCTGCCTGGCCGGCCACATGCCGTTGAGCCGGAACCACCCCGCCGCGGTCACGGCCTGGAGCAGGACCAGGGGCACGAGCAGGGCGTACTGGCCGATCGCGGCGCCGAGAGCGAGGAGCAGGCCGAGGCCCGCGGTGATCGCGGCGGGCTGGATCCCCGGTGCGATGATCGGCGAACGCCCCTCGGCCCGGGCCCGCTGGGCGTCGGTGACCCGGCTGTTGCCCAGGGTGGTGGGCGCGCTGTAGCCGGCGTCGGCGGGCACGGCTGCCGGAGCCTCCGGAGCCGACGGCACCTGTGCGGCCCGCGGAGCCGCCGGAGCCGACGGAGCCTCGGGGGGCAGCGGATACGCGCCCTGGGCGCCCTGCGCGGGGGTGGGCGCGGCGCTCTGCCGCGGCTGGATCGTCGGCTGGTACTGGGTGTCCCAGGTCTGCCCCTGCCACGTCTGGGTCGCGCCCTGGTCGGCGGACGCCTGGGACGCGCTCTGCTCCGGGTACGCGGAGGGCTGCTGCTGCGCGTACGGCTGCTGCGTGCCGTACGCGGGCGGCACGGGCTGCTGTCCGTACGCGGGCGGCACGGGTTCCTGTCCGTACGCGGGCGGCACGGGTTCCTGGCCGTACGCGGGCTGCGCCGGCTCCTGTCCGTACGCGGGCTGCTGTGGCCGGCCGTAAGCCGGCTGCTGGTCCTGCTGCCCGTGGGCCGGGTCGTACGGCTCCTGCGCGTACGCCGGGTCGTAGGGCTGCTGCCCCTGGTACCGCTGCCCCTGGTACTGCTGGCCGTGTCCCGGGTCGTACGGATACTGCTGATCGCTGTCGCTCATGGTCTGCGGTTCACCCTCCTGCGAACGGCGGGAGCACCTCGACCGTGCCGCCCTCGGCAAGCCGTACGGTCTCATGACCACGGGTCCCCACAGGATTCCCGTCGATCAGGAACGAGCATCGGAGCAGCACGCGCGTCAGCTCACCGGGGTGCCGCTCGCGCACACCGTCGAGCGCCTCGGCGAGCGTGTCCGCCGTGTAAGGCTCCTCCGCGGTTCCCGCGGCGGCCTTGGCCGCGGCCCAGTAGCGGATCGTTCCCGCTGCCATGGCGGCACCCCTTTCGTCGTACGTCGGCTGTCCATCATGGATCACGCCGAGTCGGTCCAGTCGGCGATACGGGTCAGCAGTTTCTCGTCCGCGGCGTTCTCCGCGTGGCCCATGCCGTGCTCCAGCCAGAGCTCCGCCCCGTCCCCCGCGGCTCCTGCCAGCATCCTCGGGTGGTCGACAGGGAAGTACGGGTCCCGGTCGCCGTGCACGAGCAGCAGGGGCGCGGTGATCAGCGGGACGGCCTCCGCGGGCGAGAGCGGCACGGGGTCCCAGTCCTCGCGGTGGATCCGGGTGCGGAAACCGTAGCGGCCGACGAGCCGGCCGGCGGGGCGGGTGACGACCCAGTGGAGACGGCGCATCGGGGCCGTGCCCCGGTAGTACCAGCGGGCCGGCGCGCTCACCGAGACGACCACATCCGTATGTGCGCCGGTATGCGCCTCTGCACGCTCCCCGTGCGCCTTGTGCGCCCCAGTGCGCCGACCCACCCGTTCGGCCCCCGCCGCCCCGGAATCCTCGTACACGGATTCACCGGTTTCCGGCGCCGTATACAGAGCGGCGTGGCGGAGCACCACGGAACCGCCCATGGAGAAGCCGACCGTAACGATGCGGCGGTGTCCCAGCGACCTCGCCCAGGCGACCGCGGCCGCCAGGTCCAGCACCTCGCGGTCCCCCACCGTGGACCGTCCGCCGGACTTTCCGTGCCCCCGGAAGGAGAACGTGATCACGGCCGCACGCTGGGCGAACACCCCCGCGGCGCGCAGTACGGCCGGCCGGTCGACGGAGCCGGTGAAACCGTGTGCGAGGACGATGGCGGTCCCGTCGGTCCCACCCCCGCCGACGGCCCCGGAACCCGCCGTACACGGGGTGTACACCGCCTCGATACGCACCCCGTCACCGGTCAGCAACGTGGTGCGCCGGGGGGCCCGCGTGATCGAGGGAACAGAAGAACTCGAGAATCGACCCTCGGACACAGAACTCATGTGGGCTATTCTGCTGCGAAGAGGATCCGGGCAAAGCAGCCCCCGGGTCCTTTTGTGCTTTCCGAGCGTTGTTACGGCAGCGTTTCCACAAGCTCAGCGTTCCCCGGGCGCGGGACCGCACAGTAAAAACCGTATGACGGCCGTCGAGAGAAATGGTCGTACGGGAGTACGAAGCAGTGCCGCATACTCCCCCGGGTCCGACCCGGGAGTGCCCCTCTCGCAGGGAACGAGGAGGACCGACGTAATGGGCGAGCTGAACGTGCACGATCGACCGACGACCCAGGCAGGTGGGCGGCGATGAGTTCACTGCTGCTTCTGACGAATGCCCTTCAACCGTCGACGGAGGTGCTCCCCGCCCTCGGCCTTCTGCTGCACAGCGTGCGGGTCGCCCCCGCCGAGGGACCAGCTCTCGTCGACACCCCCGGTGCCGACGTCATCCTCATCGACGGCAGGCGCGACCTTCCTCAGGTCCGCTCGCTCTGTCAGCTGCTGCGGTCCACCGGGCCCGGCTGTCCGCTGATCCTCGTCGTGACGGAGGGCGGCCTCGCGGCCGTCACCGCCGACTGGGGCATCGACGACGTCCTGCTGGACACAGCGGGTCCCGCCGAGGTCGAGGCCCGGCTGCGTCTGGCCACCGGCCGCCAGCAGATCACCGCCGACGACTCCCCCATGGAGATCCGCAACGGCGACCTGTCTGTCGACGAGGCGACGTACAGCGCCAAGCTCAAGGGCCGGGTCCTCGACCTGACCTTCAAGGAATTCGAACTGCTCAAGTACCTCGCGCAGCACCCGGGCCGGGTCTTCACCCGCGCCCAGCTGCTCCAGGAGGTCTGGGGCTACGACTACTTCGGCGGCACCCGCACGGTGGACGTCCACGTGCGGCGGCTGCGGGCCAAGCTCGGCCCGGAGCACGAGTCGCTGATCGGCACCGTCCGCAACGTCGGCTACCGCTTCGTCACCCCCGAGAAGGGGGACCGGGGAGCCGAGGAGGCCAGGGCCGAGGCGGCGCCGGAGCCCGTGGCCGAGGTGGTCACCCGTTCGGAGCAGTCCGTGAAGGCTGAGATCACGGAAGAAGCGCCGGTCCGGCCTGCCAAGCGGTAGGTCGATCCGCGTAGACTGCCGCGCGTGGCCAAGGTGACGCGGGACGATGTGGCGAGACTGGCGGGGACCTCGACAGCGGTCGTCAGCTACGTCATCAACAACGGACCCAGGCCGGTCGCCCCGGCCACGCGCGAGCGGGTGCTCGCCGCGATCAAGGAGCTGGGGTACCGGCCCGACCGGGTCGCCCAGGCCATGGCCTCGCGGCGCACCGATCTCATAGGGATGATCGTCCCGGACGCCCGGCAGCCGTTCTTCGCGGAGATGGCGCACGCCGTCGAACAGGCCGCCGCCGAGCGCGGGAAGATGGTCCTCGTCGGCAACTCCGACTACCGCGACGAGCGCGAGGTCCACTACCTGCGGGCCTTCCTCGGCATGCGGGTCTCCGGGCTGATCCTGGTCAGCCAGGGCCCCAGTGAGCGTGCCGCGGCCGAGATAGAGGCCTGGGACGCCCGCGTGGTCCTGCTGCACGAACGCCCGGAGGCGATCGACGACGTCGCGGTGGTCACCGACGACGTCGGCGGCGCCCAGCTCGCCACCCGCCACCTCCTGGAGCACGGCAACGCGTACGTGGCGTGCCTCGGCGGCATGGAGTCGACCCCGGTGGTCGGCGACCCGGTCGCCGACCACATCGAGGGCTGGCGCCGGGCGATGCAGGAGGCCGGGCGGCCGACCGAGGGCCGGCTCTTCCACGCCCCGTACAACCGCTACGACGCCTACCAGGTGGCGCTGAAGCTGCTCTCCGGCCCCGACAGGCCCCCGGCGATCTTCTGCTCCACGGACGACCAGGCCATCGGGGTGCTGCGGGCCGCGCGCGAGCTGCGGATCGACGTGCCGGGTGAGCTGGCGGTCGCGGGCTTCGACGACGTGAAGGAAGCGGGACTGACCGATCCGCCGCTCACGACGGTCTTCTCGGACCGTCCGGCGATGGCCCGGGCGGCCGTGGACCTGGTCCTCGACGACTCCCTGCGGGTCTCGGGGTCGCGGCGCGAGCGGCTGAAGCAGTTCCCGTCGGCGCTGGTGGTGCGCCGGTCGTGCGGCTGCGGCGAACCGACGGTCACCGCGCTGTAGCGGGGCGCTTCCTTATATCGGGCATACGAGGTTCTGCCGGGCTTCTCAGGGCGTACTCAGGCTGCTCTCATGTTCGCTGGCCACTCTCGTAGACATGACCGACAGCCACCGCCCGAGCGGCGAGTACCCGATGTCCCCCTCGCACGACAACGGTTCGTACGGCAGCGGTACGTACGACAGCGCCTCGCACGGCACCGGCTCGTACGACAGCGCCTCGCACGGCAGCGGCTCGTACGACAGCGCCTCGCACGGCGTTGGTGAGGCGGCCTACCCGCCGCCGCCGGCCCACGAGCCCGGGCGGCAGACCGCCGAGGTGCCCGCCGCCGCCTACGCCTGGCCCGCCCCGGCGCCCGCTCCCGTCCCGGCCCCGGCCCCCGCGTCCGAGCGCCGGGTCAAGCGGCCGCTCGCCCTGCTGGCGGCCGTGGCGATCGCCGCCGCCGCGATCGGCGGCGGCACCGCGACCCTCATCGGCGAGCTCGCGGGCGGCGGCTCGGCGAGCTCGGGCTCCGGCGGCGGCGTCGTCAGCGGGACCACCGTCTCGCAGAGCAGCGCCGGCACCGTCTCCGGCGTGGCCGCCGCCGTGTCCCCCGCCATCGTCGAGATCGGCGCGACGTCCTCGTCGGGCGAGGCCACCGGCTCCGGCGTCGTCATCACGGCGGACGGCGAGATCGTCACCAACAACCACGTCATCTCGGGCGCCTCCGAGATCAAGGTGACCCTCAGCACCGGCAAGTCCTACACCGCCGACGTCGTCGGCACGGACCCCGACAAGGACCTGGCCCTCATCAAGCTCCAGGGCGCGAGCGGACTGAAGACGGCCTCGCTCGGTGACTCCTCCTCGGTGAAGGTCGGCGACCAGGTCGTGGCGATCGGCTCGCCCGAGGGCCTCACCGGCACGGTCACCAGTGGCATCGTCTCGGCCCTCGACCGCGACGTCACCGTCGCCAAGGAGGACGAGCAGAACCAGCAGCAGCAACAGCAGCAACAGGGCGGCCAGAACTGGCCGTTCGAGTTCGGCGGCCAGCAGTTCAACGGCGACACGGGCTCGTCCCAGACGACGTACAAGGCCATCCAGACCGACGCCTCGCTCAACCCGGGCAACTCCGGCGGCGCCCTGATCAACATGAACGGCGAGATCATCGGCATCAACTCCGCGATGTACGCGCCCAGTTCGTCCAGCACCTCGGGCAGCTCGGCAGCCGGCAGCGTGGGCCTCGGCTTCGCCATCCCGGTCAACACGGTCAAGGCCGACCTCGACGCCCTGCGCGCCGGCGACGGCTCCTGACGAGGAGGTCCCGATGAACCCCGACACCCCGGTGGACGCCGGCCCCTCCGGCCTGGCCCTCCCGCTCGCCCTGGCCGCCGGACCGGCCGCCCCGGCGCACCCCGGGCCCGCGCCCCGCCCGGCCGAGATCCGCAGCGGCTCCGGCCGTGGGCGCCGTGCCGCACGACGCCGTGCGGCGGCCGTGCGAGGCTGAGAGCCCAGCACGCAGCACCCGGCACGAAGGAAGAGGACGAAGAAGCGATGAGCCCCGCCGAAGACGATCCCCAGCGCGTCCTGATCGTCGACGACGAGCCCGCCGTGCGCGAGGCCCTGCAACGCAGCCTCGCCTTCGAGGGTTACGGCACCGAGGTGGCCGTGGACGGCTACGACGCCCTCGCCAAGGCCGAGTCGTACGCCCCCGACCTGATCGTCCTGGACATCCAGATGCCCCGCATGGACGGCCTCACCGCCGCCAGGCGCATCCGGTCCACCGGATCGACCACACCCATCCTGATGCTCACCGCCCGCGACACCGTCGGCGACCGTGTCACCGGACTCGACGCGGGCGCCGACGACTACCTCGTCAAGCCCTTCGAGCTGGACGAGCTCTTCGCCCGCATCCGCGCCCTGCTGCGCCGCAGCTCCTACGCGGTCGCGGCGGGCGGCCCCCTCCCCGACGACGACGTGCTGTCCTTCGCGGACCTCCGTATGGACCTGAACACCCGCGAGGTCACCCGGGGGACGCGCCGGGTCGAGCTCACCCGGACCGAGTTCACCCTCCTGGAGATGTTCCTGGCCCACCCCCGGCAGGTGCTGACCCGTGAACAGATCCTCAAGGCGGTCTGGGGCTTCGACTTCGAGCCCAGCTCCAACTCCCTGGACGTGTACGTGATGTACCTCCGCCGCAAGACGGAGGCGGGCGGCGAACCGCGCCTGGTCCACACGGTCCGGGGCGTCGGATACGCCCTGCGCTCCGGCGGCGGTGACGGGTGACCGGCCTCCTCCGCCGGCTCCGCGCCCTGCCGCTGCGCTCCCGGCTCGCCCTGCTGGTCGCCACGGCGGTCGCGGTGGCGGTCGCGGCGGTGGCGGCGGCGTGCTGGTTCGTGACGCGCGGGCAGCTGGAACACCAGATGGACCAGACCCTGCAAGGCTCCAAGGTCGACGACGACTACCTCAGGAGCCTCTACGCCTACTGCAAGGGCGGCACCACCCAGCAGCCCCCGCCGTTGCTCGCCGGCGTGACGATCCAGCTCGTCGACGCCCAGGGCACGGTATGCGCCGCCCCCGACGCCTCCGAGCTTCCGGCGAACGAGGCAGACGTGAAGGTGGCGCAGAGCCGGCAGCGGGACGCCCTGCACACGGAGAAGACCCAGGACGGCTCCGAGATGAGGGTTTTCACCTCACCACTGGAGGTCGGCCGGGGTCCCGGTCTGGGGACCGGGAACCTCGCGGTCTCGATCGCCCGGCCCATGAGCGAGATCACGAAGCCGCTCTCCACCCTCGCCTGGGTTCTCTTCCTGGTCGCCGGGATCGGCGTCGTCGGCGCCGGCGCGGCAGGCCTGTGGATCGCCCGCACCGGGCTGCGGCCCGTCGACGACCTCGCGCACGCCTTCGAGCACGTGGCCCGCACCGAGGACCTCGGCGTACGGCTCCCCGCCGAGGGGGACGACGAGATCGCCCGGCTCTCCCGCTCCTTCAACGCCATGACCAGTTCCCTGGCCACCTCCCGCGACCGTCAGTCCCAGCTCATCGCGGACGCCGGTCACGAACTGCGCACCCCGCTCACCTCGCTCCGTACGAACATCGAGCTGCTCGCCCGCAGCGACGAGACGGGCCGGGCCATCCCGCCCGACGACCGCAAGGCGCTGATGGCCTCGGTCAAGGCCCAGATGACCGAGCTCGCCGCGCTCATCGGCGACCTCCAGGAGCTCTCCCGCCCCGACGCCGCCCAGCCCGGCCCCCTCCAGGTGGTCGCGCTGCACGAGATCACCCGTAACGCCCTGCAACGCGCCCGGCTGCGCGGACCGGAGCTCACCATCACCGCCGAGCTCGCGCCCTGGTACGTACGCGCGGAGCCCGCCGCCCTGGAGCGTGCCGTCGTCAACGTCCTGGACAACGCGGTGAAGTTCAGCCCGGCCGGTGGCACGGTCGACGTCGTCCTCCACCGGGGCGAGCTGACCGTACGGGACCGCGGCCCCGGCATCCCGGCCGAGGACCTGCCGCACGTCTTCGACCGCTTCTGGCGCTCCCCCTCGGCCCGCCAGCTCCCCGGCTCCGGCCTCGGCCTCTCCATCGTGGCCCGGACGGTCCAGCACGCGGGCGGCCAGATCACCCTCAGCCCCGCGGAGGGCGGCGGCACGGTGGCGACGATCCGCCTCCCCGGGGCGCCGCAGCCACCGCCGGGGGTGTGAGGACAGCCCTCAGGGGGCTGTCCCGGTGGGGTCGTGGGTGATCAGATCCCCCGGCTGGCATCCGAGAACGTCGCAGATCCTCGACAGGGTCGAGAAGCGGATGGCCTTGGCCCGCCCGTTCTTGAGCACGGACAGGTTGACGACGGTGATGCCCACCCGTGCGGACAGTTCGGTGAGCGTCATGTCCCGCTCGGCCAGGATCCGGTCGAGGTGGATCCGGATCCCGTGGAGTTCCTCCTCGGCCATCAGATGGTCCCTTCGAGGTCCTCTCGCATGCGCACGCCCTCGCGCATGAACGATCCTACGATCACTGCCGCCAGGCCGGCGAGGATGAGCACCATCGGCCCCTCGATCTCGACCCCGAAGCCCACGTTCGGCGACATGCTGTCGACGAGCCAGGACCGCGACGTGCCGACCACGAGACCGGCCGACGGGGTGCCCAGGGCGACGACCCAGCCCAGCACGGAGAGCCGCTTCGCCACCGCGTGGGTGAACGGGCCCTGCTCCAGGACGGCCCCCAGCACCCGGGAGAAGAGGATCAGGGCGAGGGAGCTGAACAACAGCCAGGGGAGCTCACCCCCGAGGTCGGCGGCGCGCTGCCCCACGGAGGGGGCGTCCTGGCAGAGGCGCGTGGCACTGCTGGACTCCTGCACGCCCTCGCCCGTCGACATCCTGTCCGCCAGCGAGGCGTTGCTCCAGAAGTCCGTCTCCACGCAGACCGCGCCGTCGTCGAGCATGTGCGTGACCGCCGTACCGATGAAGGCGAGCCCGAAGAGCGCCGCCATCACAAAGGTCACAGTGGCAAGGATCCTGGTGATTCGCGTCTGCATGACACCCCGTCCCATCGTTTATCGATATGCCAGAGGTTAGGGGCCATATCGATAAACGACAAGTCCTTGCCCGTCGAGGCGACCGCCGTGACGAGCTGGGAGGCCTGGTGTTTCCGGGCCGCGCGCAGTAGAACTAGGCCCCATGTCAGACCAGCAGCCGCACCGGGCGCCCGGGGCGTACGCGCCACCGCGGGACCAGACGGTCAGCGACGCCTACCGGCGGTGGGCAGGCATCCTCCTCCGGATCGCCGCCGTCATCGCCTTCCTCATGGCGGCCGCCTTCGTCGCGAGCCTCGTCCTTCTCGTACGGGCGGACGCGGACACGCGGAACGCCGCCTACGGCTACCTCGCCGTCGTCCTCTGGGCCGGGATCGTCCTCGCGATCCCGGTCCTGCTCGCGGTCGGTATCCCCGGTGTGATCATGAGGCGGCGTGTACGGCAGCAGTGGACCAGGCCTTCGTAGACGACGGCGGCGTACGGCTCAGCCCGTCGGGTTGTGCCGGATCAGCGACTCGACGAGGCCGGAGCGGGTCGCCGGGTAGTCCAGGGGGACGATGCCGAGACCGGTCCAGCCCGCCGCCTCCGGCCCGTCGAGGAACGAGTGCACCTGCGGGTTGAGCCGGTCGGAGTTCCATCGCGGCGGCAGCAGGGCGGCGGTGCTCACGTAGTTCATGAACAGCTTGCCGGGCTGCTGCGCGGCCTTGCGGAACTGCGCCTCGATCTTGGGGTACTTGGCGAACGGCTCCGCCATGTAGTCGTCCTGGATGTCGAAGACCGCCGGGTCGGCGTACCGGACACCGGGCAGGCCGCCGTTGTCCGCGAGCAGCACGACCTTGCCGCGGGCGCCGCCGAGGTCCGGCAGTACGGGATCGAGGCGGAGGAGCGGACGCCAGCCCTTGCCGTCGAGGTAGAGGTCGAAGATCCGCCGGAACGCGGCGTCGCTCTCCTCGGAGTACTCCTGCTTGACCCGCATCAGCACGGTCTCCGACGGCCGCCGGGCCAGGAAGTCCCGGCAGGCGCCCAGCACATCGTCGAAGTTCAGGTTCTGGTACGACGCCCCGTGATGGATGGCGTACGCGTCACCGCTGATCCGGCAGCGTACGTCGAGGAAGCGGATGCCGCTGTCGAGCTGCTCGGCGATCGTGGTGTTCTGGCACTCGGTCCACGGTCCGCCGAACCGGGCCCCCGCGTTGTGCGTTCCCGGGATCGTGAGGCGCCGCAGCGGGGTGGCGTCGGGGACGGCGCTCATCCAGTCCTGGGTGCCGAGCGCCCTGGCCGGGGCGGCGATGGCGGGACCGGCGCCGACGACGGCGGTGGCGGAGAGCGCGAGGGCTCCGGTCAGAAAGCCTCTGCGGGTGGACATGCGGGGGTGCCTCCATGGGTTGTGGGGGGTGAGCCCCCGAATTGTGGCGCGCGCACGTCATGTTCGGAAGAGGGCCTGGTGGCCGGGGAGCCGGCGGAACGGATGCCGTTCCCCCGGCACACGCGAAAGGGGCGGCGGGGCCGTGGTGGCCCCGCCGCCCCTTCACTCGCACACCGCTTCCTACTGCACGATCGTGATGCGGTCCGTAGCCGGCGGGTCCAGCGGCGAGGCCGCCGTGGAGTGCGCCGCCAGGTAGGTGTTGAACAGGTCCAGGTCGGACGGGCCGACCAGCTTGTTCGTGCCCGCACCGAGGGCCGCGAAGCCGTCACCGCCACCCGCGAGGAACTCGTTCATCGCGACGCGGTACGTCTTCGCCGGGTCGATCGCCTCACCGTTCAGACGGATCGTTTCCGCGACCACCCGCCCGGCGCCCGACTTCGTCATGTCCAGCGTGTAGGTGAGGCCCTTCGAGACCTGGAGAATCTTCGGGGACGCCTCGTTGGACCCGCTGACCTGCTGCTGGAGCGCGGCGACCAGTTGCGCACCGGTCAGATCGACGACGTTCATCATGTTGGTGAACGGCTGGACGGTGAACGCCTCGCCGTACGTCACCACCCCGTCGCCCTCACTGCCCGACGCCGCGTACACCAGGTCCGAGCGGATGCCGCCCGGGTTCATGAACGCGACGACCGCGCCGCCCTTGTCCTCGGGAGCCAGGCCCTCCAGCTGGGCGTCCGCGATCAGGTTGCCCAGCGGCTTCTCGGGAGCAGTGGAGCCGCGGCCGTCGATGTCGGCGGAGATGAAGCCCTGCGGGCGGCCCGCGATGGGTGCGGCAAGCGTGTTCCAGCGGGCGATCAGCTTCGTCATGTCGGTGGCCCTGGTCTGGTCCCGGCTGACGACGTGGTTGGCCGACTCCACCGACGTACGCACGATGTCCTTGGTGCGGCGGTCGTAGGTGAGGGTCGTGTCCGTGTAGACCTTGCCGAACGAGGAGGCCGAGGTGACCATGCGCGGTTCGCCGGACGGGTCCGGGACCGTGCACACGTACGCCTGGTGGGTGTGGCCCGTGACCAGGGCGTCGACCTTCGGCGTGATGCCCTTGGCGATGTCGACGATCGGTCCGGAGATGCCGTCACCGGCGCCCGGGCTGTCGCAGTCGTAGTTGTACGAGGCGGAGGCCGGGGCCCCGCCCTCGTGGATCAGGGCCACGATGGACTTGACGCCCTTGCGGTCCAGCTCCTTGGCGTACTTGTTGACCGTCTCGATCTCGTCGTGGAACTTCAGGCCCTTGACGCCGTTGGCCGTGACGATGTTCGGCGTGCCCTCCAGGGTCACCCCGATGAAGCCGATCTTGACGCCGTTCTTCTTCCAGACCGTGTACGGCTTGAGGACCGGCTTACCGGTCTTCTCGTCCGTCACGTTGGCCGCGAGGTACGGGAAGTCCGCGCCCTTGAACTTTTTGCCCTTCTCGTAACAGCCCTCGACCGGGTGGCAGCCGCCGTTCTGAAGACGGGCCAGCTCGGCTGCGCCCTCGTCGAACTCGTGGTTGCCGACGGCCGTCACGTCGAGGTCGAGCCCGTTGAGCGCCTCGATGGTGGGCTCGTCGTGGAAGAGCCCCGAGAGCAGCGGGCTTGCTCCCACCATGTCGCCGCCGGCCGCCGTGACGGAGTACGGGTTGCCCTTGCGCGCGGTGCGCAGCGAGGTGGCGAGGTACTCGACGCCACCGGCCGGAATCGGCTTCACCGAGCCGTCGGCCTGCGTCTCACTGACCGTCCCGGCGGAGCCGGCCGGCGGCTCCAGGTTGCCGTGCAGGTCGTTGAAGGAGAGCAGTTGCACGTCGACGGTGCGGGACGGGTGGCCGTGGCCGTGCCCCCGGTCGTGGGCGCCGGCCGGCATCGCGGCGACGAGCGCGCCGACGGTGACCAGCCCGGCCGCGGCGGCGAGCACCCGCCGGGGCGCACGGTTCTTCTGCGGATGCGGAGTCGCTGACATCGGTCCCCTTCGAGTCTCTGGATCCTGCGTGCGGCAGCCTAGAGTCAACGCGCGTAGCGCGACAGATCTGCCGGGTTACGAAGTGGTTGCCGCACCCCCGGGAAGGGGCCGATCACCCGTTGGGCGTACATATGCGAGCAGAAACGTCACCGCGCGCATATGCGCCGGGAGGCTGTACCCGTGGACAACGAAATCACGGCCAAGGCAGTGGTACCGGCCCAGCAGCAGGCCGAACTGCCCGTCGGCTTCTACGAGATGCTCGGCGACCTCAAGTCGATCGTGCGGAGCGCACATGTGCGCGCACAGCTCAAGGTGAACACCGAGATGCTCCTGATGTACTGGGAGATCGGACGGACGATCCTGGAGCGCCAGGGACAGGAGAAGTGGGGGGCGAAGGTCGTCGGCCGGATCGCCACGGAGCTGCGGACCGAGTTCCCGAATCAGCGGGGGTTCAGCCACAGCAACGTCAAGTACATGCGGCAGATGGCTCGGACCTGGCCCGACCCAATCGGCCAACAAGCTGTTGGCCAATTGCCCTGGGGCCACGTCGTCACCCTCATGAGTCAGTGCAGAACCCGCTTCGAACTGGACTTCTACGCCCAGCACGCCGTCCACCACGGCTGGTCCCGCGACCGTCTCACCACCCACATCCGCAGCGAACTGCATCTGGCCCAGGGCGCGGCCGCCAACAACTTCGACGTCACCATCCCGGAGCAGTCCGAAGCCGCCAAGCTGATCTTCAAGGATCCGTACCGCCTGGAGTTCACCCAGCTGTCGGACACCGCAGCGGAGCGCGAACTCGAGGACGCGCTCACATCCAGGATCATCCAGTTCCTCACCGAGCTCGGCTTCGGCTTCGCCTTCGTCGGACGCCAGTACCCGATCACCGTGGGAGACACGGAGTTCCGCATCGACCTGCTCTTCTACCACTTCAGGCTGCACCGCTTCGTGGTGGTCGAGCTGAAGACCACCAAGGCTCAGCCCTCCCACCTCGGGCAGCTCAGCTTCTACGTCACAGCGGTGGACCGCCTCCTCCGCGACCCGGAGCGGGACGACAGGACGCTCGGCATCCTCATCGCCGAGAGCCAGGACGAGACGACCGTCGAATTCGCCCTGCAGTCGCAGAACCAGCCACTCGCGGTCAGCACGTACGCCGCTCTTCCCTCCGCCGTACGGGAGCTGATGCCCACCTCGGACGCCCTCTCCCGCATCGCTCGTGAGGTCCTCCACCGCAAGGGCTGACAGGAGGGGTGGACGACGAGCTCGGCGGCGGGAGCCTCGACGGGGTCCGTGTCCTCCAGCTGCGCGTATCCGGCCAGGGTGCCGTCGACGGCACCCTGGCCGGATACGCGCAGCTGGCGCAGTTCGCGGAAGAGGGAGAGGCCCAGCACCTGTGCGAGGTGCCGGGCGGCCGACTTGCCGCCGTGTGCCCAGACCCGCAGCCGCTTCCCGGTCGCGGCGAGGAGCGCGGCACCCAGGGCGCGGCCGCCAACAACTTCGACGTCACCATCCCGGAGCAGTCCGAAGCCGCCAAGCTGATCTTCAAGGATCCGTACCGCCTGGAGTTCACCCAGCTGTCGGACACCGCAGCGGAGCGCGAACTCGAGGACGCGCTCACCCCTCCTGTCAGCCCTTGCGGTGGAGGACCTCACGAGCGATGCGGGAGAGGGCGTCCGAGGTGGGAGGGCTGAGCCTTGGTGGTCTTCAGCTCGACCACCACGAAGCGGTGCAGCCTGAAGTGGTAGAAGAGCAGGTCGATGCGGAACTCCGTGTCTCCCACGGTGATCGGGTACTGGCGTCCGACGAAGGCGAAGCCGAAGCCGAGCTCGTCGTCCACCCCTCCCCTCCCCCGGGCGCGAGATCGAGACCCTCGACGCGCTCACCCCCGAGCAGGCCGATGCCGTCCTCGCCCTCCTCGGCGAGGCCGCCGGGACCGACGGCCGGCAGGCCGTCTCCGAGCAGGGGCGGCTGATGTTGAGGGGCGGGCACCGTGAGGGCGTCCGGCATTTCCTGCTGACCGTCGACGGCACCCTGGCCGGATACGCGCAGCTGGAGGACACGGACCCCGTCGAGGCTCCCGCCGCCGAGCTCGTCGTCCACCCCTCCCACCGCGGACGCGGACACGGACGCGCCCTGGGTGCCGCGCTCCTCGCCGCGACCGGGAAGCGGCTGCGGGTCTGGGCACACGGCGGCAAGTCGGCCGCCCGGCACCTCGCACAGGTGCTGGGCCTCTCCCTCTTCCGCGAACTGCGCCAGCTGCGCCGCTCCTTGACCGACCTCGACATCGCCGAGCCGGTGCTTCCGCCGGGCGTCACCGTCCGCACCTTCGTCCCGGGTCAGGACGACGCTGCCTGGCTCGCCGTCAACAGGGCCGCCTTCGCCCACCACCCCGAGCAGGGCTCCCTCACCCAGCGCGACCTGGACGACCGCAAGGCCGAGCCGTGGTTCGACCCGGAGGGCTTCTTCCTGGCCGAGCGCGACAACGAGATCATCGGCTTCCACTGGACGAAGGTGCACGCCGAGGACGAGCTGGGCGAGGTCTACGTCGTCGGCATCCTCCCCGACGCCCAGGGCGGCGGGCTCGGCAAGGCGCTCACCGCGATCGGACTGCGGCACCTGGCCTCCCGGAAGCTGCCGACGGCGATGCTCTACGTGGACGCCGACAACCCGGCCGCGCTGTCGGTGTACGAGCGGATGGGCTTCGCCACGCACGAGGTCGACCTGATGTACCGCACGGAGTCCTGACCGGGCACAACCCCTTACAGGGGCGGCGTCACTTGACGCCGCCCCTTCTTTCCGACACCCTTTCACTACTCAATTAGTGAAAGGGTGGTGCAGATGGCAGGATCCGCAGCGGTCGAGTTCCGCATCGACCGGCGCAGCGGCGTCGCCACCTACCTCCAGATCGTCCAGCAGACCAAGCAGGCGCTCCGCCTCGGTGTGCTGGAGCCGGGCGACCGGCTGCCGACGGCCCGTGAGGTCGTCGAGGCCACGGCGATCAACCCGAACACCGTGCTCAAGGCCTACCGCGAGCTGGAGCGCGAAGGCCTCGTCGAGGCCCGCCGCGGCCTCGGGACCTTCGTCCGCCGCACCCTCGGGAGCGCGGCGGTCACCACCGACGCGCCGCTGCGCGCCGAACTCACCGAGTGGACCCGCCGGGCCCGCTCCGCAGGACTGGACAAGGACGACGTGAGCGCGCTCTTCACCGACGTACTGGACAGCACATTCAAGGGGGACCAGGACTCATGACAGGCGCCGCGATCGAGGCGAACGGCCTCGGTATGACATACGGACGGAAGCGGGGGTGGGCCCTGCGCGACTGCTCGTTCCGGCTGCCCGCGGGACGGGTCTGCGCCCTCGTCGGGCCCAACGGGGCAGGGAAGTCCACGCTCCTCGCCCTCGCCGCCGGCCTGCTCCGGCCCTCCGAGGGCTCGGTGCGCGTACTCGGCACGGAGCCCGGGGAGGCGCGGCCCCGCATCGCGTACGTCTCCCAGGACAAGCCGCTGTACCCGCAGCTCACCGTGGCCGACACCCTGTGGGCGGGCCAGGAGCTCAACCCCGCCACCTGGGACCGCGACGCCGCCGACCGGGTCGCCGGACCGCTCCCGCAGGACGCGAAGGTCCGGGCGCTCTCCGGCGGGCAGCGGACCCGCCTCGCCCTCGCGCTCGCGCTCGGCAAGCGGCCCGAACTGATGTTGCTGGACGAGCCGATGGCCGATCTCGACCCGCTCGCCCGGCACCAGCTGATGGGCATCCTGATGGCCGAGGCGGCCGAGAACGCCACCACCATCGTGATGTCCTCGCACATCCTCACCGAGCTCGAAGGCTCCTGCGACTACCTCCTGCTGGTCGACGGCGGCCGGGTCCGGCTCGGCGGCGAGAGCGAGGACATTGTCGCCGCGCACGCCCTGGTCACCGGCCAGGCGGGCGACCTCGCCCCCCACACCGTCGTCGAATCGCGCACGACGGGACGTCAGCTCACCGCACTCGTACGCAAGGAGGGTCCGGTGGACCCCGCCGCCTGGGACGTCACGGAGCCCTCCCTGGAGGAGCTCCTGCTCGCCCACCTCCGCTCCCCGGAGGCACCGCCACTGCTCACCCCCAGCGCGTCCAGCGAACCGGCCCGGACGGTGGCAGCCGCATGAGCACCCTCACCACCCTGCGCGGCCCCGCCCGCGTCGTCGTACGCCAGCACCGCGGCACCCTGCGCGTCGCGGGACTCCTCGCGCTGGCCGGACTCGTCGTCGTCATCGGCTTCGCCCTGTGGACGTCCCACCTGATCGACGACTTCGAGGCGGGCTCCTGCAAGGCCTCGGGCGTCTCCGGACCCGCGTGCGACCAGCGGATCGTGGACTTCAACGGGTCGATGTCCCTGTTCAGCTCCGTGCTCATGTACGCGGGCACGGCCCTGACGGTCCTGCCGGGGATCGTCAGCGCCTTCATCGCCGGCCCCCTGATCGCCCGGGAGCTGGAGAGCGGCACCTACCGCGTGGCCTGGACCCAGTCCGTGACGCCCGCCCGCTGGCTCGCCGCCAAGCTCGCCGTGCCCACCGTGCTGCTCGTCGCCGGTGTGACCGTGCTGTCCGCCGTCCTGGCCTGGGCGCAGACGCGGACGGCCACCGACTTCACGGTCGACTGGTTCGACGCCCCGGTCTTCGGCGCGACCGCCCCCGTGGTCATCGGCTACACCCTGCTCGGCATCGCCGTGGGCGCGCTCACGGGTCTGCTGGTGCGCCGCACCGTGGCCGCGACGGCGGTGGCCGCCGTCGTCACCGGCACCGTGATGGTGACGCTCGGCACCCTCCGGGACGGCCTCTGGCCCCTGCGGACCGCGACCACCACGAACGACGGGAGCTCGGACGTCCCCATGGACTCCTGGGTGGTCGACGTCGGCCGCCTCACCGCGAGCGGCGACCGGCTGCCCATGGATGTGTGCCGGCCGTTCGGGGACCAGGCGCAGGAGGCCCGGTGCATGGCCGAGCGCGACATCACGGGCTGGTTCGTCGACCACCACCCGGCCTCGCACCTCTGGCCCCTCCAGCTCGTCGAGACGGGCATCGTGCTCGTCCTCGCCGTCCTGGCCGTCACCGTCGCATTCCGCGTCCTGCGCCGCCGCACCGTCTGAGACCACCCCTGCCCGGGCCCCGGGAGGAGCCCGGGCAGGGGGTTCACCTACGGTGACGAGGGGCGGCACCCGCAGCCACACCGCTTCCTGTACGTCATGTCACCGTTACCGGCCATTCAGACGGGCTTGCGACCCTCACGGGATGCAGCCAGCTGTGCCCACCCCCCGCAACGGGAGCGGCCCCGGTCCAGGGGCCCCTGCCGCTCCTGCCGCGATCTTTCTGGGCTCCGACGCGCCTGAGGAGCCGAAGGCGCGGAAGAATAGATCCATGAGCCAGCAGCCCAGCTCCGAGGTCCCGGTCCAGCCCGCCCAGCCGTCGGTGGGCTCCCTCGCCGCCCACCGGCCCCACGCCGTCGCGGGCGCGGTCCCCGCAGGTCTGTCCACAGCCGCCGACCTCGACCCCGATCTGGACAACGACCCGGACGCGTACGAGCCCGAGGGCGACGGCGACGAGCTGCCACAGGGACGCTTCCTCGACCGGGAGCGCAGTTGGCTCGCGTTCAACGAACGGGTTCTGGAACTCGCCGAGGACCCCGCCACACCGCTACTCGAACGGGCTAACTTCCTCGCGATCTTCGCCTCGAACCTGGACGAGTTCTTCATGGTCCGGGTCGCCGGGCTCAAGCGCCGTATCGCGACCGGCGTCGCCACCCGCTCCGCGTCCGGGCTCCAGCCCCGCGAGGTCCTCGACCTGATCTGGACCCGCTCCCGCGAGCTCATGGCCCGCCACGCCGCGTGCTACCAGCAGGACGTCGCGCCGGCCCTGTCCGACGAGGGCATCCAGCTGGTCCGCTGGCCCGATCTGACCGAGAAGGAACAGGCCCGCCTGTTCACCTTCTTCCGGCAGCGGGTCTTCCCCGTGCTGACCCCGCTCGCCGTCGACCCGGCGCACCCCTTCCCGTACATCTCCGGGCTGTCGCTGAACCTCGCCGTCGTCGTGCGCAACCCCGTCAGCGGCCACCGGCACTTCGCCCGCGTCAAGGTGCCGCCGCTGCTCACCCGCTTCCTGGAGGCGTCCCCGCAGCGCTACGTCCCGATAGAGGACATCATCGCGGCCCACCTCGAAGAGCTCTTCCCGGGCATGGAGGTCCTCGCCCACCACATGTTCCGCGTCACCAGGAACGAGGACCTGGAGGTCGAGGAGGACGACGCCGAGAATCTGCTCCAGGCCCTGGAGAAGGAACTCATGCGGCGCCGCTTCGGCCCGCCGGTCCGCCTGGAGGTCGAGGAGTCCATCGACCCGTACGTCCTGGACCTGCTCGTACGCGAGCTGAAGATCTCCGAGACCGAGCTCTACCCGCTGCCGGGGCCGCTCGACCTCACCGGACTGTTCGGCATCGCGTCGCTGGACCGGCCCGAGCTGAAGTACCCCAAGTTCATCGCCGGCACCCACCGGGACCTCGCCGAGGTCGAGTCCGCCTCCGCGCCCGACATATTCGCCGCCCTGCGCGAACGCGACGTGCTGCTGCACCACCCGTACGACTCATTCTCCACCTCCGTCCAGGCGTTCCTGGAGCAGGCGGCGGGCGACCCGGACGTCCTCGCGATCAAGCAGACGCTGTACCGGACCTCGGGCGACTCGCCGATAGTGGACGCCCTGATCGACGCGGCCGAGTCCGGCAAGCAGGTCCTCGTACTCGTCGAGATCAAGGCACGCTTCGACGAGCAGGCCAACATCAAGTGGGCCCGCAAGCTGGAGGAGTCCGGCTGCCACGTCGTCTACGGCCTCGTCGGCCTCAAGACCCACTGCAAGCTGTCGCTCGTCGTCCGCCAGGAGGGCGACACCCTGCGCCGCTACTCCCACGTCGGCACCGGCAACTACCACCCCAAGACGGCCAGGCTCTACGAGGACCTCGGCCTGCTGACCGCCGACCCGCAGGTCGGGGCGGACCTCTCCGACCTCTTCAACCGGCTCTCCGGCTACTCCCGCCGCGAGACCTACCGCCGGCTGCTGGTCGCCCCGAAGTCCCTGCGCGACGGCCTGATCGCCCGTATCAACAAGGAGATCACCCACCAGCGCGCCGGCCGCTCCGCCTATGTGCGCATCAAGGTCAACTCGATGGTCGACGAAGCGGTCATCGACGCCTGCTACCGGGCGGGCCAGGCCGGTGTGCCGGTCGACATCTGGGTGCGCGGCATCTGCGCGATCCGCCCCGGCGTCGACGGACTCTCCGAGAACATCCGGGTCCGCTCGATACTCGGCCGCTTCCTCGAACACTCACGGGTCTTCGCCTTCGGCAACGGCGGCGAACCCGAAGTGTGGTTCGGCAGCGCCGACATGATGCACCGCAACCTCGACCGCCGGATCGAAGCACTGGTCCGCGTCACCGACCCCGCGCATCGCGCCGCCCTCAGCAGGCTCCTGGAAACAGGCATGTCCGACACCACCTCCTCCTGGCACCTGGGCCCCGACGGAAACTGGACCCGGCACTCCACGGACGCGGACGGACAGCCGCTGCGGCACGTACAAGAGATGCTCATTGACGCCCGGAGGCGCCGGCGTGCGACGCCCTGACCATCAGACGACGACCCTCTCCGCGGAAGCGGTGCTCGCGCCCTACCTGCGCGAACAGGCCGCCTGCTTCCTACGGGGCCTGCGGCTGCACCGCGAGCACAGCGCCCCCGCGGACGCCGGCACGCACAGCGCCGACGAAGCCGCCCGCGCGCTGCGCCACGCGGCGCGCCGGATCAGCGGCACGCTGCACACCTTCCGCGGTGCGCTCGACCCGGCCTGGGCCGACCAGCTCCGCGCCGAACTGGCCTGGCTCTCCGGAACCCTGGCCCGGGAGCACGCGTACGCCACCAGGCTCGGCCGGCTGCTGGAGGCGCTGCACCAGCTCTCGGGTGCCTCGCTCCCGGCGGCCCGGGCCGCTTCGGGCGAGGGCGCGGACGGGAGCGACAAGGAGCGGGCGGCGCTCGGTGTCGGCGCGGCCCGGGCCGGGGCGCTCCTGGAACGCCGGCTGACCCTCGCCCGGACCCGCGCCCACTCGGCGGCGCTCCAGGCCCTGGGCTCCTCCCGCTTCCACGCCGTCGCGGACGCCGTCGCCCTGCTCGCCTCGGAGGTCCCCCTGTCGGCCTCGGCGGCGGAACCGGCGGACGAGCTGCTGCACGCACCGGCCGGGCTGGCCCGACAGCTGATGCTGGACGCGGTGGCCGCGCTCCCGCCCGACGAGTCGGTGGAGCCGTACAACGAGGCCCATGACGCCCTCTGGCACCAGGCCCGCCTGCTGCTGCGGCTCCACCGGTACGCGCACGAGATGCTGCGGGGCGCCCCCGATCCGGCCCTGGCCGGGCCGGGACACGCGCTGGACCTCCACCGGGACGCGGCAGAGGCCGCGGCGGCCGCTGCGGCCGCGGCGCGCACCCCGCGCATCGCCCCCGCGACGGCGTACGCCCTGGGAGTGCTCCACGCCGACCAGCGGCACGAGGTGGAGGCGGCGCGCGCCGTGTTCCGGGAGACCTGGCCGTACGCCGCGGCCGTGACCGCGCCATGAGCGACACGCCGGTACTGGCCGCGGGGTGCGTGCTGTGGCGCCGCGCCCCGGACGGCGGCCTGGAGATCTGCCTGGTACACCGGCCCCGCTACGACGACTGGTCGTTCCCCAAGGGGAAGCTGAAGCGCGGCGAGACGGCGTCGGCGGCCGCCCTGCGCGAGGTCCTGGAGGAGACGGGCCACCACTGCACGCCGGGCGCGGCCCTGCCCACGGCCCGGTACATGGCGAACGGGCACCCCAAAGAGGTCAGCTACTGGGCGGCGGAGGCGACGGACGGCGCGTTCGTGCCCAACGACGAGGTCGACCGGCTGGCGTGGCTCCCGCCCGGCCCGGCCCGTGCCCGCCTGAGCCGCCCCGGCGACCGCGTCCAGCTGGACGCCTTCCTGGAGTCCGTCCCGCACGCCTGAGGCCGTGCCGGACGGGACCCCTGCCACCCCGCGGGCCCGCCGGCCACTCCCGCCGCGCGACGGAACCAGCCCGCCCGACACGGTTCACCTGCCGTTCACTCTGCCCCGTAGGCCGCTTCACCTGTTCTGCCTAATTTCGGACGTACACGGTGCACGGCGCCAAGCCGGCGCACCGATCCTCATCGCACGCCGCCTCGTCCCCACCAGCCGCGGCGGCTCCTGGAAGGAACACCCCGAAAGTGAAGCTTCAGCGCAAGAACCGGCTTCGTGCCACCGCGCTCGGTGCCCTCGCCGTCTCCGGCGCCCTGGTCCTCACGGCGTGCGGTTCGGACGACAACACCGGGTCCGACGCCGGCGGCAAGACGAGTGCCGCCGCGTCGAACATCAAGTGCGACGGCGCCGAGGGCCAGCTGCGCGCTTCCGGGTCCAGTGCCCAGAAGAACGCGATGGACCTCTGGGTCAAGAACTACATGGCAGCCTGCTCCGGCGTGGAGATCAACTACGCCTCCTCGTCCTCCGGCGAGGGCATCGTCGCCTTCAACCAGGGCACCGTCGGCTTCGCCGGCTCGGACTCGGCCCTGAAGCCCGAAGAGGTCGCCGACTCGAAGAAGATCTGCAAGACGGGCCAGGGCATCAACCTCCCGATGGTCGGCGGACCGGTCGCGATCGGCTTCCACCTCGAAGGTGTCGACAGCCTGACGCTGGACGCCTCCACGATCGCCAAGATCTTCGACACCAAGATCAAGAAGTGGAACGACCCGGCGATCGCCAAGCTCAACGAGGGCGTCGAGCTGCCGGACAAGGCCATCCAGCCCTACCACCGCTCCGAGGACTCCGGCACCACGCAGAACCTCGGCAAGTACCTGAACGCAGCGGCCCCGAGCGACTGGAAGTACGAGGCCGAGAAGAAGTGGCCCGCCCCCGGTGGCCAGGCCGCGTCCGGCTCCTCCGGCATCGCCACCCAGGTCAAGCAGGTCGACGGCTCCATCGGTTACTTCGAGCTGTCGTACGCCAAGTCGCAGGACATCAGCACCGTCGACATCAACACCGGTGGCGCCGCCCCGGTCGAGGCCACCTCGGAGAACGCCTCCAAGGCCATCGCCGCCGCCAAGGTCAAGGGCACCGGCAAGGACCTGGCGCTCGACCTCGACTACACCACCAAGGCCGAAGGCGCCTACCCGCTGGTCCTCGTGACGTACGAGGTCGTCTGCGACACCGGCAACAAGGCCGAGACCCTTCCCACGGTCAAGTCCTTCCTGACGTACACCGCCTCCGCGGACGGCCAGAAGGTCCTCACCGAGGCCGGCTACGCCCCGATCCCCGAGGCGATCAACACCAAGGTCCGCGAGACGGTCGCCGGGCTCAAGTAGCCCGAACCGCACGACACGCACTGACGGGCCGGTCCGGCGCACCCCTCCGGACCGGCCCCCACCGCCCGACCCATCCGGTGCACCGCCGCCAGGGGAGCAAGCCGCTCCCCCACACAGACCGGAAAGACCATGGCTTCCACAACACCGCTGGACACCCCACCGGCTCCGCCGGAAACACGCGGCCGCCCCAGGTCCACCGGGCGCGCAGGCGACAAGATCTTCCTGGGCCTCTCACGCGGCTCGGGCATTCTGCTGCTCGTGATCATGGCGTCGATCGCCGTGTTCCTCAGCTACCGCGCCTACCTCGCGATATCGAAGGACGAGGGGAACTTCCTCACCACCTTCGACTGGAACCCGGCCGGCGACCCGCCGGTCTTCGGTATCGCGGTCCTGCTCTTCGGCACGATCGTCAGCTCGATCATCGCGATGGTCATCGCGGTTCCGATCGCTGTCGGCATCGCCCTCTTCATCTCGCACTACGCGCCGCGCAAGCTGGCCGCCCCCCTCGCCTACGTCATCGACCTGCTCGCCGCGGTGCCCAGCATCGTCTACGGCATCTGGGGCGCCCTCGTCCTCGTCCCGTATCTGGAGGGCCTGAACCTCTGGCTCGACCAGTTCTTCAGCTGGACGTACGTCTTCGAGAAGACCGAGATCGGCGCCGCCCGCTCGCTCTTCACCGTCGGCATCCTGCTCGCGATCATGATCCTGCCGATCGTGACCAGCGTCAGCCGCGAGGTCTTCCTCCAGGTCCCGAAGATGAACGAGGAAGCGGCGCTCGCCCTCGGCGCCACCCGCTGGGAGGTCATCCGCCTCTCGGTGCTGCCCTTCGGCCGCTCCGGCATCATCTCGGCCTCGATGCTCGGCCTGGGCCGTGCGCTCGGCGAGACGATGGCCGTCGCCACGGTCCTGTCGCCGAGCTTCCTCATCTCGCTGCACGTGCTCAACCCCGGCGGCGGAACCTTCGCCCAGAACATCGCGGCCAAGTTCGGTGAGGCCAACCCCCTCGGACGCGACGCCCTGATCGCCTCGGGTCTCGTCCTCTTCATCCTCACCCTGCTGGTCAACGGCGCGGCCCGGCTCATCATCGCCCGCCGCAAGGAGTACTCGGGGGCCAACGCATGACCCACGCCACCACCACCGACATCCAGGACGACCGTCCCCGGATCTCACCGGAGCCCGCCAAGGGCGGCCTCAGCAGCCGCGCCCTCCCGCGCTGGTCCCCGATCGGCTTCGCCGTCGTGGCCATCGCCCTCGGGGTGGGGATCTCCCTGGCAGCCGGCTGGCACAGCCGCATCCAGTGGGGCCTGATCTCCGCCCTGCTCTTCCTCGCCATCTCGTACGTCGTGACGACCGTGGTCGAGAACCAGCGCCAGGCCAAGGACCGCCTGGCCACCAGCATCGTGTGGGTTTGCTTCCTCGTCGCCGTCGTCCCGCTGGCCTCACTTCTCTGGACCACGATCGTCCGTGGCTCCGAGCGCCTCGACGGCTACTTCCTCACGCACTCGATGGCCGGTGTCCTCGGGCCCGAGCACAGCGGTGGCGTCTACCACGCGCTGATCGGCACCCTGGAGCAGGTCGGGATCGCCACGGTGATCGCCGCCCCGCTCGGTCTGCTGACCGCGGTCTACCTGGTCGAGTACGGCAAGGGCGCGCTCGCCAAGGCCGTCACCTTCTTCGTCGACGTCATGACGGGCATCCCGTCCATCGTGGCCGGTCTCTTCATCCTGTCGATCATGCTGATGGTGGGCATCGAGCCGTCCGGTCTGATGGGCGCGCTGGCCCTGACGATCCTGATGATCCCCGTCGTGGTCCGCTCCACCGAGGAGATGCTGAAGCTCGTCCCCAACGAGCTCCGCGAAGCCTCCCTCGCCCTCGGCATCCCGAAGTGGCGCACCATCCTCAAGGTGGTCCTGCCCACCGCGATCGGCGGCATCACGACGGGCGTCATGCTCGCCATCGCCCGCATCGCCGGTGAGACCGCGCCGATCATGCTTCTCGTCTTCGGCAGCCAGCTGATCAACGGCAACCCCTTCGAAGGCGCCCAGTCCTCACTGCCGTTCTACATCTACGAGCAGTACAAGGTCGGCGAGGTCGCGTCCTACGACCGCGCCTGGGCCGCGGCACTGGTGCTGATCGCCTTCGTCATGATCCTCAATCTGGTGGCCCGCGGCATCGCCCGCTGGAAGGCCCCGAAGACCGGCCGCTGAGGCCACGCAGAAAGCAGTTGATTCCACATGGCCAAGCGCATCGACATCGGCGGCCTCACCGCCTACTACGGCTCCCACAAGGCCATCGAGGACATCTCGATGACGGTGGAGCCCCGCTCCGTGACCGCCTTCATCGGCCCGTCCGGCTGCGGTAAGTCCACCTTCCTGCGCACCCTGAACCGCATGCACGAGGTCACCCCCGGTGGCCGCGTGGAGGGCAAGGTGCTGCTGGACGACGAGAACCTGTACGGACCCGGCGTCGACCCCGTCACCGTGCGCCGCACGGTCGGCATGGTCTTCCAGCGCCCGAACCCCTTCCCGACCATGTCGATCTTCGACAACGTCGCGGCGGGCCTGCGGCTGAACGGCTCGTACCGCAAGAACGAGCTGTCGGACATCGTCGAGAAGTCCCTCAAGGGCGCCAACCTCTGGAACGAGGTCAAGGACCGCCTGAACAAGCCGGGCTCGGGCCTCTCCGGCGGCCAGCAGCAGCGTCTCTGCATCGCCCGCGCGATCGCGGTCGAGCCGGACGTGCTGCTGATGGACGAGCCCTGCTCGGCGCTCGACCCGATCTCGACCCTCGCCATCGAGGACCTGATCGGCGAGCTGAAGGAGCGCTTCACGATCGTCATCGTGACGCACAACATGCAGCAGGCGGCACGCGTCTCGGACCGTACGGCCTTCTTCAACCTCTCGGCGGTGGGCAAGCCCGGCCGGCTGATCGAGATCGACGAGACGGAGCGGATCTTCTCCAACCCGTCGGTCCAGGCGACCGAGGACTACATCTCGGGCCGCTTCGGATAGTCACAGACGGCCTTGGGGTGCTGCATGGCGGTGCCACCACAAGGCAAAGGGCCCGCCCCCGCTCTCCACAGGAGAGCAGGGGCGGACCCATGAGCAGCCGGGTGACCGGGGCGGGCCCGGCCGGGCACGTTCGAACCGGGCGGAACCACTCACCCGAAGAGCAGGACGACGATCCCGTAGCTGAGCGCGGCCACCAGCGCGGCGGCCGGCATCGTGATGAACCACCCCAGGATGATGTTCTTGGCGACCCCCCACCGCACGGCGTTCACCCGCTTCGTGGCGCCGACACCCATGATCGCCGAGGTGATCACATGAGTCGTGGAGATCGGCGCGTGGAACAGGAACGCCGATCCGAACATGATCGACGCACCGGTCGTCTCCGCGGCGAAGCCCTGCGGCGGGTCCAGCTCGATGATCTTGCGGCCGAGCGTACGCATGATGCGCCAGCCGCCCGCGTACGTCCCGAGGGACAGCATCGCCGCACAGGCGATCTTCACCCAGACCGGGATCTCGTCGTTCGGGCCCTCGACATCGGCGATGACCAGGGCCATCACCACGATGCCCATCGTCTTCTGGGCGTCCTGCAGACCGTGACCGAGCGCCATGCCCGCCGCCGAGACCGTCTGCGCGATACGGAAGCCGCGCTTGGCCTTGTGCGGGTTGGACTTCCGGAATATCCACATGATCACGACCATCACCAGATAGCCGACGACCAGGCCGATGACCGGGGACAGGAACATCGGGATGACGATCTTCTCGAGCACGCCGTCCCAGTGCACCATCGTCCCGCCGGCCAGCGCCGCGCCGACCATGCCGCCGAACAGGGCGTGCGAGGACGACGACGGCAGACCGTAGTACCAGGTGACGAGGTTCCATATGATCGCGCCGACCAGCGCCGCGAAGAGGATGCCCATCCCCTTCTGGCCCTCGGGCGTGGCGATCAGGCCTTCGCTGACGGTCTTGGCGACCCCCTGGCCCAGGAAGGCGCCTGCGAGGTTCATCACAGCGGCCATCGCCAGAGCCGCACGCGGGGTCAGCGCCCGGGTGGAGACCGAGGTGGCGATGGCGTTCGCCGAGTCGTGGAAGCCGTTCGTATACGTGAAGCCGAGCGCGACACCGATGGTCACGATCAGCGCAAAGGTGTCCACGAGGTTCAGGACTCCTTGACCGCGATGGTCTCCACGGTGTTGGCGACGTGCTCGAACGCGTCGGCCGCCTCTTCCAGCACATCGACGATCTGCTTGAGCTTCAGCACGTCCATGGCGTCGTACTTGCCGTTGAACAGCTGCGCGAGCAGCTTGCGGTGGATCTGGTCGGCCTGGTTCTCCAGACGGTTGACCTCGATCCAGTACTCGGTGAGGTTGTCCATGGTCCGCAGACTCGGCATGGCCTCGGCGGTGAGTTCCGCCGCCCTGGCCAGGACCTCGATCTGCTGCTCGACACCCTTCGGGAGCTCGTCGATCTGGTACAGCACGACCAGGTCGACGGCCTCCTCCATGAAGTCCATGATGTCGTCGAGCGACGACGCGAGGTTGTAGATGTCCTCGCGGTCGAACGGCGTGATGAAGGAGGAGTTCAGCTGGTGGAAGATCGCGTGGGTGGCATCGTCCCCCGCGTGCTCCGCTGCCCGCATACGCTCCGCGATCTCGACTCGGGAGGCAGAATCCGCCCCGAGCAGTTCCATGAGGAGCTTCGAGCCCGTGACGATGTTGTCCGCGGATGCGGAAAACATGTCGTAGAAGCTCGTCTCCCTGGGGGTCAGACGAAAGCGCACGTGGGGTCCTCGGGGTGCTTTGGATTCGGTCAGGCTGATGCTAGGCGCATCATCCGGCCACGGCTAACCGGCGTTCTTCAGTGTCGCGCATCGGGCACAGTGATCAGCACGGCCCCCCGGTCACGTTTCGGCTGGATTCGGTACGATATACCCGGCAGGGGTATGTAGACGGTACAGAACGGCACGCTCACCGCAGGCCACGAGGACAACGGGAGGACCCCATGACCACCACCGAGGCCACCGACGCAGGCGGTACGGAAGCGGTCGTCACCGACCACGACCGCGGCATCCACGGGTACCACCACCAGAAGGAGGAGCACCTCAAGCGGCTGCGCCGCATCGAGGGCCAGATCCGCGGCCTCCAGCGGATGGTGGACGAGGACGTCTACTGCATCGACATACTCACCCAGGTCTCGGCCTCCACCAAGGCCCTGCAGTCCTTCGCCCTCCAGCTGCTGGAGGAGCATCTGCGCCACTGCGTCGCGGACGCCGCTCTCAAGGGCGGCGAGGAGATCGACGCGAAGGTCGAGGAGGCCACCAAGGCCATCGCCCGCCTCCTGCGGACATGACCGCGGCCCCGGGTGGGGAAGGTCATCCCCGGTGGCGGCACTGCCGGGGGATCGTCGGCACCGGCTCGGAGGGAACGTCCCTGACGTTGAGCACCTCGTCGATACGGTCGGGACTGAGCCGGTCCTCGAGCGCGTCCGCCGCGGCGATCATGAGCTCACCGCAGAGTTCGATCTCGGCGAGGGCCACACAGTCCTGAGCGTTCGGAGCGCTGAGCGTCACCACCTGCGTCACCTCTCTCTGCTGTCGCCGACTCCTGGCGCACCGACTCCCTAGCGTAGGGAGCGCGGGACGCACCGCGCATGGCACGGACGGACCATTTCGGCCCCCTCCCTACGGCGTTTCCGGGCCACTCCCGCCCTGCTGGACCCGCCCCGTGTAGATGTCCGCCCCGTGCGGAAGCTCCACGGAGACCGGCACCCCGAAGCCGTACAGCAGCATCGTCGAGACCACCGCGACCGCCGGGCCCTCGGTCGCGAAGGTGAAGCGGTGACGCACCTTCCGCAGCAGGCCCTCGTCGTCCAGATAGGCGTCGAAGGGCACCGTGTCCGTGCTGAACCCTTTCGCCGCGGCGGCCAGCGCCCCGCGCGAGGACGGCGACGCCTCCCGCGCCGCCCGCCCCAGATCCGCCGTCCCCCGGTAGTGCCGGACCGCCACCCCGGCCAGCTCCGTCCGCCCGACGTACGTCACCTCGCCCGCGCCGCGCAGCAGCTCGGCGGAGGCCGTCGGATCGGTCACACCGCCGGTGACCAGATTCCCGTCCTCCAGGGCCGTCGTGTCGATCCGCACCCATTTGTCGTCGGGCACCCCGGCACCACGGTTCTTCATGTACAGCGCACCGGGTGCCAGCAGCTCCGTGATCGGCCGGTGCTCGTCGGACCCGGCGGCGTCCTTGGGCAGGACGACCTTGATGCGGCCCAGCTGTCTGCGGAAGTCGTACGCCCCCTGGCCCCTGATCGTCACCCGGGTCCCGCCGGCCGCGGTCTCCATCGACGTACGCGTCTCGGCGCTGCCCGCACCGGCGAGCGCCTCGGCCGCCCCGTGCACCACGGCAGCCGGGCTGCCGGCCGGGCCGGCCCGGGCCACGCGCTCGCCGGCCCCGTCGCCGCCGTCCGCACCGGAGCATCCGCCGCACACCGTCACCACGCCCGCGACAGCCAGGGCCAACACCGCCAGCGGCCCGCCTCCGCACCTGCGCTGCTGCACCACCATCGCCTGCCAACCCCCAACGACGCACACCTGACCGAGTTCCCGCCCGTCTCGCCTAACGACGGCCGGGGCGCCCCGTCACGCCACCGTGCCCCTTCAGGAAGCCGATCGGCCCAGTCGATGACGGCACGAGCCGGCCGGCAGTACCGTGGATCCGTGCATGAGGACCCCCCAGCCCACGCCCCTGCCCCGGCGCTCGCTCCGGGCTCCGCAACCCCCACCGCCCTCGCCCCGCCGCACAGCGTCACCACGGTCGAACGGGGCTCGTTCTGCATCGCCCGCTGCACCTGCGGCTGGTCGGGACCGGCCAGACGCTCGCGCGACCGGGCGCGCACGGACGCGGCCGAACACCACACCGGCACGGGCCGCTGAGCGGCTGGAGCGGCCCCGGCGCGTCCCGAAGCCGACGTACGAGAGGGCCGGTGCCGACGTAGGAGAGGGCCGGTGCCGGCGTGCACGGGGCCGGTCCGCTCGACCGGGGCGAGGACCGCCACCGGATCTCCGGCCATGACGCCCACCGTCGGGGACACGGGATGCCGTCCGGACCACGCGTGAGGGGCGCCCCCTGCGGGACGCCCCTCATGAACCTTCGGCTCTCACCCGCCTACGCGGCGAGGACCTCTCCACCTATGCGGCGAGATCCCTCTCGCCGGGCACACCGCCACGGTCCGAGCCCGTGCTCGGCTCGGGGATCCCCCGTGCCTCACCCCGCCCGTCGGTGGCGGCACCCGCCCTGCCCGAGCGGACGAGCCGGCCGACCGCTCCGGCGCGGGACACGGCCCCCACCAGAGGAGTCAGCAGCATCATCGCGAGCGGGGCGAGCAGCAGCGCCACGGCCGTGCCGAGAGCGAAGCCGCCGATCACGTCGGTCGGGTAGTGCACGCCCATGTAGACCCGGCAGAAACCCTCGAGGAGCGCCAGCGCGATGGCCACCAGGCCGAACTTCCTGTTGGCCACGAAGAGCCCCACGGCGATCGCCATCGCCATCGTCGCGTGGTCGCTCACGAAGGAGAAGTCCGTCTTGCCCTTCACCAGGACTTCGAGCCCCTTGTGGTCGAAGAACGGACGTGGCCGCTCCACGAAGCCCCTGATCGGGATGTTGACGAGCAACGCGATCCCCGCGGCGAGCGGTGCCCACACGAGCCCGGCAACCGCCGTCACCGAGTCCTCGGTCGTCCCGCGTCGGCGTACGCTCCACCAGCACCACAGGACCGCCAGGACCATGGCGAACATGATCCCGAATTCACCGACGAACTCCATGACCCGGTCGAACCAGGTCGGAGCGGCCTTCGCCAGCCCATTGATGTCGTAGAGCAGGCTGACATCGGGGTTCGACCCATCGAGTGCGAGTCCAGCCATCTGCCGCGGCCCCTTGCCTTGTCTGCTGCTGCGACGCACAACGGCGTGCGTCGCCTTGGTCTGACCCCCGTGGTCGGTGCGGATTCGGTGCCGCGCCACGCCATGATGCCGTCACGCCTGACCGGTCTGACAACCGCGCGTGGTCATGTGCGCATGCTGTCCCAGTCCAGGGAACGGCCTGTCAGCTCTCTGCGTTCCGCTCTCCACCGAATGATCACCATGACGTTATCGAAGAGTGACTCATCGTCGCAGCTCAGGGCCTGGGCTTCACGGAGAGTTCCGGCCATGACCGACTGCCTGTCAGCTTTCCGGGAGCGCGGTGGGAAGCGCCGCGGCCCCGTCCTTCGTGACCCTCGTCGCACCGAAGTAGTCGGGGGTGTCGATCTTGTCGAACCGGATCACCGCACCGGTGTACGGCGCGTTGATCATGTAGCCGCCACCGACGTAGAGCCCCACGTGCCTGATGGCCCGCGAGTTGTTCAGATCGTCCGAAAAGAACACCAGGTCTCCGGGGAGAAGCTCCTCCCTGGAGGGATGCGGACCCGCGTTGTACTGGTCGTTGGCCACCCGGGGCAGCTCGATGTCGACTGTCCGGTACGCGGCCTGAGTCAGCCCCGAACAGTCGAACCGGCCCCCCTGGTCGGCCGTCCCGTTCCCGCCCCAGAGATAGGGAGTACCCAGCTTCTTCTGCGCGAAGTAGATCGCCCCGGCGGCCTGCTGCGAAGGCTGCACCCGGCCGACCGGCTTGGCGAAGCTCTTCTCCAGCGAACGGATGATCTTCACGTAGTTCTGCGTCTCGCTGATCGCGGGCACCCCGCCCGCCCGGATCACGCGGTAGGCACCCGCGTTGTACGCGGCCAGCATGTTGTCGGTCGCGTCGCCCGGCACCTTCTTCACGTACCCGGCGAGTTCGCAGTCGTAGGACGCGGCGGACGGGATCGCGTCGGCCGGGTCCCATACGTCCCGGTCCCCGTCCTTGTCCCCGTCGACGCCGTGCGTGGCCCAGGTGCCGGGGATGAACTGTGCGATGCCCTGCGCGGCGGCGTGGCTCTGGGCGCGCGGATTCCAGCCACTTTCCTGATACAACTGCGCGGCCAGCAGGGCAGGGTTGATGGCGGGGCAGAGGTTGCCCCACTTCTCGACGAGCGGCTGATACCGCGCGGGCACGGCCCCCTTGGCCAGCCCGACGGCTCCGCTCGCCCCGGCGATCCCGGCGGCGGCGGAGTACGTACCGACGACGAGCAGGGCGATGAAGCACAGGCCCAGCCCGATCCCACCGCCGACGAACACCCAGTATTTCCGCACGCCTCAACCATCCCCCATTCGGGCGCGGTTCACGACGCGATTCGCTGGTGTGTACGGGTGGATGGGGGCAAGTCGTTCGCAGGATCAGGGGGTTCTGAAATGAATATGCAGGAAGCCGCGAATCGTGCTGACAGCATTCTGGACGACACGTTTAGCCAGGTTCACCCGGCGGTCCGGTGGACTCACGGACCGACCACCACTGGAAGTTGCGACGTAACCAGACGGCGTGCAGTCATGACCATCGTGTCTGCACAACGTAGGGGAAGCTTCTTGGGCGTCGTGGATCGCTCATGGCGCAACAGTGGGTATCGGATGAAATCCATCAACAGCGATCCGGATGTGCCGGCAATGTTTGCCCAGACGAAGGACGGGTTCGGCGACTTCTGACTCCTCGACGCAGGGGCTGTCGACCTCGAAGAATACTTGCCCTTCGCCCCCGACAATCAGGCTCACGCCGAACCCGTCCTTCGTCTGGGCAAACATTGCCGGCACATCCGGATCGCTGTTGATGGATTTCATCCGATACCCACTGTTGCGCCATGAGCGATCCACGACGCCCAAGAAGCTTCCCCTACGTTGTGCAGACACGATGGTCATGACTGCACGCCGTCTGGTTACGTCGCAACTTCCAGTGGTGGTCGGTCCGTGAGTCCACCGGACCGCCGGGTGAACCTGGCTAAACGTGTCGTCCAGAATGCTGTCAGCACGATTCGCGGCTTCCTGCATATTCATTTCAGAACCCCCTGATCCTGCGAGCGCTTTGCCCCCATCCACCCGTACACACCAGCGAATCGCGTCGTGAACCGCGCCCGAATGGGGGATGGTTGAGGCGTGCGGAAATACTGGGTGTTCGTCGGCGGTGGGATCGGGCTGGGCCTGTGCTTCATCGCCCTGCTCGTCGTCGGTACGTACTCCGCCGCCGCCGGGATCGCCGGGGCGAGCGGAGCCGTCGGGCTGGCCAAGGGGGCCGTGCCCGCGCGGTATCAGCCGCTCGTCGAGAAGTGGGGCAACCTCTGCCCCGCCATCAACCCTGCCCTCGTAGGTGGGGGCGGGGGATGTGCTCCATGCCCTCGTAGGTGGGGGCGGTGGCCTTGGTGGTGGATTCGGCGACTTCTGACTCCTCGACGCAGGGGCTGTCGACCTCGAAGAATACTTGCCCTTCGCCCCCGACAATCAGGCTCACGCCGAACCCGTCCTTCGTCTGGGCAAACATTGCCGGCACATCCGGATCGCTGTTGATGGATTTCATCCGATACCCACTGTTGCGCCATGAGCGATCCACGACGCCCAAGAAGCTTCCCCTACGTTGTGCAGACACGATGGTCATGACTGCACGCCGTCTGGTTACGTCGCAACTTCCAGTGGTGGTCGGTCCGTGAGTCCACCGGACCGCCGGGTGAACCTGGCTAAACGTGTCGTCCAGAATGCTGTCAGCACGATTCGCGGCTTCCTGCATATTCATTTCAGAACCCCCTGATCCTGCGAACGACTTGCCCCCATCGGCGCAACTCGACAAGGCGAACGAGACGGCGACCGCCGCAGTTGCGTAGAGAAACGCACGACTCATCGATACTCCTGATTGCTGATCTTGTCAGAGCGCCCGGCAGCGATGAGCGCAATATTGGACGATGCCGCTGCGTCCCTCTTCGGGTCAAAGTACAGAGAGTGTGCGGCAATCGTCGGCCCACTGGATCCGGCAAGTCCAGGGCCATCATCGACACGAAAGCGCCTTGCGCCGAACTCGTCGCTCGCAGGATCCTTGCCGAACCAGAGGTCATCATCTTCTCGGTCAGCAACGGCACCTGCAAGAAAGGAAAGCGGGCCGAGCACGCCCGCCGAAGCACCCGCAATCGTCTGCCCTTTTGACGGCACCTTTGTCACCACGTCGTTTTCCGCCGCCCCGACAAAAACGTGGGACTTCCCTACCCCAAGATCCTCCGCACGATCAACACCCACCCCTGGACTCCCGACCAAAACAATGTCGTCGACTCCGGGAATCCCTTCGCCTTGCTGCGTAGCCGCACCCACCGTGCGTGATCCGTACGAGTGCCCAATGGCCGTGAAGTGCGGATCATCGTTAATGTTGGTAGCAGTTAATCCGCTGGCGAATTCGTTCAAGCGCTTCCCGCCCTCCACGGCCCGCCCATCAAGAGCTACTGCGAGAGTACCGAGACCGTCAATAGCCTGAGGAGCGTCGTAACCGAGCCATGCGATGGCCGCACTGGATGGGTCGTGGTACCGGGTTCCAATCGCCGTGTCACGAGCACGCTTCAGGTCACCCTCCGCGAATTCTTTGTCCAAAGAGGTATTTAGGCCGGGCACATAGGTCGACACGTTCCTTGCTGTATCTGGATTTCCATACGAAACGATCGCCCGTCCGTTCCCCTCGCCACTGACACCCAGCAGGTACATCGGCGGCTCCCCGGGCCTGGCCGCCGCCCCCAACTGCCGGTCAATCTCCCGCAGCCCCGCCAGCTGCGTCACCGACTTCTCGTCGTCCCGCCCCTCCAGCTCCCCGATCAGCAACCGCAGGTTGTCCCGGTTGGCCGCGTCGCGGATCAGGGCCGGGATTCCGTCCAGGTTCCCGATCTGGTCCGGGTACACCGCGAGGTACTCCTCGCGCTGTTCCTGGGTCAGCCCTGCCCACCAGTCCCGCCGCTCCGCCGGAGACGCATCGTGCGGGATGGCGTCCTTCAGGTACGCCCCCGCCGCCCCCCGCACCGCCGCCGCGTCGCCCGCCGCGTCCTTCCACGTGGAGTCCGGGACCTTCAGCCCCTCCTCCGCCTTCAGCCGGCGCAGGATCCCCGCGTACCGCCAGTCGATCTCGGCCGCCGCCCGCACCGCCCCGGTCACCCGGTCCGCGATGTCCTGCGCCTTGGCCGCGTTGGGGTTCGGGGCGACGAGACCCGAGGGCGGCACGAGCCCCGGCAGCCCGTTCGACGACGCCGTGCCGCCCCGGACGGCCGCGCCGTCGACGAGCCCCGCGCCCCCGGTCGGGTACGTCACCGAACCGTCCGCGCGCACCGTGAAACCCAGCGCGGCCGCGTCGTCCAGCGCCTCGTTCAGCGCCCGCTGCTGTGCCCTCATCTCGTGGGCGAGCGAGTTCAGGGTCGTACGGAGCAAGCCGCACTCGGTGTACACGTACTGGAAGTTCCGCCCCAACTGCCGCAGCCGCGCGACCGCCGCCTGTGCCGCCTCGCCCTCCTGCGTGTCGCGGAGCCCGGTGAGCAGCTGCTGCTCGATGCGGTCCCGTGCCGCGTCGGCCCGGTTGCTGGACCTGCCCCACCCGTCGGCCGCGCCCTCCAGCTCGGCGCACTTGAGGTCCCGTAACTGCGCCCACGTCAGTGGAGGCGCCGGCGTCACCGCTCCTCACCCCCGCACGGCCTCACCGCGGCGAAGGACGCCCTGACGGCCTCGTTCGTGGCGCCCTGCGTACGCGCGACGTCACGCAGCTTGGCCGCCAGGCTTCCGCACTCGCCCTGCGCCGCCTGGATCCGCCGCTCCCAGGACTCCCGTACGGCAGCCAGCTCCGCGAGGGCGGTCAGCCGGCCGGCCCCCGCCATGAGCCCCTGGTGCGCCAGTGCCAACTCCCCCCGTACGGGTGCCAGATGGGTAGCGAGCTCCGCCGCGCCCCCGGCCGCCCGCAGCCACGGCCCGTCGCTGTGCTTCAGCCTCGGGCCGCAGGCGTCCCCGCCCTGCGGGCCCGCCGGCTCACTCAGCCCCTGCGCCACGGCCATCACGCTCACCCCGTTCCTCGATCACGGAGCGGCACTGTGCCAAACGCGGCGTACCCGACACGCCGGGCGTGCCGACCGCGTGAGCCGGACCCCCGTCCCCGCAAGGAAGGGACCACACCGACATCACCCGAACGCGCGACCCGGAACCGGCCGGGGGGAGACACCGTCCATCCCTGCACCACTCCGACCAGCCGAAAGGGCCCCATGGCCACCACGAGCGCGACCCGTTTTCTCTACATCGCCCGGCACGGCGAGGCGTGCCCGGACGAGACCGGACTGACGGAACGGGGCCGCCGCCAGGCCGCTCTCCTCGGCGAGCGGCTCCGGGGCATACCGTTCTCCGCCGTCCACCACGGCCCGCTCCCCCGGGCCGCGCAGACGGCCGGGCTGGTCCATGAGCGGCTCGTGGAGGGCGTCCCCCTCCACGCCTCGGAGCCGGCCGGGGACTACGTGCCGTACGTCCCGCGACGGGAGGAGCTCCCCGAGGAGTCGGCGGACCGGCTTCTCGGGTTCGTCGAACAGTTCCCCGAGGCCGAGCGCAGCCGGGGCCCGGAACTGGCCGGCTCCGCGATGGCACGGTTCACCGGCCCGGCGGACGGCCACGAGCCCCGCTACGAACTGCTCGTCACCCACGCGTTCCTGGCCGCCTGGCTGGTACGCGACGCTCTCGACGCCCCCGCCTGGCGCTGGCTGGGCCTCAACCACGCCAACGCCGCGCTGACGGTCATCCGGTACACCCCCGGCAGGCCCGCCGCCCTGGTCATGGTCAACGACATGGGGCACCTCCCGGAGGACCTCCGCTGGACAGGATTCCCGCCCGAACTCCGCCCGTAGGCCGCGCCGGGCGGTCCGTTCCGTCTCCCGGATGTCCCCCGGACGGATGGTTTACGGGCCACCGCCCTCGCGGCCCGAGGTGACGCGAGCCGCTCTTCGTGATCATGCAAGGCGTGATCTCCGTACACCGCAACTCATCGCGCGTCCGCCGGTTGTTGACGGCCGCAGGCCTCGCCGCGGCCGCCCTCGCCGCGTCGCTGCCCGCCGGACCGCCGGCGCGGGCCGCCGCCTCCGCACCCGTACCCCCGCCCCGGACGGCCACCCCCGCCGAGGCCCGCACCGCCGCCTGGTTGAACACCCACCCCAAGGAGGCAGACCGCTTCTTCCGGGACCTGCCCAAGGGCGGTGACCTGCACAACCATCTGTCCGGCGCGGTACGGACCGAGTACCTCATCCAGCTCGCGGCCGACGACGGCCTCTGTATCGATTCCACGAAGACCGCCGTCGCACCACCGTGCGGCGCCGGCACCCGGCCGGCCGCCGACGCCCTCACCGACAGCCGCTTCCGGCAGGAGATCGTCCGCGCCTGGTCCATGCAGGACTTCCCGCAGGGCGAGTCGGGCCACGACCACTTCTTCGCCACGTTCGGGAAGTTCGGGGCCGCGACCGCGCACCGGGGGAAGATGCTGGCCGACGTGGCGGGCACGGCCGCCACGCAGAACCAGACCTACCTGGAGACCATGGTCAGCCCCGCTTCGGCGGGCGCCAAGCAGCTGGCGGCGGACGTCGGCTGGGACGCCGACCCGGCAGCCCTGCACCGCAAGCTGCTCGCCGGCGGGCGGCTCGACCAGCTCGTGACGACGGCGAAGCAGGAAGCAGACACCGCCGACGCCGAGTTCCGCGAGACCGCGAAGTGCGCGACCGCCGCCCCCCGCCCCGCGTGCCGGATCACGGTGCGCTGGATCTCCCAGGTGTCACGCAACAGCGCCCCGGAGCGCGTCTTCACCCAGATCGCCCTGGGACTCCGCCTGGCCGAACGCGACCAGCGGTTCGTCGCCGTCAATCTGGTCCAGCCGGAGGACGGCGAGATCTCCCTGCGGGACTACCGCCTCCACATGCGCATGCTGAACTACCTGCACGGCGTCTACCCCCGTGCCCACATCACCCTGCACGCCGGCGAGCTCGTCCCCGGACTGGTGAAGCCCGAGGACCTCACGTTCCACATCGACGACGCCGTACGCACCGGCCAGGCCGAACGCATCGGCCACGGCGTCGACCTCGTACAGGAGGACGACTGGCAGCGCCTGGCCCGCGACATGGCGCGCCGCCAGATCGCCGTCGAAGTCCCCCTCACCAGCAACGCGCAGATCCTCCAGGTCGAGGGCGACGAGCACCCGTTCCCCGTCTACCGGAAGTACGGGGTCCCCGTGGTGCTGTCCACCGACGACCCCGGGGTCTCACGCGGTGACATCGGCCAGGAATACCGCCGGGCGGCCCGTACGTACGCACTCGGCTACCCGGAGCTGAAGGACCTGGCCCGGGCCTCCCTGGAGTACAGCTTCCTGCCGGGCCGCAGCCTGTGGCGTCCCGACCCCGTACGCCAGGGCTTCCGCCCGGTCGAGGAATGCCAGGTCCTGGAGTCCGCGCGCTGCGCCCGCTTCACCGACCGGAACCCGAAGGCCGGCCTGGAACTGCGCCAGGAGCGGTCCTTCCGGTCCTTCGAGGCCCGGTACGCCGGCTGACCTGACCGGACCCGATCAGGGGCGGGGGACCGTGCACCGCACACGCGGCGCTCTCCCGCCCCTCCGACCAGGGCGCGGTCCGCCCCTCGGGTGCGACACCCCGGGCCAGCCCGGCCGCATCCCGGATCGCACAGCCCGGAGCCCGCCTGTGTGAACGCCTCGGAGTCAGCCGACTTTCCACCGTCGCACGGTGGCCTCCCGCACGGGCTCCTCGGAATCCTGGCGAAGGCGGTCATCGCCGTGCCAGTCGAGCTTCCACAAGCGCAGGGTGCAGTCCTCGCTTCCCGACAGCAGATACCGGTTGTCGGGGGTCATCGCGAGTGCCGAAACGCTGTCGGTGTGCCCCTCAAGGACCCGTACGAGGCGCCCTGTGGCCGTCTCCCAGAGACGGATGAGACCGTCCTCCCCGCCGCTCACCGCGTACTTCCCGTCCATGGACAACCGAGCCGCCCGGATCTCCGACGACCGGTCCCTGTCGGCCTCTTCCCGCGCGCCACGGTTCTGTCGTTCGTCCTCGAAGGTCTGGAGGAGCTGCCCGGTGGCGGCGTCCATCGTCCAGAGGGTCCGGCCCTGGCTGTCCCCCGCGACGAGGACGATCCGGGAGTGGTCGTCCAGGCAGACCGAGCTCACCCAGTCCTCCGGGCCCCCGAAGGCGGCGCTGGTGCCGCCGTCCACGTCCCACACCCGGATCTCACCATGGATGTCGGCCGACACCGCTCGCTTCCCGTCCGGACTGAGCGACACCGTGTGAGGCAGCGTCGCGTGCCCCGTGAGCTTCTGCACACAAGCTCCCTGGCCCAGGGACCACTGACGCACGACCAGGTCCCCACAGCAACCGAGGATCAGTTGGCCGTCCGCGTCGAAGGCCACCGAACCACGGTCGCCGACCGCTCCCGAGCCTAGCGGCCCCCACTGCCCGGGCACCCGGCCGAGCTTGCGGGTGTCAAGGCGCCCGATCCAGCGCGAGGCCCAGACGTCGACGCTCCCACCGCCGCTTGCCAGCACCTGATGCCCGTCGGTCCACACGGCTGCCGCACCCGCGCCGTCCGTGCCGAGCTCCCGCAACAGCTCGCCCGTGGCGAGGCACCACAACCGCACCGGCTCCGACCCGCCGCCGCACAGACCGATCGCGCCACAGGGGCTGATCGCGACGGTGGGGCTGGAGCTGCCGGGCCACGTACGAACGAGACTGGCGGCCATCAGCCCGCCCTGTCGTCGTCGCCTCCCGCGCCATATGAATCCCATCGCGAGCCCCCTCTGTGTCCTGCCCACCGGCATAGGCACCCGGCGTGAGTGCAGGGCTCCAGAGGCGCATTGTGCCGAGACCGGTGTACCCACGGCCAGTGTCCCGAGCCGGGGATCCCTCCCGCACCTGATCGGAGACGCGCGCCCCTCCACGCGCTTCCGGCCCCGGCCGGGCCTTCCGGATCACCCGGCCGGAGCGCGACCGCCTACGTACACTGCCGGGATGGCATGCCGCATCAGTGAGCTGGTCATCGACGCCGCCGACCCCGAGCGGCTCGCCGCGTTCTGGAGCGAGGTCCTCGGCTACGTCGAGCTCGGCCGCGAGGACGACGGAAGCATCGAGATCGGGCCGCCCGACGCCGGATTCGGCGGACCGCAGCCCACGCTCGTCCTCAGCCCCAGCAGCGCCCCGCGAGCCGGGAAGCTCCCGCTGCACATCGACGTCAACGCCACCGACCGCGACCAGGACGCCGAGCTGGAACGGCTGCTCGCCCTCGGCGCCAGGCCTGCCGACGTGGGCCAGTCCGGCACGGAGAGCTGGCACGTCCTGGCGGACCCGGAGGGCAACGAGTTCTGCCTCCTGCGCACCCGGCTTCAGCCCCTCTGACCGCGCCGCGTGTCACGTCGGGCCGTCCCACCGGCACTCCGGCTTCCACGCGCATTCGACCCACAGCACCTTGCCGCCCTGCCCCGGCAGACCGCCCCGGATCAGGTACGCGCCCCAGCTGTCCGCGTACTCCCGTACGAGGTGCAGGCCCCGCCCGCGCTCGGCGAGAACCGCGGGCGGGGGCGGAGTCGCGCCCCGGCCGAACGGATCCGGGATCTCCGGACTGGAGTCCCACACCCCGACCCGCACCCGGTTCCGCCCCGCCCCGCACAGCCGGAGCGAGTACGAGCCCGAGGAGTGCCGGTAGGCGTTGGTGACCAGTTCACTCGCCAGCAGTTCGGCGGTGTCGACGAGATCCCGCATCCCGTGCACCGTCAGCACGGTCCGAAGAGTCGCCCGGGCGATCCCGGGCCCGCGGGGATCCTGCGGAAGTTGCAGGGTGTACGCCCAGGGCGGCGTTACGGTGGCCAGAGCCATGGAAGTCTCCGTTCACGGAGGAGCGTTGGGATGTGCGTGTCGCATGGCCCGGTGACGAGGCCGCTCCGTCGAGCGGGGTACTTCCGGGCGGGTGGCCTGAGTCAGAGACTAGGCTCTCGCAAGGATTACTTGCACAGTTCGCCCGGAATCCTTGAGCCGAACCACCCGTGTGAGTGACGCTCTGCAACGAAGCTGACCCCAGGGAGAGTTCACATGGCAGGCAGGGCAGCCCCCACCGCACGCCGTATGCGGCTCGGCGCGGAACTGCGCAAGCTGCGCGAGCGCGCCGGGCTGACCACCACGCAGGCTGCCGACCTCCTCGGCACGAGCGCAGGACAGCTCAGCAACATAGAGGTGGCGCGCTTCGGCGTCAGCGCGGACCGGGTGCGGGTCGCTGCCCACACGTACTCCTGCACGGACCAGGCCCTGATCGAGGCCTTGGTCGACATGACCGGCGAGCGCAAGCGCGGTTGGTGGGAGGAGTACAGGGAGATCCTGCCTCCGAAGCTGCTCGATCTGGCCGAGATCGAACACCACGGCACATTCCTGCGGGCTGCGCACAGCATGCATATTCCAGGCCTCTTGCAGACCGTCGACCACGCGCGCGAGATCTACCGACAAGCCGTGCCTGAGATCTCACCGCCCGAGATCGAACACCGCGTCTCGTACCGCGTGAAGCGCCAAGCCGTTCTGTACCGCGATGACGCGGCCCCGTACAGCGCGCTCATCCATGAAGCCGCCCTTCGCATGCGATTCGGCGGCCCCGATGTCGCCCGCGCCCAGCTTCAGCACCTGCTCTCGTTGGGCGAGCGCTCCCACGTGAGTATCAGGGTGATCCCGTTCTCCGCCACGTACTACCCGGGATCCGGCCAGTCCGTGTACTACGTGCAGGGTCCGGTGCCGGCCCTCGACACCGCACAGCTCGACCAGTCCCACGGCCCGGTGTTCATCGACTCGGAGGCCCAACTGGCTCAGTACCGGCTACTGCTCGAACGGCTCGACGGTGCTGCCTTGCCGGCGGAGCAGTCACGAAAGCTCATCCACGCCATCGCCCAGGAACTGTGAGGGAACGAAGATGACCACACCCGACTGGCAGAAGTCCTCCTACTGCGCCCAGGGCGAAGCCTGCATACACATCGCCGCCGACCAGGGATCCGTAGCCCTCACCGAGAGCGGCGACCCCACCGGCGCGATACTCCGGACCAGCCCGTCCGCCTGGGCCGCCCTCATCCGCACCGTAAAGGAAACCCACGACCATGGCTGACACCCCCGGTGACCTCACCTGGACCCGGGCCGCTCCCGAGGACGCGCAGGGCCCCGGGCCCTGGATCGAGATCGCGTTCGGCCCCCGCGAGCTCGTGTACCTCCGCGAGACCGGCGACCCCTCCACGGTGGTGACCACCACCGTGGAGAAGTGGGAGGCGTTCACCAAGGGCGTCGTGGCCGGCGAGTTCGACCACTTCGCCGAGATCGGCTCAGACCGCCGGGCCCTCTGACCTCACCCCACCGGTTCGACGCCGGGGCAGCTCGCCCGGCGCGGTGGAACCATCCGGCAAGTCCCTGGAGTTCACCCCTAGGGCATCTCACAGCGGCGGCGACGCGTGTCTACGGGCGGCGGGCCAGTACGTGGGTGTCGAGGTAGCCCCGCTCGGAGGCCGGGTCGAAGAGAAGCCGGGCGAACGGTGTGAACCCGGCCTCGGCGAGCAGCTCGGCGAACCGGTCCACCGGCCAGCTGTAGGCGGGTGCCACCTTGTGGTCGAAGCGGACCGGCTCGGGCCCCTCGGTCCCGAAGAACGACGCCATGAGCAGGCCGCCGGGCGCCAGGACACGGACCTGCTCGGCAAGCAGCGCGGGCAGTTCCCCGGGCGGGGTGTGAATCATCGAGTAGTGCGCCAGCACACCGCCGAGCGCGCCGTCCTCGACCGGCAGGGCCTCCATGCGCGCCTCGTCGAACCGCAGCGCCGGATGGGCCTGACGGGCGTGGTCGATCATGCCCGGGGAGAGGTCGAGCCCGAAGGCGTCCAGCCCCAGGTCGCTGAGCATGGCCGTCAGATGCCCGGGCCCGCATCCGACGTCGGCCGTCCGCAGGTTCCCCGTCCCGCGCACCAGCTCGGCGAAGGTGCCGATCATGGACCGCGCGAACGGCTGTGTCTCCAGCCGGTCGGCGAACATCGAAGCGTAGAGCTCGACGACCCCGTCGTAGGCCGTCCTGGTTCTGTCCTGGTGTCCCGCCACGGGGAGGAAGCTAACACCCGCGCCGCCGGCGAGAGGGGCCTGGGCGCGAGCCGGTGGCCACGGCAACGGCGATGCCGCGTTCCCACGGGCCGCCACCCGAAAGACGGCGCTGTCAACGGTCCGGGCCGTTGACATCGGTCGGAGGCCGTTGCTTGGCTGAGCGACAGGGGCAACAAGCGCTTACGGGCCGGATTTTGGAGCGTACTGGTGGAGTTCTCGCGTCGTTCCGCACTGTCCATGATCCCCGCCGCCACGCTCTGGGCACTGTCCCAGTCCCTGCGGGCCGAGGCCGCCCCCGGCGCCTCACCGCACTCGCCCGGCTCCTCGGACAGGGCCCCCGACGCCCTGCTCACCAACACCGTCGCGGTCTTCGCCGGCACCGCAGAATCGAACACCCGCCCCGAGGTCGCCCCCAAGCTCGCAGCCCTGCGGGCGACGGCGCGGGCCCGGCTCGCCGCGATGGACGGCGCCGGGCAGGACGAGCTCTTCGAGGGCGTACCGCTGGGCACCAGCGACCCCAACCTGAGCACGTCGTACCAATACCTCTACGAGATCGCACTCGCCACCTGCCTGCCCGGCACCGGCACCTCCGGCCCGCGTGACGAGACCGCTGTCCGTCGCCGGGTCGTCGACGGCCTGGCGCGGCTCCACGACGACTGGTTCGGCGACCAGTCGAAGGGCTACTACGGCAACTGGTTCCACTGGGAGATCGGCATCCCGGCCTACGTGACCAAGACGCTGGTCCTACTCAGGGAGGAGCTCGCGGCATACCGTCCGGAGTTCACATCGACGTACATCGCCTCCATGGACGCGTACCTCCGCAACGGCAAGGACGGCGACGTCGATCTCGACTCGCGCTTCCACACCGGCGCCAATCTCGCCGACATCACGACGAACCGGATCCTGCAGGGCGCCCTGCTCGGTGACGAGGCCCGCATCACCAAGGCCCTCGCCGACCAGCTGACCGTCTACTCGACGATCGACCCGTACCAGCCGCGCCACGGGGTCACCGACGGCTTCTACGACGACGGCTCGTTCGTCCAGCACTCCTCCGTCGCGTACACGGGCTCCTACGGCAAGGGGCTGCTCACCCGGATCGTCCAGACCGTCAAGATCCTCGACGGCACCGGCTACCTCCCCGACGCCGGCCTCGTCGGCGTCGTACAGGGCTGGGTCGCCGACGGCTTCGCCCCGCTGATCTTCGAAGGCTGGATGATGGAGATCGTCAAGGGGCGGGCGGTCTCCCGGACCGGCACGGGCTACGCGGACGTCACCGCCGTCGTGGAGGCCGTCGTCGACCTCTCCGCACACACCTCGGGCAGCGACGCCGAGGCTCTCGCGGGGTACGTCAAACACGTGCGGGACACCTCGAAGGTGGCCCTCGACACCACGTCCTTCGTCTCCCCCGTCAGCATCGCCCGCTACGCCGACATCCTGGCCTCGCCCGCAGTTCCGAACGTGTCAGCAAGTACGAGTACATGAGCGGCGAGAACCTGATGCCCTGGTTCCAGGGCGACGGCGCCCACTACCTCTACCTCTCCGGCGTGGACCAGCGGCAGGCGTTCGGCATCGACTACTTCACCGCCGTCCCGCCCCACCGCCTCGCGGGCGTCACCGCCCCCGTCGAGACCCGGCGCACCGTCCCCGAGCTCTACGGCACTCTCTGGTACGACGATCCGGAGCGCGGTTTCACCTCGTCCTCCGAGTCCCAGAACACGTACGTCTACTTCCCCCGGGGCACCCAGGCGTTCTCCGGCGGCGCCCGCCTCGGCGCGTACGGGGTCGCCGGTCTCGTACAGTCCGACGACGCCGCGTACGCCGCCCAGCAGGCGGGCACCCTGCCCGCGGACTTCGTCGCCTACCGGGCGGCGGGCGCCACCAGGTCGTGGCTCATGTTCGACGACGAGATCCTCGTCCTCTCCGCGGGCGTGACCGGCCTGCCGGGCCGCGCCGTGACCACGACGGTCGACAGCCGCATCGCCGCCCCCTCCTCGCCCGTCGTCCTCACGGGGGGCCTGCGCGACGGATCGCCCTGGGAGGCCGCCGGGACCGCGCCGCCGGCGTGGCTGCGGTACGCCGACGAAGGGCAGCGAACCGCGGTCGGGTACGTCTTCCTGTCCGGCCCGGCCCCGGTCGTCGCCCTCGGCACGGTCACGCGCAGCCGGCGTCTCGTACGGCTCACCAACGCGGACACGGCAGTCACCAAGCAGCTCTTCACACTGTCCTACGAGCAGGCTGCCGGAGGGCGTCCCATCGCGACGGCGCACGCCCTCGTCCCGAACGCCTCCGCGCAGCAGTTGGCGTCGTACGCACACGGCCCGCTCTCCGTGCTGTCCAACACGGTCCGTCTACAGGCCGCCGTACACGCCCATCTCGGCATCACCGCCGCCAACGCCTTCACCTCGGGGACGCACCACGCGGGACGCCTCTCGATCGACGGCCCCGCGTCGGTCATGCTGCGCCGGACCGGAGGCGGCACGTACGCCATCGCGGTGGCGGACCCCACGACGAAGCGGCGCACCGTCTCGGTCATCCTCCACGGCCGGCCCCTGCGACGCGTCTCCGCAGACGCCGGGGTCCGCGTCCGCCATGTGCCCGGGGGCACCCGCCTCGACGTCACGACGCACCAGGCCTACGGGCGGAGCTTCACGGCGACTCTGACCGAGAGGCCCTGACGGGGACCTGTCCGGGACGAGGGCCGCCGGCACCGGCGAGTGCAAGAATCCGATGATGCCCTCATCATCGGAAACGATCGACGCATCGGCCTCCGGGACCTGGAAACTCGGCGACCTGACGGTCAACCGCCTCGGCTTCGGCTCGATGCGCCTCCCCCAGAACGGCGCGGCGTTCGGCGACGGAACTCCCAGCGACCGCGCCCGGGCGCTGAAGGTCCTGCGCCGCGCCGCCGAGCTCGGCGTGAACCACATCGACACCGCCGCCTTCTACTTCTCACCGCTGCGGTCCGCCAACGAACTCATCAACAGCGCACTCGCGCCGTACGCCGACGACCTGGTCATCACCACCAAGGTCGGCCCCGGCCGGGACCCCTCCGGAGCGTGGGTGTGGGCCACTCCGGAGCAGCTGCGCGGCCAGGTCGAGGAGAATCTGCGCCAGCTCGGCCGTGACCACCTGGACGTGGTCAACCTGCGCCTCGCACGCAGCCAGGCGACCGCATCCGTCGCCGATCACTTCGGCGCTCTGGCCGAACTGCGGACGGCCGGGCTCATCCGCCACCTGGGCATCTCCAACACCACACCGGAACAGCTCGCCGAGGCCCAGGGCATCGCACCCGTGGTCTGCGTGCAGAACGCGTACGGCGTCGGCTCCCCCGCCGAGGACCATGCCTTCCTCCGCGCATGCGGCGAGCAGGGCATCGCCTTCGTACCGTTCTTCGCCATCGCCGGCGAGGGGCGCGAGGAGGGCTCGAACGACGACCGGAACGAGGCGGTGCTCACCGTCGCCGGCCGCCACGGGGCGACAGCCGCGCAGGTGCGCCTGGCCTGGACGCTCCACCAGGGGCCGCACGTGCTCGCCATCCCCGGCACCGGCAACCCGGACCACCTCGTGGAGAACGTGGCCGCCGGGGCGCTCCGGCTGACACCGGAGGACCTGAGCCTCCTCGCGTCATGAGCGGGGCCGGGGGCGGGGCGCAGGCCGGGCAGGTCCTGCGCTGGAACCTCTTCATAGGCGGCCATCTGAGCTCCTCCGTGCCCGTACGCCTCGTCGAACGCACGGACGAAGGCCAGTCGGTGTGGCTGGAGACCGGCACCCCGATGTGGCGTACGCACCTGCCCCGTGGCGCGCACCTCCGGGACATCCCGCCCGAGCACAGGCCCGCCCAGGGTTATCCGGTGAGGGCCGGCCGGTGGCCCATGGGCAGCGCGCTCATCCACCAGCCGGCCGGGGCCGGCCACGCGGTGTTCTGGTTCTTCGGGCGGAGGCGGAAGTTCGCCGGCTGGTACGTGAATCTGGAGCACCGGACGCATCACGGCGAGGACATCGACGTGGCCGACCACGAGCTGGACATCACCGTGGCGGCGGACCGCAGCTGGCGATGGAAGGACGAGCGGTCGTTCGCCGAGAAGACCGGGCACCCCGCGTACTGGACGACGGAGGAGGCGGCCGCGATCCGTGCCGAGGGGGAACGCGTGGCCCGTCTCGCCGAGTCGGGGGCGTTCCCGTTCGACGGCTCCTGGTGCGACTTCAAGCCACCGCCCCACTGGAAGACCCCGGCCCGGGGACCGGCTCCCGTACGCACCGTGCTCTGACAGGCGGGCCCGCGAGGCCTTCCCCGTACGGCACCTGATGACGCGTCGGCCGGAAGCCACCGGCGCGCACACGGCTCTCGAACAGCGCGTACGAATCCCCGCCGGCCAGTGAACGCATCGACCGCATCCGGAACCATGGCCACCGTCGTTGCTAGCCGTCACACCGCGTGATACACAGAGTAACCATGCATATGCAGGCAGATCCCTACGCGAGCCGCAGGTCAGGGCGGCTTCTCCGGTCAAACGTGCGAGATCCGGGTAAAGAGACCCGGGAAGGCGTCGTGCGATGCCGGTTTCATCAGCGAAGATAGAGGCTGACCCGTGTCGCACGGCGCGGGCTGCGAACTACCCAACAGGGGCGGTGACTTACATGATCCTGGCAGCTGAAAAGGGCGATATCACCACCATCATCGGCGGAATCGCCCCGAACTGGGGGCCGTTCGGGACGCTGGGCAACGAGGCGCGCATCATGATCGAGGTGGTGATGGCGGTAGCCATCCTGCTCTGTCTCGGCATCGCGATCTGGGGTGCGGCGAAACAGCGCATCGGCGCGACGGCGCTGCGCGACACCTTCAGCGCGGAACAGGGCAAGGGCCTGATCGTGGCGGGGCTGACCGGCGTCTTCATCATCGGATCGCTGGGCACGCTGTTCACCATCGTGTACGGCATGGCTGTCTGACCGCCTGTCAGGCCACCACCCCGTCCGCCGGGCCGCCCGTCCCCGTCCACCCACACCATCCGTCCGTCGTGCCCACCGGCAGAGGTTGCGTCCCCTGATGTCGAGTCACCACACCGCGTCCACGCGGGAACCAGCACCGCTACGGTCGTACCACGCGGAACTGCACACGTCTGAGGGGGCGCACGCGGCATGAGCCAGGGCGACGAGCGCGGCTACGGCGGCAACGAGCCGGGGGGCCACCCGGACGATGCGTACAGCACCCTCGGCGGGACGCGCCAGACACGCACGCGCCTGCCCGGCGGCGACGACGGCGACGGCTACGGCCGCCGGCCTGCCCGGAGCTCCCGCTCGCTGATCATGGTGGTGGGCGTGGTGGTCCTGCTGATCGCGGCGATCGCGTTCGCGAACCAGGGCGGGGGCGGCGGGTCGGACGGCGCCAGCGAGAAGAAGTCGGAAGCGGCGGGGGCGGGCCCCACGGCCGCGACGGGCACGAAACCGGTCCAGGGCAAGAACGGCACGATCGCCTCGGGCTTCGCGCACGACGAGCAGGGGGCGCAGAGCGCTGCGGCGAATTACGCGGTGGCGCTGGGGTCTGCTGAGATGTTCGACACCGACCGCCGCCGCGAGATCACCACCGCCGTGTACGCCCCGGACGTAGCAGCCGCACGGCAGAGCGACCTCGACAAGGTGTACTCCGGCGGGGAGTTTCTGGCGAGCATCGGGCTGAACCCCGACGGTGCCGCCCCGGAAGGTCTGGTCTTCATCTCCCGTTCCAACCCGGTCGGAACCAAGATCGAGAAGTTCGCCGGCGATTCCGCCAGTGTTGCTGTCTGGTACTCGGCCTTGTTCGGCCTGGCAGGCGAGGGCTCCAAGAACCCCGTGTCCGAAAGCTGGTACACGAACACCTTCGAGCTGAGATGGATCAACGGTGACTGGAAGGTCACCGACTTCACCCAGAAGGACGGCCCCGTACCGGTCGGCCGCGACCAGGCTGCCTCTCCTGCCGATGAAATGGCCGACGCCGTTGAACAGTTCGGAGGGTTCACCTATGCCCGGTAGGCCATCTCTCCGAGCGTTTTCGATTGCAGCGGCCGTCAGCAGCCTCCAGGCAGCTGCCGTCCTGTTCGCATCCCGCGTCGCCGCCGCTCCATCGCCGACACCAACCCCCTCGCCCAGCGCGAGCAACGACGCGTGTGATCTCATTCGCGGTCCTGCCAAGGACTACTGCGAAGGCGAAGCGGGCACGGGCGCGGGTAACCGCAGCACACCCCCCGTCACCGACGACGCCCTGGACCCCCTCACCTCCCTAGCCCGCGGCTGCGCCGACGCCGCCGCCTACCTCGTGGGCAAGCTGAGCGAGGCCGTGGAGAGCACCGCGACCGTCGACTTCACCAATTCCACCTTCCTGAAGCAGTACTCCGTCGTCTTCGCCGCCTCCACGATCCTCACCCTGGTCCTGTGGCTCTTCGCCGTGGCCAAGCGTGCCGTCAGGGGCGTCCCGTTCACCACCGCGGTGTCCGAGGCCATCGGCTTCCTCTGGCTCACGGTCCTGGCCTCGGCCTTCACCCCGCTCATCCTGTACGTGGTGGTCTCGGCCACCGACGGCGTCACCGAGGTCATCTCCACCGCGACCGGCGGGCAGACCGATGTCTTCTTCGGGTCGTTCGCCGAGGCGCTCAAGAAGGGCACCGACATCGGCGGCGGCCCGATCATGCTGATCGTCGTATCGCTCGTGTCGATCCTCGCCGCCGGCATCCTGTGGCTGGAGCTCGTCATCCGGGCCGCCCTGCTCTACGTGGGCGCCCTGCTCGGCGTCGTCGTGTACTCCGGCCTCGTGGACAAGAACATGTGGGGCCACGTCCGCCGCTGGGCGGGCATCATGATCGCCGTGATCATGGTGAAGCCCGTCATCGTCATCGTGCTCGGCCTCGCCAACGCCCTCTCCGCCGACGACGGCCCCAACGCCTTCTCGGCCGTCGTGTCCGGCCTCGCCATCATCCTGCTGGCCATCTTCGCCTCCGCCATGATCTACCGCTTCGTCCCCGGCTTCGGCGACGAGATCCAGGGCGCCCGGACCAACCGCAAGCAGGCCACCGACGGCTCCCAGGCCGCCGCGATGATCAGCTCGCCCGCCGCTCTCGTCTCCCAGGGCATCAAGACGCACAGCGGCCGCGGCGGTGGCGGTGGTGAAGGAGGCGGCGGAGGCGCCAGGCCCGCCAACCCGGCCAGCGGCGGAGTCGCCGCCCACAGCTCCCGCACCCCGGGCGGAGGCGGCTCCGCGCCCTCGCCCCGCAGCGGGTCCGGACCCACCTCCGGCACCCCTCACAGCAGCCGCTCCTCACGAGGCGGTTCAGGCAGCACAGGTAACACGAGCACAGGAGGTGGAGGGCGTTGACGACCCAGTCCCACACGATCGCGCCCCGCCGTACGTATCTCATCGGCCGCGCCCGGCCGAACGCGATCGTCGGCAAGAACCGTGAGACGGGCGAGATCGCGCTGATCATCGCCGGAGCGTTCCTCGGCATGATGAGCGGACTCCTCGTCCCGGTCCTCTCCCTCCGGATCGTGACACTCGTGGGCTTTCCCATGCTGGCCCTCGCCGTCGTGTACTTCCCGTACAAGGGCCGAACCTTCTACAAATGGTTCGAGATCAACCGCAGCTTCAAGCGCACCCTGCGCCGTGGCACGGCCTACCGTTCCTCCGCCATGGAGGCCGGGGTCAGCGCCGACGGGCGTGAGGTGGAGATCGGGCCGCCGCCCGGCATCGGCCGGATCAGCTGGCTCGCCGCACCGTTCGGCCCTGACGAGATCGCCGTCCTGCTCCACGCCGACCGGCGTACGGTCACCGCCGCCATCGAGATCGAGGGCCCCGGAGTCGGCCTGCGTGACAGCGAGGACCAGGAGGCCCTGGTCGACCGCTTCGGCACCCTGCTCAAGCACGTGGCCAACGGCGACGGCTTCGTGACCCGTCTCCAGATGCTGGCCCGTACGCTGCCCGCCGACCCCGACGCCCACGCCAAGGACGTCGCCCAGCGTGGTGACAGGTCGGCGCCCGGCTGGCTCCAGGAGTCCTACGACCAGCTCCAGTCGATGGTGTCGACCTCCAGCGAGCAGCACCGCGCCTACCTCGTCGCCTGCATGCACTACAGCCGCGACCTGGCGGCCGAGGCGAACGCCATGGCCCGTGCCGTACGCCCCAAGGGCGGCCGCAGGATCGACCGCGACGCGGGACTCGCCGTCGTCATGGCACGCGAGCTGACCGACATCTGCGCCCGCCTCGCCGAGGCGGACATCCGGGTCCGCCAGCCGCTCGGCCAGAGCCGGCTGGCCTCCCTCGTGCACTCGATGTACGACCCGGACCACCCGATCGACCACATCCAGGCGATGACGAAGCGCAACGCCTGGCCGGCCGAACTCGACGCGGTGGAGCCGACCTTCCTCCAGGCCAAGACCCGCGAGTCGACGACGCGCGCCCCCTGGTGCCACTCGACGGCCTGGGTGAAGGAATGGCCGATGACTCCTGTCGGCGTCAACTTCCTCGCTCCCCTCCTCGTGCACACGCCCGACGTGATCCGTACGGTCGCGGTCACCATGGATCTCGAACCCACCGAGGTCGCCATCGAGCGCATGCTGACGGAGAAGACCAACGACGACGCCGAAGCGAGCCGCCAGGCCAAGATGAACCGCACGGTCGACCCGCGCGACATCGCCGCCCACGGGCGGCTCGACCAGCGGGGTGAAGATCTGGCGAGCGGCGCGGCCGGGGTGAATCTGGTGGGGTACATCACCGTGTCGTCCCGGTCCCCCGAGGCACTCGCCCGCGACAAGCGGACGATCCGGGCCTCGGCCGGCAAGTCGTATCTCAAGCTGGAGTGGTGCGACCGGGAGCACCATCGCGCCTTTGTGAACACCTTGCCGTTCGCCACCGGCATCCGTCGCTAACGAGAGGGCAGTCACGCCATGCGAGATCCGCTGTCCGCGTTGTCGGATGCGTTCACCGCCTTCCTCTTCGGGAACGTGGAGACGACCCGGCTTCCGGTGCGTACGTCGACGGGCCAGGCCCAGGCCGTCTACCTGCCGACCGCCGCGCCCGGCCTCGGCGACTCCGGCGTGATCATCGGGCGTGAGGTGTATTCGGGCAAGGGCTACATCTACGACCCGTTCCAGCTGTACGGGCAGCAGCTGCCGGCCCCGCACTGGCTGGTGCTCGGCGAGTCGGGCAACGGCAAGTCGGCGCTGGAGAAGACCTATGTGCTCCGCCAGCTCCGCTTCCGCGACCGCCAGGTCGTCGTCCTGGACGCCCAGGGCGAGGACGGCGTCGGTGAGTGGAACCTCATCGCCGAGGAGCTGGGCATCACACCCATCCGCCTCGACCCGACCGCCGCGCTGAACGACGGGATCCGGCTCAACCCGCTCGACCCCTCGATCACCACGACGGGCCAGCTCGCCCTGCTCCGTACGATCATCGAGGTGGCCATGGGGCATGGCCTCGACGAGCGCTCCGGCTTCGCGCTCAAGGTCGCACACGCGTACGTCAACGACACCATCGTCGAGCGTCAGCCGGTCCTGATGGACATCGTGGAGCAACTGCGCCACCCGAAGCCCGAGTCCGCCGAAGCGATGAACGTCGACATAGACGACGTACGGGCCTGGGGCCTGGACGTCGCCCTCGTCCTGGACCGGCTCGTCGACGGTGACCTCCGCGGCATGTTCGACGGCCCGACGACGATCGGCATCGACCTCGACGCGCCGTTGATCGTCTTCGACCTCTCGCACATCGACCGGAACTCCATCGCGATGCCGATCCTCATGGCGATCGTCGGTGTCTGGCTGGAGCACACCTGGATCAGGCCCGACCGGAAGAAGCGCATCTTCCTCGTCGAGGAGGCCTGGCACATCATCAACTCGCCCTTCGTGGCGCAGCTCTTCCAGCGCCTGCTGAAGTTCGGCCGGCGCCTGGGTCTCTCCTTCGTCGCGGTCGTCCACCACCTCAGCGACGTCGTCGACGGAGCCGCGGCGAAGGAAGCGGCGGCCATCCTGAAGATGGCCTCCACCCGCACGATCTACGCCCAGAAGGCGGACGAGGCGAGAGCGACGGGCAAGGTCATCGGCCTGCCCAGGTGGGCGGTCGAGATCATCCCGACGCTGACCCCGGGCATCGCCGTATGGGACGTCAACGGCAACGTACAGGTCGTGAAGCACCTGATCACCGAGGCGGAACGCCCCCTGGTCTTCACCGACCGCGCGATGACCGAGGGCTCGGCGGCGGACCTGCTCCCCGAGGACGTACGGGCCGCGGAGCTGGAGGCGGAGCAGCGGGCGGCACGGATCGAGCACCAGCAACGGCTGAACGAGTCGTCCGAGTCAACGGTGGCATGACATGGCACGCCAGGCACCATCCGGTTCGGGGCGCGGCGGCGAGGGCCAGGGCGGTGTCCCGGACGGGCTGCTGATCGGCCTCCTGGCCTTCCTCTTCGGGCTGACGGTCCTGGCCTGGACGGCCACCGGCCTCGCCGGGCTGTTCGCCCACGGTGGCTGGCCGGACGGCGTCACGTTCCCGCGGACGCCACTGGCGCTGCGCGCCCTGGCCGTCGACCCGACGAACCTGCCGGGCGCCTGGCCGGACACCCCGCCGGGTGAGCTCTCCGGGTACGGGCTGTTCTGGGGCCTGTTCATCGGTGAGGTGATGGTGCTGCTCGTCCTGACCGTGTTCGCGGTGGGCGTGGTGGCCCGCTGGCGGCTGGTCCGGAAGCAGAGGCGCGCCGCCCCGACACCGTACGAACCCGCCCCGGCACCGTACGAACCCGCCCGGGATCCCGTGCGCACAGGCCCGGCGGTCAACGAGCCCACACGGGAAGCGACGACCGCTGAAGCCAGGACGCCCGCCCCGGCCCCCAGCTCGGCGTGGACACCCGGGCGGGAGCCGTCGCCGTCCTGGATGGCCTGGACGACGGCCCCGCGCTCGTCGTGACCTCGGACCCCACCGTCTGGGCCGAGACGAAGGACGCCCGCAGCAAGCTCGGCCCGGTCGTCGTCTACGACCCCGGCCACCTCTGCGACACCCCGGCCCGCCTCCACTGGTCCCCCGTCGCGGGCTGCGAGGACCCCGCCACCGCCGGCTCCCGGTCGTCCGCCCTCCTCGCCCCGGTCCGCCCCCTGGCCAGGGGGCGGACCGGGGCGAGGAGGGCGGACGACCGGGAGCCGGCGGTGGCGGGGTCCTCGCAGCCCGCGACGGGGGACCAGTGGAGGCGGGCCGGGGTGTCGCAGAGGTGGCCGGGGTCGTAGACGACGACCGGGCCGAGCTTGCTGCGGGCGTCCTTCGTCTCGGCCCAGACGGTGGGGTCCGAGGTCACGACGAGCGCGGGGCCGCCGTCGTCCAGGCCATCCAGGACGGCGACGGCTCCCGCCCGGGTGTCCACGCCGAGCTGGGGGCCGGGGCGGGCGTCCTGGCTTCAGCGGTCGTCGCTTCCCGTGTGGGCTCGTTGACCGCCGGGCCTGTGCGCACGGGATCCCGGGCGGGTTCGTACGGTGTCGGGGCGGCGCGCCTCTGCTTCCGGACCAGCCGCCAGCGGGCCACCACGCCCACCGCGAACACGGTCAGGACGAGCAGCACCATCACCTCACCGATGAACAGGCCCCAGAACAGCCCGTACCCGGAGAGCTCACCCGGCGGGGTGTCCGGCCAGGCGCCCGGCAGGTTCGTCGGGTCGACGGCCAGGGCGCGCAGCGCCAGTGGCGTCCGCGGGAACGTGACGCCGTCCGGCCAGCCACCGTGGGCGAACAGCCCGGCGAGGCCGGTGGCCGTCCAGGCCAGGACCGTCAGCCCGAAGAGGAAGGCCAGGAGGCCGATCAGCAGCCCGTCCGGGACACCGCCCTGGCCCTCGCCGCCGCGCCCCGAACCGGATGGTGCCTGGCGTGCCATGTCATGCCACCGTTGACTCGGACGACTCGTTCAGCCGTTGCTGGTGCTCGATCCGTGCCGCCCGCTGCTCCGCCTCCAGCTCCGCACCCCGCACGTCCTCTACGGCCCCTCCGCCACCCGCCGCCCCGCCGTCGTCCAGGCCATCCAGGACGCCGACGGCCCCGCGCTCGTCGTGACCTCGGACCCCACCGTCTGGGCCGAGACGAAGGACGCCCGCAGCAAGCTCGGCCCGGTCGTCGTCTACGACCCCGGCCACCTCTGCGACACCCCGGCCCGCCTCCACTGGTCCCCCGTCGCGGGCTGCGAGGACCCCGCCACCGCCGGCTCCCGGTCGTCCGCCCTCCTCGCCCCGGTCCGCCCCCTGGCCAGGGCCGACGCGGCCGTCGCCGACACCGCCCAGACCCTCCTCCGGTGCTGGCTGCACGCCGCCGCCGTGGACGGCCGCCCCTTCCGCCAGGTCCACCGCTGGGCCTCCGGCTCCGGCGGTCAGGAACCGGTCCGCGTGCTCCGTACGCACCCCAAGGCGGCGTCCGGGCTGGCCGGGCTCCTGGAGTCCGCGCTCACCGCCTACCCCGAACGCCGGGAGATGGCCCAGGAACTGACCGTGCGGGCCTTCGAGGCGCTCTCCTCGGTCCACATCCGGGAAGCGTGCACACCCAACCGAGCCGATGCGCTCGTGCTGGATTCTTTTGCGCAAGAAGGGGGAACGCTCTATGTGGTCGGCGAACCCATCGAGGATCCTCACCACCACCCCGGTGCGATGCCCCTGCTCACCGCACTCGCCTCGCACGTGGTCGAGCACGGCCGCCGCATGGCCGCACGGTCAACCGACGGTCGGCTCGACCCACCAATGACGCTCGTCCTCGACGACGTCGCCGCCGTGGCTCCTCTCCCCCAACTGCCGGAACTGCTCCTCACCGGCCAGGGCCAGGGGATGCCCGCCCTGGTCCTGCTCCGCTCCGAGGAACAGGCCCGTGCCCGCTGGCGGGAACGCCTCCCCACACCCGGGCCGAGCTGACCGCTTCTACTTCTGACGGCGGATCTCGAACTCCAGCTCCAGGGAATCCGGATCACCCTGCATCGGCAGCGTCCGCCCGGTCGGGACGAAGCCGATCCGGCGGTAGGAGGCCTCGGCACGTGCGTTGGCCTCGTGGACGTAGAGCCGCACCCGTTCCAGCGGCGGCCCGGCCAGCGACCACGCCCAGTCGATCGCCTCGCGGAACAGCGCGTCCACGACCCCGCTCCCCCGGTGCTCCGGCCGCACGAACACCCCCACCAGATGGGCCTGATCGACCTCGGCCGCCTCCCCGAACCCCGGCTCGCCCGCCGGCCGCTCGACGAGCACCGAGACGGTCCCCGCCCACTGCCCGTCGGGAGCCTCGGCGATGAACTGACGGCTGTGCGCCCCCACGGCAGCGCCCGCCGTCCGCTCCTGCCAGAACACGTCGGGCCTGGCCAGAGCCTGCTCGGACGTCTCCAGGAAGGCGATCGAGGCGACGGGGTCCCGCAGCGCCGCCAGCCGGATCTCCCTGGCCCGCTGCCACTCCTCCGCCCGCACCGCACGTACTACGTAGTCCATCCGCCGATCGTGCACCGCCGCCCCCACCACGGCAAACGACATACACCGGGCGTCCGGCGACGGGACGCCCCCGGCGTCGTACCCCGGTACTACGGGCGCCCGCACGTCCAGCCCGCGGTCGGACGACCGGCACGTGCCCGCTCCGTAGCGTCGACCGCATGATCAGGGCATACGAACTCACCAAGCGGTACGGGGGCACGACCGTCGTCCACGGCCTGGACTTCACCGTCCACCCCGGGACCGTCACCGGCTTCCTCGGCCCCAACGGAGCCGGCAAGTCGACCACCATGCGCATGCTGCTCGGGCTGGACGCCCCCACCGGCGGCCGGTCCACCATCGGTGGCCGCGCCTACGCCACCCACCCCGCACCGCTCACCGAGGTCGGGGCCCTCCTGGAAGCCCGGTCGGTCCACCCGGGGCGTACCGCCTTCAACCACCTCATGGCCCTCGCACACACCCACGGCATCCCCCGCAGCCGCGTCGAACACGTCCTGGACCTGGCCGGCCTCACCGCAGCCGCCCACAAGAGGATCAAGGGCTTCTCGCTCGGCATGGGCCAGCGCCTCGGCATAGCCGCCGCGCTCCTCGGCGACCCGGCGACCCTCATCCTCGACGAACCGGTCAACGGGCTGGACCCCGAAGGCGTCCTCTGGATCCGCACCCTGCTCACCTCGCTCGCCGCGGAGGGCCGGACGGTCCTCGTCTCCTCACACCTCATGAGCGAAATGGCGCTCACCGCCGACCACCTCGTCATCATCGGCCGCGGCCGGCTCCTCGCCGACACCACCGTCGGCGCACTGGTCCGCTCGGCGGGCGGCGCCTCCGTCAAGGTCGTCACCCCGCAGGCCGACACCCTGCGCACCCTGCTCACCGGCCCCGGCGTGAGGATCACCACCGGCACAGCCGACGAACTCACCGTCCACGGCGCCGACGCCGCCCGCATCGGACGTACAGCCGCCGACCACGCCATCCCGCTCCACGAACTCACCCCGCAGACCGTCTCCCTGGAGCAGGCCTTCATGGACCTCACCCAGGAGTCCGTCGAGTACCGGACCGCCGCACCCATGACCGGAGTCCCCGCATGACCACCGCCACCGCACCCTCCCCGTACCGCGTCACCGCACGCCACGTCCTGCGCTCCGAGTGGCACAAACTCCGGTCCCTGCGCTCGACCTGGATCACCCTCCTGTCGGCGGCGGTGCTGACCATCGGCGTCGGGCTCGTCATGGGCGCCACCTACACCTCGGACGGCGGCGACTCCGACGTGGACACCGTCGTCCTCGTCCTCTACGGCACCCTGCTCGGCCAGCTGTGCGTCACGGTCCTCGGCATCCTCGTCACGGCCGGCGAGTACTCCACCGGCATGATCCGTGCCTCGCTCACCGTCGTACCGCGCCGCCTGCCCGTCCTGTGGGCCAAGGCCGCGGTGTTCACCGTCGCCGCGTTCACCTCGATGTTCGCCACAGCTCTCATCACCTTCCTCGCCGCACAGCTGCTCCTGCGCGACACCGACCAGGCCGCCGGACTCACCGACCCGGGCGTACTCGGAGCGATCGCCGGAAACTCGGCCGGCATCACCCTGCTCAGCCTGATCGCCCTCGGCCTCGGCGCCACCCTCCGCTCCGTACCCGGCAGCATCGGGGCGTACATCGGCTGCGTACTGATCCTTCCCGAGGTCCTCGGCATGCTTCCGTACGATGCCGTGGACAGCGTCCTGAAGTACTTCCCGACCCAGGCCGCCGGGGCGCTCGGCTCGGCCACCCCGATCCCGGGCACCGCGGACACCGGCCCGGCGCTCCTGGCCCTCTGTCTGTGGGCGGGCGCGTCACTGGCCGCGGGCGCGGTGCTCCTGCGCCGCAGGGACGCGTAACGGCACGCGGTGAAGCACGGACGGAGGACGGGCAGGGTGAGCGACGACAAGAAACCGCACCCGGGGCACCTGGCCCCGGGCGACGCCCCGCTCACCCTGTACATCCAGGACCTCATGCAACGGCTCCGCGCCCTCGACCGCCGCCGGCCGAGGCTGTGGGACATCACGGTCACCGGCTTCTGGGTCGCCGTCGCGGTGCTCGACTACAGCACCGGCGGCTGGCGCACGGTCGCCCACAACAGGGAGGCACCGGAGCTACTGGTCCTCCTGATGAGCCTGTGCTTCTCCGTCCCGCTGCTGTGGCGCCGCCGCAGGCCGGTGACGGTGCTCGTCCTGATGGCACCCGTCTCGCTGGTCAACATCTGGACGGGGGCCGTCGTCCAGGCCGCCTTCCTCCAGCTGATCCCCGTCTACACGATCGCCCTGCGGCTGCCCCTCCGGACCCTCGCCTGGTCCGGCCTGACGATGTGCCTCCCCGCCGCGACCGGCGCGATCCTCATCCCCGGCACGGCGGACCGGCAACTCGTCTCCTACCTCTGGGGATTCGTCTTCGTCACGCTGCTCGCCATAGTGGTGCGTACCCGCCGCGAGTACACCGAGGCCCTCGTCGAACGCGCCCACCGGCTCGAACGCGAACGTGACCAGCAGACCCAGCTCGCGGCGGCCGCCGAACGCGCCCGCATCGCCCGCGAGATGCACGACATCATCGGCCACAACCTCTCCGTCATCACGGGCCTGGCCGACGGCGGGGCCTACGCCGCCGCCAAGAACCCGGAACGTGCGGGCCAGGCCCTGGAAGCCATCGGCACCACGAGCCGGCAGGCCCTCGCGGAACTACGGCGCGTACTCGGCGTCCTGCGTGAACCCGCCCCGGCCGCCGACCTGGCACCCCAGCCCTCCCTCGCCGACCTGGACACCCTGCTGACCGGCGTGCGGGAAGCGGGACTGCCCGTCCGGCTGGCCGTCCACGGCACCCCGCCGTCCGAACCCGCCTCGCCCGGACGCCAACTCGCCGTCTACCGGGTGGTCCAGGAATCCCTCACCAACACCCTCAAACACGCCGGCCCCGAGGCCACCGCCGAGGTCACCCTCACGTACACACCGACGGGCCTGGAGGTACGGGCCACGGATTCCGGCGGTGCCCCGCAGCCCCCGGAAAGCGGAAGCCCCGGTCACGGCCGGGGCATCAGCGGAATGCGTGAGCGCGCCTCGCTCTACAACGGCACACTCGAATCGGGCCGCCTCCCCTCCGGCGGCTGGCAGACACGACTTCGCCTTCCCCTGGAGGACACACCGCCGTGACCACGGTACTCATCGCCGACGACCAGGCCATGCAGCGCTTCGGCTTCCGCATGCTGCTGGAGAGCCAGGACGACATGACCGTCGTCGGTGAGGCGGCCAACGGCACGGAGGCGGTCGGCCTGGTCGCCCGCCACCACCCGGACGTCGTCCTGATGGACATCCGGATGCCCGGCCTCGACGGCATCGAGGCCACACGCCGCATCGTCACCTCCGGAGCCCGCACCCGGATCCTCATCGTGACGACCTTCGACCTCGACGAGTACGCGTACGACGGCCTGCGGGCCGGCGCGAGCGGCTTCCTCGTCAAGGACGCCCTGCCCGAGGAGCTCCTCTCCGGCATCCGCGCCGTCGCGAGCGGAGACGCGGTCGTCGCCCCGAGCCTCACCCGCAGGCTGCTCGACGCCTACGTCCACCACCTGCCGGCCGCACCCGGCGAGGACCCCCTCGACGGGGACCCGCGCATCGCGTCGCTGACGGAACGGGAGAGGGAAATCCTCACGGTCATCGGACAGGGCTGGACGAACAGCGAGATCGCCCAACGCCTCCACCTCGCCGAATCGACGGTGAAGACGCACGTCACCCGCATCCTCGCCAAGACCGGGTCCCGGGACCGCGTCCAAGCCGTCATCCTGGCGTACGACACCCGCATGGTGAACCCGCGGTGACCAGGCCCTCCACACCGTTCCCGACCCTCGCCGCCCTCACCGCACGGCCCGGTTGAGCCGGGCGGCCTGGCGCGTCAGATGGTCACGCTCGGGGACGTTGGACGCCTTGCGGGCCGCCTCCGCGTACAGCCGGGCCGCCCTGGCCAGGTCGCCGTCCCGCTCGTGGAGGTACGCCGAAACCGCCGTGTGGCGGGGCAGCGAATCGTCCAGCCCGTCGAGCGCCGCCAGACCGGCACGCGCCCCGTCGGCCTCGCCGACGGCCACCGCACGGTTCAGCAGGACCACCGGGCTGTCCGTCAGGCGCGCGAGCTCGTCGTACCACTCGACGATCTGCACCCAGTCGGTCTCCTCGGCAGCAGGCGCGTCGGCGTGAAGCGCCGCGATCGCCGCCTGCGCCTGATACTCACCCAGCCGGTCACGGGCCAGCGCCGCCTGCAGTATCTCCACCCCTGCGGCGATCAACTCGGTGTCCCAGAGCCCTCGGTCCTGCTCGGCGAGCGGCACCAGACTGCCGTCGGGCGCGGTCCGCGCCGCACGCCGGGCATGGTGGAGCAGCATGAGTGCGAGCAGCCCCGCGACCTCGGGATGGTCGATCACGACCGCGAGCTGCCGGGTGAGCCGGATCGCCTCGGCTGCGAGGTCGACATCACCGGAGTACCCCTCGTTGAAGACCAGATAGAGAACGCGCAGCACCGTGGCCACGTCGCCGGGCTGGTCGAACCGCACACCGGAGACGGTGCGCTTGGCCCGGCTGATGCGCTGCGCCATGGTCGCCTCGGGCACCAGATAGGCCTGGGCGATCTGCCGGGTGGTCAGCCCACCGACGGCGCGCAGCGTCAGCGCGACCGCCGATGCCGGGGTCAACGACGGGTGAGCACACAGGAAGTAGAGCTGGAGCGTGTCGTCCACCCCCGCCGCCGGCCCGGGCGCCGGCTCCTCCTCGACGCGGTCCTCACGCCGGCGACGGGCGGTGTCCGCCCTGGCCGCGTCGAGGAACTTGCGCCAGGCCACGGTGACCAGCCAGCCCTTCGGGTCGCGCGGCAGGTCGGCCGCCCAGACCCGTAGCGCCTCGACCAACGCGTCCTGCACGGCGTCCTCGGCCGCCGCGAAATCAGCTCCGCGGCGGACGAGGACGGTGAGCACGCTCGGCGTGAGGCTCCTGAGCAGAACCTCGTCCATCTCGGACGTCACTCCGTGATGGTGGGATGCGCGGTCAGGAACGGACGCACCTCCAGCCACTCGTGGATCGCCTTGCCGCCGGCCCCCGGCGCGGCAGACAGCTCCCCGGCCAGCTCGACGGCGCGGTCGTAGCTGTCCACGTCGATGATCATCCAGCCGGCGATGAGGTCCTTGGTCTCCGCGAACGGACCGTCGGTGACGGGCGGCCGCCCCTCCCCGTCGTAGCGGACCCACGCACCCTCGGGGGCGAGCGCCTGACCGTCGACGAACTCCCCCGTCTTCTCCAGCCGGGCCGCGAAGTCGTTCATGTACTGCACGTGAGCCGAGATCTCCTCCGGCGTCCACCGGTCCATCGGCACGTCGTTGACCGGAGTCGGGGCGCCACGGTAGTGCTTGAGCAGCAGGTACTTGGCCATTGCGTCTCCCTCGATGCTGGTGCGACCCCATTGTGGCCGCCTTCACTACGGGGACGAAGCCAGGCGCGGGTTCTCGACATCGCCGGCCACACTATTTCGGTCCGATCCGAGCGGTGACCCTCTGTGACTGCCCGTGAACGCAGAAAAGCCCCGTGCCACAAGGGCACGGGGCTTTCCCGGAATAATTGTTCGGCGGCGTCCTACTCTCCCACAGGGTCCCCCCTGCAGTACCATCGGCGCTGAAAGGCTTAGCTTCCGGGTTCGGAATGTAACCGGGCGTTTCCCTAACGCAATGACCACCGAAACACTATGAAATTAACCAACACCGGAACAAAACACGGCCGTTCGTTATTTCAGAACTAACACAGTGGACGCGAGCAACTGAGGACAAGCCCTCGGCCTATTAGTACCAGTCAGCTCCACCCGTTACCGGGCTTCCACATCTGGCCTATCAACCCAGTCGTCTACTGGGAGCCTTAACCACTCAAGGTGGTGGGAATACTCATCTCGAAGCAGGCTTCCCGCTTAGATGCTTTCAGCGGTTATCCTTTCCGAACGTAGCCAACCAGCCATGCCCTTGGCAGGACAACTGGCACACCAGAGGTTCGTCCGTCCCGGTCCTCTCGTACTAGGGACAGCCCTTCTCAATATTCCTACGCGCACAGCGGATAGGGACCGAACTGTCTCACGACGTTCTAAACCCAGCTCGCGTACCGCTTTAATGGGCGAACAGCCCAACCCTTGGGACCGACTCCAGCCCCAGGATGCGACGAGCCGACATCGAGGTGCCAAACCATCCCGTCGATATGGACTCTTGGGGAAGATCAGCCTGTTATCCCCGGGGTACCTTTTATCCGTTGAGCGACAGCGCTTCCACAAGCCACTGCCGGATCACTAGTCCCGACTTTCGTCCCTGCTCGACCCGTCGGTCTCACAGTCAAGCTCCCTTGTGCACTTACACTCAACACCTGATTGCCAACCAGGCTGAGGGAACCTTTGGGCGCCTCCGTTACTCTTTAGGAGGCAACCGCCCCAGTTAAACTACCCATCAGACACTGTCCCTGATCCGGATCACGGACCCAGGTTAGACATCCAGCACGACCAGAGTGGTATTTCAACGACGACTCCACAACCACTGGCGTGGCCGCTTCAAAGTCTCCCACCTATCCTACACAAGCCGAACCGAACACCAATATCAAACTATAGTAAAGGTCCCGGGGTCTTTCCGTCCTGCTGCGCGAAACGAGCATCTTTACTCGTAGTGCAATTTCACCGGGCCTATGGTTGAGACAGTCGAGAAGTCGTTACGCCATTCGTGCAGGTCGGAACTTACCCGACAAGGAATTTCGCTACCTTAGGATGGTTATAGTTACCACCGCCGTTTACTGGCGCTTAAGTTCTCAGCTTCGCACACCCGAAAGTGCACTAACCGGTCCCCTTAACGTTCCAGCACCGGGCAGGCGTCAGTCCGTATACATCGCCTTACGGCTTCGCACGGACCTGTGTTTTTAGTAAACAGTCGCTTCTCGCTGGTCTCTGCGGCCACCCCCAGCTCACCGAGTAAATCGGATCACCAGTGATGGCCCCCCTTCTCCCGAAGTTACGGGGGCATTTTGCCGAGTTCCTTAACCATAGTTCACCCGAACGCCTCGGTATTCTCTACCTGACTACCTGAGTCGGTTTAGGGTACGGGCCGCCATGAAACTCGCTAGAGGCTTTTCTCGACAGCATAGGATCATCCACTTCACCACAATCGGCTCGGCATCAGGTCTCAGCCTTAACGTGTGACGGATTTACCTACCACACGGCCTACACCCTTACCCCGGGACAACCACCGCCCGGGCTGGACTACCTTCCTGCGTCACCCCATCGCTTACCTAGTACAAGTCTGGTTCGTCGGCTCCACCACTACCCTCAACTCCGAAGAGATCGGGCCGGCTTCACGGACTTAGCATCGCCTGATTCAGTATTGGGCGTTTCAAAGCGGGTACCGGAATATCAACCGGTTGTCCATCGACTACGCCTGTCGGCCTCGCCTTAGGTCCCGACTTACCCTGGGCAGATCAGCTTGACCCAGGAACCCTTAGTCAATCGGCGCACACGTTTCTCACGTGTGTATCGCTACTCATGCCTGCATTCTCACTCGTGAACCGTCCACAACTCGCTTCCGCGGCTGCTTCACCCGGCACACGACGCTCCCCTACCCATCCCAGCCCCCGTTGGGGGTATGTGCTGGAATGACACGACTTCGGCGGTACGCTTGAGCCCCGCTACATTGTCGGCGCGGAATCACTTGACCAGTGAGCTATTACGCACTCTTTCAAGGGTGGCTGCTTCTAAGCCAACCTCCTGGTTGTCTCTGCGACTCCACATCCTTTCCCACTTAGCGTACGCTTAGGGGCCTTAGTCGATGCTCTGGGCTGTTTCCCTCTCGACCATGGAGCTTATCCCCCACAGTCTCACTGCCGTGCTCTCACTTACCGGCATTCGGAGTTTGGCTAAGGTCAGTAACCCGGTAGGGCCCATCGCCTATCCAGTGCTCTACCTCCGGCAAGAAACACACGACGCTGCACCTAAATGCATTTCGGGGAGAACCAGCTATCACGGAGTTTGATTGGCCTTTCACCCCTAACCACAGGTCATCCCCCAGGTTTTCAACCCTGGTGGGTTCGGTCCTCCACGAAGTCTTACCTCCGCTTCAACCTGCCCATGGCTAGATCACTCCGCTTCGGGTCTAGAGCGTGCAACTCAATCGCCCTGTTCGGACTCGCTTTCGCTACGGCTTCCCCACACGGGTTAACCTCGCTACACACCGCTAACTCGCAGGCTCATTCTTCAAAAGGCACGCAGTCACGACTGCATGTGCAAGCACATACAGCGACGCTCCCACGGCTTGTAGGCACACGGTTTCAGGTACTATTTCACTCCGCTCCCGCGGTACTTTTCACCATTCCCTCACGGTACTATCCGCTATCGGTCACCAGGGAATATTTAGGCTTAGCGGGTGGTCCCGCCAGATTCACACGGGATTTCTCGGGCCCCGTGCTACTTGGGTGTCTCTTAAACGAGCCGTTAATGTTTCAGCTACGGGGGTCTTACCCTCTACGCCGGACCTTTCGCATGTCCTTCGCCTACATCAACGGTTTCTGACTCGCCTCACAGCCGGCAGACTGTGAAAAAGAGATCCCACAACCCCGTATGCGCAACCCCTGCCGGGTATCACACGCATACGGTTTGGCCTCATCCAGTTTCGCTCGCCACTACTCCCGGAATCACGGTTGTTTTCTCTTCCTGAGGGTACTGAGATGTTTCACTTCCCCTCGTTCCCTCCACACTGCCTATGTGTTCAGCAGCGGGTGACAGCCCATGACGACTGCCGGGTTTCCCCATTCGGAAACCCCCGGATCAAAGCTTGGTTGACAGCTCCCCGGGGACTATCGTGGCCTCCCACGTCCTTCATCGGTTCCTGGTGCCAAGGCATCCACCGTGCGCCCTTAAAAACTTGGCCACAGATGCTCGCGTCCACTGTGCAGTTCTCAAACAACGACCAGCCACCCATCACCCCACCCTTACAGGTGAGTGCACTGGGGCCGGCAACCAAAGGGACAGACTCAAACGAGCCCGTACCTTCAGATACCCAACAGCGTGCCCGACCCGACCGACCCTCTTCACTTTCCACGCCGAAGCAGTACTCACAAAGACAACCTGTCGTGCCGAATAGTCAACGTTCCACCCATGAGCAACCACCGTCGAACATTTGCCGACGTAATGGCCTCTGGATTCCCCGAAGAGAATCTAGATGCTCCTTAGAAAGGAGGTGATCCAGCCGCACCTTCCGGTACGGCTACCTTGTTACGACTTCGTCCCAATCGCCAGTCCCACCTTCGACAGCTCCCTCCCACAAGGGGTTGGGCCACCGGCTTCGGGTGTTACCGACTTTCGTGACGTGACGGGCGGTGTGTACAAGGCCCGGGAACGTATTCACCGCAGCAATGCTGATCTGCGATTACTAGCAACTCCGACTTCATGGGGTCGAGTTGCAGACCCCAATCCGAACTGAGACCGGCTTTTTGAGATTCGCTCCGCCTCGCGGCATCGCAGCTCATTGTACCGGCCATTGTAGCACGTGTGCAGCCCAAGACATAAGGGGCATGATGACTTGACGTCGTCCCCACCTTCCTCCGAGTTGACCCCGGCAGTCTCCTGTGAGTCCCCATCACCCCGAAGGGCATGCTGGCAACACAGAACAAGGGTTGCGCTCGTTGCGGGACTTAACCCAACATCTCACGACACGAGCTGACGACAGCCATGCACCACCTGTATACCGACCACAAGGGGGGCACCATCTCTGATGCTTTCCGGTATATGTCAAGCCTTGGTAAGGTTCTTCGCGTTGCGTCGAATTAAGCCACATGCTCCGCTGCTTGTGCGGGCCCCCGTCAATTCCTTTGAGTTTTAGCCTTGCGGCCGTACTCCCCAGGCGGGGAACTTAATGCGTTAGCTGCGGCACCGACGACGTGGAATGTCGCCAACACCTAGTTCCCAACGTTTACGGCGTGGACTACCAGGGTATCTAATCCTGTTCGCTCCCCACGCTTTCGCTCCTCAGCGTCAGTAATGGCCCAGAGATCCGCCTTCGCCACCGGTGTTCCTCCTGATATCTGCGCATTTCACCGCTACACCAGGAATTCCGATCTCCCCTACCACACTCTAGCTAGCCCGTATCGAATGCAGACCCGGGGTTAAGCCCCGGGCTTTCACATCCGACGTGACAAGCCGCCTACGAGCTCTTTACGCCCAATAATTCCGGACAACGCTTGCGCCCTACGTATTACCGCGGCTGCTGGCACGTAGTTAGCCGGCGCTTCTTCTGCAGGTACCGTCACTTTCGCTTCTTCCCTGCTGAAAGAGGTTTACAACCCGAAGGCCGTCATCCCTCACGCGGCGTCGCTGCATCAGGCTTTCGCCCATTGTGCAATATTCCCCACTGCTGCCTCCCGTAGGAGTCTGGGCCGTGTCTCAGTCCCAGTGTGGCCGGTCGCCCTCTCAGGCCGGCTACCCGTCGTCGCCTTGGTAGGCCATCACCCCACCAACAAGCTGATAGGCCGCGGGCTCATCCTTCACCGCCGGAGCTTTTAACCCCGTCCCATGCGGGACAGAGTGTTATCCGGTATTAGACCCCGTTTCCAGGGCTTGTCCCAGAGTGAAGGGCAGATTGCCCACGTGTTACTCACCCGTTCGCCACTAATCCACCCCGAAGGGCTTCATCGTTCGACTTGCATGTGTTAAGCACGCCGCCAGCGTTCGTCCTGAGCCAGGATCAAACTCTCCGTGAATGTTTTCCCGTAATCGGGATCACAACACGAGAGCGGAACGACCAGGTCGGAATAAGACCGGTCGTTCACAGCGTCCTCGCTGTTGTTGCCTACCCGACCCGAAGGACCGGTAGGACTTTTCAAAGGAACCACCAACCTGCCGAAGCAGGCCGGGGTATCAACATATCTGGCGTTGACTTTTGGCACGCTGTTGAGTTCTCAAGGAACGGACGCTTCCTTTGGTCCCGTTTCACCGGGGCCCTCCGGGCGCTTCCCTTCGTTCTTGCGTTTCCGACTCTATCAGACTCTTTCGTGTCCGATTCCCGGCCGAAGCGGGTTCCTGCTGTTCGCTTTCCAGTTCTTCGCTTTCGCGTTTCCCTTTCCGGCGAGTCCGACTCTATCAGATCCTTTCGGGCCTGATTCCCAGTCAGTGGGGGTTGTCTTCCCGGCCGTTGGGCCGTTCCGACGCTCAAACTCTAGCGGATTCTCCCGGCGACTCATAATCGAGCCTGCGAATTGAATTCCGGCATGCCGAAATTCTCCCCGGTGGGAGATCGTGCTGAGTTTGGTTGCCGCATTCGCGGCGGGATCGGCTGCCGCAGAACCGTACCGGCTCCGTGACAACTCGAAGAACCTTACGGACGGGAGGGAGGCGTGTCAAGCCCCCCTTCCCGCCCCGCCGCTGACCGTCAGTCCAGGTCGGTGAGCCGGCCGCCCGCGTCCGGCTGTTCGTGCTCCACGCGGCGCAGGAGCCGGATCAGGATCTCGCCCAGCGCTCCGCGCTCGTCGCCCGAGAGGTCCTGGAGGAGGTCCTCCTCGAAGGTGGTGGCCATCCGCATCGCCTCGAGCCACTTCGTACGGCCCTCGTCGGTGAGCTCCACGATGACGCGCACCCGGTTGTTCTCGTCCCGGTCCCGCGTGACCAGGCCTTCGCCTGCCATGCGGTCGATGCGGTGGGTCATCGCGGCGGGAGTGAGCCCGAGACGCTTGGCGAGCTCACCCGGGCCCAGCCGGTAGGGGGTGCCGGACAGGACCAGGGTCTTGAGGACCTCCCACTCGGCGTTGCTGATGCCGAGTGCGGCGACCTGTCTGCCGTAGGCGACGTTCATCCGGCGGTTCAGCCTGCCCAGCGCGGAGACGATCTGCTCGACCTGCGGGTCGAGGTCCCGGAACTCGCGCTGGTAGGCAGCGATCTGCTCGTCGAGGCTCGGCTCCTGGAGCTCGGGCTGCTCGGTGGTGTCAGACATGGCGGGCAGTATCGCACGCTCTTCATCGCCTTCGAAGTCCTTCAGAGTGAAGAGTTCAGCATCTAACTTTAGTGTTAAAGTCTACGAGTCTGTGTTCTGGAAAGTCGTTTCTTGAGGTAGGTGAGTGTGACCAGGGAGATGGGTGCAGCGCTGCGGCGGATCCAGCTGGGGAGCGCGCTGAGCGCGTTCGGCCTCGGGTTCACCGTCCCGTATCTGTACGTCTACGTGGCGCAGGTGCGGGATCTCGGTGCCGGTACGGCAGGTGTCGTGCTGGCCGTCTTCGCCATGGCGGCGCTGGCCGTACTGCCGTTCACCGGGCGGGCCATCGACCGGCGCGGCCCGCTGCCGGTGCTGATCGTCGCCGCCGCCGCGGCCGCTGTGGGCGCCTGCGCTCTCGGCGTCTCGAACGGCGTGACGTCCGCCGTGCTCTCCGCCGCTGTCCTCGGTGCCGGCACCGCCGTCATGCAGCCGGCCCTCGCGACGATGCTGGTGTGGTGCTCGAGCTCCTCGACCCGCACCCGTGCCTTCGCGATGCAGTTCTTCCTGCAGAACCTCGGCCTCGGTATCGGTGGCCTGGTGGGCGGGCAGCTCGTGGACGTCGACCGCCCGTCGAGCTTCACCCTGCTGTTCCTCATCGAGGCCGCGATGTTCATGGTGCTCGGCGTCGTCGCGGCCACGGTGCGCATGCCGCGTGCCCCCTCCCTCGCTGAGGCTGTGCCCGCCGGCGGAACGGCGCCCAAGGCGGGGCTGCGGGTGCTGCTCTCCCACAGGGCCATGGTCCAGCTGTGCGTGCTGGGCTTCGTGATCTTCTTCGCCTGCTACGGACAGTTCGAGTCCGGCCTCGCCGCCTACGGCACCGAGGCCGCCGGGATCGCCCCGTCCACCCTGGGCATCGCGCTGGCCGCCAACACGGCGGTCATCGTCGTCGCGCAGTTCGTCGTGCTCCGTCTCGTGGAACGGCGGCGACGCAGCAGGGTCATCGCGTGGGTCGGTCTGATCTGGGCCTTCGCCTGGATCGTGGCGGGGTACGCGGGTCTCGGGCACGGCAGCCAGACCATGGCGACGGCCGCGATGATCTCGACGTACGCCCTGTTCGGGCTGGGTGAGTCGATGCTGTCGCCGACGGTGGCGCCGCTCGTCGCGGATCTCGCGCCGGAGGCCATGGTCGGTCAGTACAACTCGGCGTTCGCCCTGGTGAAGCAGTTGGCCCTGGCCGTGGGTCCCGCCGTGGGCGGTCCCATGGGGGCGGCGCTGCACGGGCCGTACATCGTGACGTTCGTGCTGTTCTCGCTGGGGATCACCGTGCTCGCGCTCAAGCTGGGCCGTCAGCTCACACCCGTACAGGACAAGCCGTCGCTCGCCGCGGTGCCGTCCCGGGTGGTCGCCGTGTCGCTGCCGGAGAGCGAGCCGGTCAGCGCACCCACCGTCGTGCGCTGAGACGGGTCAGTCCGGGAGCGCGAATTCGCACCAGACGGCCTTGCCGCCGCCGGGGGTGCGGCGGCTGCCCCAGGACGTGGCGATCGTCGCCACGATGGAGATACCGCGTCCCGCCTCGTCGGCGGGTTCGGCGCGGCGGCGGCGCGGCAGGTGGTCGTCCCCGTCCGTCACCTCGATGATCAGGCGGCGGTCGGTCCGGCGCAGCCCGAGGCGCATGGGCGGGGTGCCGTGCTGGAGGGAGTTCGCCACGAGCTCGCTCGCGGCGAGGACCCCCAGGTCGCAGAGGGCCATGGGGAAGCGCCAGGACGCCAGGACGCCCGTGGCGAAGGCCCGGGCCCTGGGTGCGGCCTCGATGCCGCCCAGCAGTTCGAGCGAGGCGTTGTGGAACAGCTCGGCGCTCGCCCCCGTGCGGGCGGGATGCTGGACCACGAGGACCGCCACGTCGTCGTCGTGCTCCGCCGTGACGCCCAGGGAACGGATGAGCCGGTCGCACACCACCTGGGGCGAGCCCTTGGCACCCGACAGGGCGCGCTCCAGGGCGGCCACACCCTCGTCGATGTCCTCGCTACGGCGTTCGACCAGACCGTCCGTGTAGAGCACCGCGGTAGAACCGGGCGGCAGGGGGATCGTCCCGGAGGTGTGGACCCAGCCCCCCGTGCCGAGCGGCGGTCCGGTCGGGTCCTCGGCGCGGTGGACCGTGCCGTCCTCGTCGCACACCAGGATCGGGAGGTGCCCCGCGGAGGCGTAGACGAGGTGCCCCTCGTTGGGGTCGTGGACGGCGTAGGCGCAGGTGGCGATCTGGCTGGCGTCGATCTCGGCGGCGAGCACGTCGAGGAGCTGGAGCACCTCGTGCGGCGGGAGGTCGAGGCGCGCGTAGGCGCGGACTGCGGTACGCAGCTGGCCCATGACGGCGGCGGCCCGCACACCGCGCCCCATCACGTCGCCGATGACCAGCGCGGTGCGTCCGGCGCCCAGGGTGATGACGTCGTACCAGTCGCCGCCGACCGCCGCGTCCGTGCCGCCCGGCTGATACGTGGCGGCGATGCGCAGGTCGTCCGGCTGTTCCAGGTCCTGCGGCAGCAGGGAGCGCTGGAGGGTGACGGCGGTTTCGCGGTGGCGGCGCTCGCTGGCACGGAGCCTCTCCGCCGCCTCGGCGTGGTCGGTGACATCGGTGGCGTAGACGAGGACGCCCGCCTCCCCCTCAGGTCCGTCCGGGTCGCCGGTGGCCACGGGGGTGCAGGTCACTGTGTAGGAGCTGCCTGCCAGGACCTTGCGGGACTTGACCGTGCGCGGGGTGCCGCTGCGCAGGACCTGGTTCATGAGGGGCAGCAGGCTGAGCTCCGCGAGCTCGGGCATGGCCTCGGCCGCGGGTACGCCGCAGGGGCGCGGGCCGAAGGCCGAGGTGTAGGCGGGGTTGACGTAGGTGATGCGGTGCTCGGGACCGTGGAGCAGCGCGACCGGGGCCGGGAGCCTGCCGAGGAGCTCGCGCGCCGGCAGGGCTTCCAGGGAGGGGCCCGTGACGGGGGCGGGGGTTTCCGAGGCGTCGTCCGGCGGCGTGACCGCGCTCTTCGGCCGTACGGACTCGGCGCGGGCGGCGGGGACGGAACTGTGGTCGTCCCGCGCGGCGGCTCGACGCTGCGTTCCGGGAAGGCGGGCGCTCCAGCGCGTGAAGTTCACGGAATTTCTGGCCTCGTGTGTCGGTCTGGTCCGCTCGGGCGAGCTGCTTCTTCTGCTGGTCCTGTGGCCGGTGGGCCCCGGCCGGCTCTCCTGCCGGCGCGGGGCGCCGGGGCCTGGCTTCCGGGAACGCGCGGCCGGGCCTCTTCGTGCTGCTGATCTTCGCTGCTGGTCACTGTAGGTGACTGCCTGCCGGGTAACTCTGTGCAGGTGTGAGCCCACCTATGGTCACACGCCCAGTGTGACCGACCGTACTGACAGTTGCCGTACAGCAGTCGGTCCATCCGGTGAATCACCGCCCCTCCCGGGGCGTTCCCGTGCGCCTGGAAGCGCGTATCAGCCGGACGTGTCCGGTGGCTCGTCGTTCTTCGGCGGCGTGTCCCCGGGAGGTCCCGGGTGCGCGTGTCCCCGGGCGGCGAGTGCGAACTCCGCGCGCGGGTGTTCCAGCGAGCCGAGGGAGACGATCTCTCGTTTGAAGAGTCCGGCCAGGGTCCACTCGGCAAGGACACGCGCCTTCCGGTTGAACGTGGGTACGCGACTGAGGTGGTAGACGCGGTGCATCAGCCAGGCCGGATACCCCTTGAGCTTGCGTCCGTAGACGTGGGCGACGCCTTTGTGCAGACCGAGCGAGGCGACGGACCCGGCGTAGGAGTGCCGGTAGTCCTCGGCCGGCCGGCCGGCGAGCGTGGCCAGGATGTTGTCCGCGAGGACCTTGGCCTGCCGCACCGCGTGCTGTGCGTTGGGCGCGGTGGCCGTGCCGGGCTCGGACGAGGTGAGGTCCGGGACGGCCGCCGCGTCACCCGCGGCCCAGGCGTGCTCGGCGCCGTCGACGGCGAGCGTGGTGGTGCAGCGGATCCGGCCGCGCTCCGTCAGCGGGAGGTCGGTGGAGGCGAGGATCGGCGCGGGTTTGACGCCCGCGGTCCACACCAGGGTGCGGGTCGGGAAGCGCGAGCCGTCGCTGAGGACGGCGACCCGGCCTTCGCAGCTGTCCAGACGGGTGTCGAGCCGCACGTCGATGTTGCGGCCCCGCAGCTCCCTGACGGCGTACTTGCCCATCGCCTCGCCGACCTCGGGCAGGATGCGCCCGGTCGCCTCGACCAGGATCCACCGCAGGTCCGAAGGCTTGATGTTGTGGTAGTACCGCGAGGTGTAGCGGGCCATGTCCTCCAGCTCCGCCAGCGCCTCCACGCCGGCGTATCCGCCGCCGACGAAGACGAAGGTGAGCGCCGCGTCGCGGATGGCGGGGTCCCGGGTGGCGGAGGCGATGTCCATCTGTTCGATGACGTGGTTCCGGAGACCGATGGCCTCCTCGACGGTCTTGAAGCCGATGCCGAAGTCCGCGAGGCCGGGGACCGGAAGGGTGCGTGACACGGATCCGGGGGCGAGGACGATCTCGTCGTACGGGATCTCGATGGCGCCGGTGCCGTCCTCGCCGGTGGCGAGCGTCGTGACCGTCACGGTGCGCTTGGCGTGGTCGACGCGTTCCGCCTCACCGATGACGATCGTGCAGTTCTTCAGGACGCGGCGCAGGGGCACGACGACATGGCGCGGCGAGATCGAACCGGCGGCGGCCTCCGGCAGGAACGGCTGATACGTCATGTAGGGCTCGGGCGTGACCACCACGATCTCGGCCTCGCCGCTTTTCAGTCTCTGTCGCAGCTTCCGCTGGAGACGCAGCGCGGTGTACATCCCGACGTAGCCGCCGCCGACGACGAGAATGCGCACACTTGGCCGGGTGCCGGGGGGTGTCCCCCGGGAATCTGGTGCCATCACCTTCCCATGACGCAACGGAGTCCGGTGTTTGTCCACAGGCCCGGCAAATTGTGTGACCGGAGCTCTTCGATCACCGGGCGGCCCCCGGCCTCCGTCGATTTCCGGAGTTGCGCAGGTCAGGTGCGGCGGCGGGGCGGGCCCGCAGGGGTCGAATCAGGGTCCAACCGGTCCTTGCTCCGATCGGGGGGCGCTCCGTGCGGAACTACCCCCTTCTGAATTGACCCGGGCTCAACTATGTTCGTACCCCGTCGGGGTGTCGGATTCGGACGAAGGTCCACACGCCGGCTGATGCGGCGGGGAAGTCTCCGGGGGGAGACGTCATAACCGGGGGAAGTTATGCACATTCAGGATTTGCATGGGCCGAGCGCTGTCACCTCTTCCACTGAGGACCACGGGCGGCTGAGCCCCGTGGCAGCGGTCGGCACGGTCGCGGGGGCAGGTGCGGCGGGCGGCACGGCCCGTTCCGCGCCCCTCCGCGTGGACGCACAGCGCAACCTCGAACACGTCCTGCGCGCCGCGCGCGAGGTGTTCGGCGAGCTGGGTTACGGCGCACCGATGGAGGACGTGGCGCGCCGCGCACGGGTGGGCGTCGGTACGGTCTACCGGCGTTTCCCGAGCAAGGACGTGCTGGTGCGCCGGATAGCCGAGGAGGAGACGGCGCGGCTGACCGATCAGGCGCGCTCGGCCCTCGGCCATGAGGACGAGCCGTGGTCCGCGCTCTCCCGCTTCCTGCGCACCTCTGTGGCGTCCGGCGCCGGCCGGCTGCTGCCGCCGCAGGTGCTGCGCGTCGGGGCGGAGCACGACGAGGCCGCGATACCGGGCCCCGGTGCGGGCGACGGCGAGACGCGCGTCCCGCATCAGCGGCAGGGGGTGGCACAGCCCGGCTTCCAGGTGGTCGGCGGGCAGTCGGCCGGCGAGGAGGGGCTCGACGACGATCCCGGGGCGGCGGAGCTGCTCGAGGTCGTGGGCAGGCTGGTGGACCGGGCCCGTGAGTCGGGTGCGCTGCGGGGCGATGTGACGGTGGGCGATGTGCTGCTGGTCATCGCCACAGCGGCTCCGGCTCTGCCGGACCCCGCGCACCAGGCCGCCGCTTCGGCCAGGCTGCTGGACATCCTGCTGGAGGGGCTCCGCTCCCGCCCGGCGTAGACGCTGGGGCGCGGGTGCGCCGCGCGGCCACCGCGTGGGCGGACCGCGCGGCCGCCCCCGTCAGGCGTGGCACGCCCGAGGCGCGCTCGCCGTCGGCCGACACCTGTGCGGCCAGGGGGCGTTGCTCCTTCCCCGGCGGGGCCATGTCACCCCCAGGGCAGGGGAAAGACACCCCGGACGAGTGGTTGCTCCCGCTCCCGGGTTCGTCGCGCGCCGCTCTGTGGCACTGTTGCCCCGGTATTCGGGTCCGCAGGTGTATTACGGGGGCTTCCGCGATGAGCGGTGAAGCGCAGCAGGAAGAACCGTCCGACGGTATCGCCGCCGCGAACATGGAAGGCGGCGGCACCGTGCTGCCCGGGCCGTGGCCGTCGGCGGCCGCCGACGACGACGGGGCGCCGTCGGAGCCCGCAGCGGAGACCGATGCCGCGTACGCGGTCCCCATGCAGCGCGAGGGGCGCACCGGGTCGGCCGATCTCGGTCCCTCCGACGCGCAGTTGCTCCAGGGCATGCGTGCCGGCGACGACCAGGCGTACGAGGAGCTCTTCCGCCGCCACTCCGGTGCGGTGCGCCGCTACGCCCGTACGTGCTGCCGGGACGCGCACACCGCCGACGACCTGACGGCCGAGGTGTTCGCCCGGACGCTGCAGGCGGTGCGCGGCGGGAAGGGGCCGGAGGAAGCAGTCCGGGCCTACCTCATGACGGCTGTCCGTCACGTCGCCGCCGCGTGGACCAGGAGCGCGAAGCGCGAGCATCTCGTCGACGACTTCGCGGTGTTCGCCGCGCAGGCCACCCGCTCCGCCGAGCTGTCGGAGGCCGACACCCTCGACCTCGGCGCCGATGTGCTGGCCATGCACGAGGCGGACCGGTCGATGGCCATGCAGGCGTTCCGCAGCCTGCCGGAGCGCTGGCAGGCCGTGCTGTGGCACACCACCGTGGAGGAGGAGTCGCCCAGCGAGGTCGCTCCCCTCTTCGGCCTGACGGCCAATGCCACCGCGGTGCTGGCCGTCCGGGCCCGTGAAGGGCTCAAGCAGGCCTATCTACAGGCCCATGTGAGCCGGTCGCTGACCTCCGGCGGTGACTGCGCCCGGTACGCCGACCGGCTCGGCGCCCATGCCCGGGGCGGCCTCCGGACCCGGGCGGAGCGCGGACTGCGCAAGCATCTGGACGAGTGCGCGAAGTGCCGGATCGCCGCCGGTGAGCTGGACCATGTGAACGCCGGCATCCCGGCGCTGCTTCCCGTCGCCGTCATCGGCTGGTTCGCCGCGGGCTATTCGCTCAAGGCGGCCGGCATCGTGGCGGGCGGAGCGGCCGGGGCGGCCGGTGCAGGGGCCGCCGCCGCCGCGACGGGCGGCGCCTCCTCCGGGGGCACCGCGGGCGGAGCCGCCGCCTCCGAAGGGATCGGCGGTCCGCTGAAGGCGGGGATCGCGGCCGCGGTGGCCGTGGTGGCCGCCGCCGGTCTCGTCTGGGCCCTGGTCGGCGAGGCCCGGCCGGCGCGGGAGGAAAAGCGGGTGGCCAACCCGCCGGTCCTCGCCGACCAGGGCCCAGACGAGACCGGCGGCGGCCACCACGGCCACCGCGGCCGCGATCCCCGCCTTCAGCGGACCGCCGATCCCTTCGGAGGCGGCGGCTCCGCCCGCGGTGCCCCCGGAGGAGGCGCCGCCCGTCGCGGCGGAGGTCTACCAGGTCAACGAGCTGGCGTACTCCCTCACCGGCGATCACACGGGTCCCGAGATACTGCTCGGCCGGAGCAGCGGTGTGTTCTGGCAGCGCAACGGGCTGTCGATCGCCTCCACGACGTACGCCCACGGCGTGACCGCCCCCTCCAGCTCCTCGGTCGTCGTCCAGCTCAACCGGGCGTGCACCCGCTACGAAGCGATGGCCGGGGTCGACGACCTGACCCTGGGGCTCGGCGCGGTCCGCTTCTCGGTCCGTGCCGACGACGGGACGCCGCTGTGGCAGTCCCCGGTGCTGCGGGGTGGTGAGCCCGCCGTACCGGTGAGCGTCGGCATCGCGGGCCGTCGGACCATCCGGCTCGTCGTGGAGCCGTCGGGACCGCTCGGCGGGGTCGCGCTGGCCGACTGGGCGCAGTCGCGCATCAGCTGCGGCTGAGCTCCTCGGCGGCATCGGTCAGGAGGCCGAGGACCTCGCCCGGTGTCAGTCCGATCCCCAGGGCGCGCTCCTCCTCGTACCGCCCGGGGCCGAGTTCCCCGCGCAGTCGCTCCACCGTCGCGGCCACCTCGCTCTCCTCCACCACCGAGCGGGGGCCGTTCGCCCGCCAGGTGGAGGACGCCGCGAGGATCCGGGCCGATGCCGTGAAGAGGTCCAGGCGCACCAGGATGGTGCCGGCCGCTTCCGCCAGGTGGGCCGTGAAGCTGTCCGCGCACCCGGAGGTCACGGCCAGGCGCAGCGCCTCGGTCACGCCGCGCAGTCCCTCGGCGGGCCCGCCGGACGGTTCGTGCACCCTGACGCGCGCCGAGACCCCGAGGACGGCCGCGGTGAACTGCGGCGGCCGCGCGCCGTAGGACCGGCCGTCGAGCGCCGCGTCGGCGTGCCTGCGCGCCTGTGGGATGTCGCCCGCGGTCAGTGCGACCGAGGACCTCAGGAAGTCCACGTACGCCCGGGCATCCAGCACGTGCTGACGTTCCGCCTCCGCCTCCGCCACGTCCAGGCTCTTCATCGCGGTGTCCAGGTCCCCCGCCCGGTAGGAGAGCTCGGCGAGACGGGCGAGCAGGAAGGGCGTCTCCGCGTACGCGCCGATCTCCCGGGCCAGCTCCAGTGCCTCCTGGTAGGCCGCGCGCGACTCCTCGTACCTCCCGCGGTTCATGCCCGCCTCGGCGACGGCGCTCGCGACCTGGGCGAGAAGGAAGCGGTCGCCGACGCGACGGCTCAGAACGCGCAGCTCGGCGATGTCCTCGTCGATGCCGTCCATGCCCTGAGGGGTGTCGATCAGCATGTGCGTACGGGCCATCAGGGCGACGCTGTACTCCCAGTCGCCGCCGTACGCGCGGGCGTTGGCGACGGCCGCGTCGTAGTGCGTCCTGTCGGACGTGTGCTCGCGGCGCATGTGCGAGGTCATCGGCCAGAGCAGTCCGGGGAAGCGGGCGGATTCCGGGCCGCCCGAGCCGAAGACCTCGGCCACCCGGCTGACCAGGGCCTGGAACTCCTCGTCCTCGTGCATGTTCTCGACCGGCCGGCTCTCCACGGCGAGGAAGAACCGCAGCATGTGGGCGCGCATGCGGGGCCAGTAGCGGGGGTCGGCCGGGTCCTGCGGGTCCTCGCCGAGAGCGACGGTGCGGTTGGCCCAGGTCATGCCCTCGGTTCGGAAGTTGCGCACCCACCAGAACCACCCCATGGCGAGCACCAGTCGCAGCGCCTCCTGCTCGGAAGGGCGCGCGACGACCGTGCGGTGCAGGGCGGCGCGGATGTTGTCGAGGTCCGCCTCCAGGCTCCGGATCCAGGGCAGTTGGCCCCCGGATCGCAGCAGAGGGTCGGCTTCCTCGGCGAGCGCGGTGAAGTGGGCGGTGTGGGCGGAGGCGGCCGTCTCCCGGATGCCAGGGGTCTCGGCGGCCCGCTCCGAGGCGTATTCGTGGATGGTCTCCAGGAGGCGGTAGCGCATCTCCGTGCCGCCCGTGGGGGCCGCGACGACGAGTGACTTGTCGACGAGGGCGCCGAGCAGGAAGGCGGCGTCCGGGCCGGTCACCGCTTCGGCGGCGGCCAGGTCCCATCCGCCCGCGAAGACGGAGAGCTGCCGCAGCGCGGTCCGCTCGTCCTGGGACAGCAACTCCCAGGACCAGTCCACGACCGCACGGAGCGTCTGCTGGCGCGGCAGTACGGTGCGGCTGCCACTGGTGAGCAGCCGGAAGCGGTCGTCCAGGCGGTCCGCGATCTGGCGGGGGGTGAGCAGTCGGAGCCGGGCGGCGGCCAGCTCGATGGCGAGCGGGAGACCGTCGAGCCGGCGGCAGATCTCGGCGATGGCCGCCGGGTTGTCGGCCGCCTCCGCGCCCGGGTCGAAGTCCGGCCGCACGGCGCGGGCGCGCTCGGCGAACAGGCGGTGCGCGGGTTTTGGCGGCAGTGGGTCGACGGGGCGGACGGTCTCGCCGGGTACGCCGAGTGGCTCGCGGCTGGTGGCGAGGATCCGCAGCCCCGGACAGTGCGTGAGGAGGGTCTCGGCCAGGGCCGCCGCCGCGTCGACGACGTGCTCGCAGTTGTCGAGCACGAGGAGGAACGGATGGTGGCGCGACTGGTGGGCGAGGTGCTCGACCAGCCGCTCGGTGGGGTCGGTGGGCGTGGGGTGCCCGTCGCGGGAACCGCTCTGAAGCAGGGTCGTCTCGCGCAGGCCGAGGGCGGAGAGCACGGCCCCCGGCACGGCGGAGGGGTCGTCGAGCGGGGCGAGTTCGGCGATCCAGGCGGCGCCCTGCCCGGCCGCGGACTCCTCGGCCAGCCTGGTCTTGCCCGAACCGCCGGGGCCCGTGAGCGTGACGAGGCGGGCCCGCGCCAGGTCGGAGCGGATGAGGCGGAGTTCGGGCTCCCGGCCGACGAAGGAGGTGAGCCGGGGGCGGAGGTTGCCCTCGGCCGGCGTACGGGCGTCCGGGGCCGGCACGGTGGGCACGTCGGCGGCGAGGAGTTCCCGGTGGAGCGTGGTGAGCTCCGGTCCCGGACCGGTGCCCAGACCGTCGGCGAAGGCCCGGCGGGCCTCCTCGTAGGCGGCGAGGGCGTCGGCCTGCCGGCCCTCGGCGCGCAGGCTGCGGAGCAGTTGGGCGTGCAGCGGCTCGTGGTACGGGTGGGCGGCGGTGAGCTCCCTGAGCTCCGGTACGAGGCCGGCCGTGGCCCCGCGCCGGAGGTCGGCCTCGATGCGCTGCTGGTGCGCGGTGAGCCGGCGGGCCTCGGCCCGGACCCCGTGCTCGTGCCCGGGAAGGTCGGCGAGCGCGGGACCACGCCACAGGGCGAGCGCGGAGCGCAGGGTGCGGGCGGCGTCCTCGGGGGCGCCCGCGTCGAGCTCGGCCGCGCCCCGGCGGGCGAGCCGCTCGAAGGCGTACAGGTCGATGTCGTCGGGCCCTGCGGTGAGCCGGTAGCCGCCCGGGGTGCCGGCGACCGCCTCCCGGCCGATGACCCGCCGCAGCCGTCCGACGAGGGCCTGGAGGGCGCCGGGTGCGTCCTGCGGGGGATCGTCGGTCCATACGTCGTCGATGAGCCCCGCGACGGTCGCCGGACGCCCCGCGCGCAGGGCGAGTGCGGCGAGCAGGGTGCGCAGCCGCGCGCCGCCGACGGGCAGCACTCCGCCGTGCTCGTCGCGCGCCTCGGTGACGCCCAGGATCAGATACCGCACCCGGCCATTGTGTCCCCGGCGGGCGCGGTGAAGTGCCCTCGGGCCGTGTCCGCAAGGTCCCGCCGTACGCCCGGAGGGCATGGCCCACGGCGTCTGGTGCGTGCGGTCACAAGGCGGAGTCGGGGCCTCGTAAGGGACGCCGTCGGCCGATGCGGCAACGGCAGCGAATGTGCCTGCCGGGCGTCGCGGGCCGGGCGGGACTTCGCGGACACGGCCTCAGGGCTGCAGGGTGCGGCGGGCCGGGACGACGCCGCCCGCCACCGCTCGCTGCCGTGGGGCCGCCGTGCCGGTCCAGCAGGTGCCCCGGCGGGTGACCAGCCGGCGGAGCCAGAGCTCCGTGGACGCCAGCTCGGCCAGGCCGTCCAGGGGGAGCGGCTCGCCCTCGGAGGCCGCGCGCAGTGCCTTGCGTACGACGCGCGCCTCGATCAGGCCCGCGTCGGCCAGCAGCGGGGCGTCGAAGAGGGCGATCAGATCCGGCAGCGCGGCACGCAGGCCGATGCGTCCGGCGGCGGTCGAGGTTGCCTGTGACGGGGCGCCCCAGCCGGGCGGCAGGTCGTGGATACCGGCGCCCGCCAGGACCCGGCGCAGGATCGCGGCGCGGGCGCCCGGCTGGACCCGCAGCGATTCCGGGAGGGCGCGGGCGGCCCGTACGACCTGGTTGTCGAGGTAGGGGGCGTGCAGCCGCTGACTGCGGATCTCCGCGGCCTGTTCCAGGATCCGCTGGTCGGCCGCGTGCCGGGCCAGCGCCGCGCGGGCCCTGGCCTCCCCCGGGCGCTGGACCGAGGCGGGCCGGACGGCCGCCTCCTGGAGGCGAACCGATACTTCCGCGAGTGCCTCCCCGGTGAGCCAGCGCGCGGCCGGCCCCGGCCGGGACCAGGCGAGGGAGGCGAGCGAGGCTTCTGCCGGGGTGTCGAGGTCGGGGGCGTCACGATTGGCGTCGGGCAGCAGGGACGCCGCCGTCTCGAGCCCGGTGCGGTACGACGTACGGGCCAGCCTGCGGGCGGCCCGGTAGACGGCCAGCGGCACGAACAGGGAGTGCGTGGAGGGCCCTTCGGCCCTGGCGAGCGCGGCGACGGGCCGCAGGAGGTGGCGTCTGCGCCGGTCCATGAGGAGATCGGCGAGCCGCGCGGGGTGGGCGTCCAGGACCTGACGGGCGCCGTGGCCGACGAAGTGGTCCGCGCTGCCCGCGGCCAGCCGGCGGCGGTGGCGTTCGGCTACGACGAGGGACGGGGAGGGCTCGTCGGTGAGCGGTCCGCTCTCCAGCGACGCGTACGGCAGGGCCTCCTCGCCGGCGGCCACCACCACGTGGTGCAGGCGGGGGTTGGCCGCGATGACCCGGGCGCGCTCCAGCTCGTCCTCGCGGCCCTGCGTGGACAGGTCGTTGAAGGTGACGGCGAGGAGCCGTTCGCCCGCCCCCGTGCCATGGCCCAGTACGGTGCCCGGCAGCCCGGGCAGTCCCGCGGCCAGCAGGGCGAGGGTGGCGGAGGCGCTGCCCCCGGAGAGGTCCGCGCCGATGCCCGGCACGGGCGCCCCACGGGCCGCGCGGCGTTCGGCGGGCCCCATGCCGGGGACGGGCCCGGGGTCGGGCGGCATGGTCTCCGGGGCGTGGCGGGGGGCCGTGAGCCGTGCGCGTACGGCGTCGACGAGCGCGTCCCGCACGCCTTCGACGGCGCTCACCGGATCGGTCTGGGCGGCCGCCACGGCGAGGGAGGCCACCGCCTCGTACCCGGTGATCTCGCGCGAGCCCTCGCGCAGGATCAGTGCGTGCCCGGGCGGGATCCGCTTCACTCCCGCGTACGGTGTGCCGTCGCCCAGCGCCTCCGGGGTCTCCGGGCAGGCCAGCAGCGCGGCGAGGTGGCCGATGTCCAGCTGTGCCTCGATGAGGTCGGCGAGCGGGAGGGCGGCGGTGGCGTACGCGGTGCCGTTGGCCCAGGGCGTGTGGAAGACGGGGCGGGCTCCGGCGAGGTCTCCCGCGACGGTGATGCGGCGGCCGATCTGCACGACGGCCGTGTAACTGCCGGACCAGGCGGTGAGATGGCGCAGCGCCCCGCCACGGGCGGCCAGCAGCCCGACGCGGAGCTGTTCGTCGGTGGCCCCGCAGCAGCCGAGGACGGCGAGGCGGGCGGTGGGCGCCCCCTCGGGGGTGGCGACCGTGATGATGCGGATCTCGTCAGGGCGCCAGTCCCCCACGGCCCAGAGCGGATCCGGGTCCCCCCACAGGAGTTGGGAGCCCACCGGCTGGACGGTGCGCCCCTCCCCGTGGTGGCCGACCGCGCCCACGGTGCCGAAGCTCGCGGCGATACTGCTCCACCCCACCAACCAACGCATCGCCGCCTCCACAGGCTGTGGACGAACCGGCGTACCAGGACACGGGAACGCCGTTGCGGGACATGCTGCCACGACAACGACGCCCGGGAGGGGGTACGGGCGGCGCACACCGGATGTGCATGCGCCCCTGGCAAGAGCCTGGCCACGGCTCCGTCCCGCCCTCCGCAACGAAATTGGATCTTCCGGGAGTTGTGGCGTCCGGCCCGGGACGCGGCGCCTGCCTCGGCCGGGGCGCGGAACAGACGCAATCCGGCCATAGTCGGACGCCTGCGCCGCGCACTGCCCGACCGGCGCTATTCAGCCATTCTCGGCTCGCGAGGGAACCGGGTGTTTCGCTCAGGACGGTGCGCCGAGGGCGCACCCCGGACGGACCTCCCGGGGCCGTGCTCGCGTCACCCGAGGGGGCCACGGTCCCGCCCCGGACCACCGCACGAGCCGCGGCGGCGTGCGGGCCTGCGCATCCCCCCGGTGCACCGGCCCGCACGACGGCTTCTCCGAACCCCGCCCGTGCGGCGCACAGTCCGGGAGGTGTTCGTCACCTCCCGGACCGGTTCGCCGCCCGCGGGGATTGGGGCGGCGGTCTCCCCCAGCCCGCCGTGTCCAGTTCGGCGGGCCGACCCACGCAGGATCCATCGAAGCGCTTGCGCCACGGCCGGACCAGAGCGCACGGCCGGGCGCACGGCCACACATCAGGAGCACGGCGCCCACGCCCCGCACCGCACGGACAACATTCCCGCCATACGGAGGTCTGCCCCTTAACGGTGGGGATGCGGCGAACTACGCTGGGTTTACCGATGTTCTCAGCAGGGCGGCATATTCCACGGGGCTCAGCCAAATGCGTGTGCGGCCGGAGTGCCCGGGACCGTACCTGGGGAGAACACGGTACGAATGCCGCGCGCCCGACGGTGACGCGGCGGCCGTCTGTGTGTCGAGGGGTGGCGCATGTCCAGGGAGCAACGCGGGCCGAACGAGAAGCTCGGCACGGTTCTCGCCCTCGCGGGAATCAGCAACGCCGGGCTCGCCCGGCGGGTCAACGACCTCGGAGCACAGCGCGGTCTAACACTTCGTTACGACAAGACCTCGGTGGCCAGGTGGGTCGCCAAGGGCATGGTGCCGCAGGGCGCGGCACCCCATCTCATCGCGGCGGCTATAGGGGCCAAACTCGGCCGTCCCGTCCCGCTGCACGAGATCGGGCTCGCCGACGCCGATCCGGCGCCGGAGGTCGGTCTCGCCTTCCCCCGCGACGTGGGTGAGGCGGTCCGCTCGGCGACGGATCTGTACCGGCTGGATCTGGCGGGCCGCCGGGGTGGCGGAGGGATCTGGCAGTCGCTGGCGGGCTCCTTCGCGGTGAGCGCCTATGCGACCCCCGCGTCCCGCTGGCTCATAACCCCCGCCGATCCCTCGGTCGCGAGGGACCCGATCGCCGCCCAGGCCGCGATCCTCGGCACGGAGGGCGCACCCGGCGCGCAGGGCGGGGTGCCCGTCCAGCCGGGCCCGGACACCGCGGCCGACGGCCCGCTGCTGCGCGTCGGCCACAGCGACGTGACCAAGCTGCGCGAGGCCGCCCAGGACGCGCGCCGTTGGGACTCCAAGTACGGCGGCGGCGACTGGCGTTCCTCCATGGTCCCGGAGTGCTTACGCGTCGACGCCGCCCCGCTCCTGCTGGGCTCGTACAGCGACGAGGTGGGCAGGGCGCTCTTCGGCGCCTCCGCCGAGCTGACCAGGCTCGCCGGGTGGATGGCCTTCGACACCGGCCAGCAGGAGGCCGCCCAGCGGTACTACATCCAGGCGCTCCGCCTGGCCCGTGCCGCGGCCGACGTACCGCTGGGCGGATACGTCCTGGCGTCGATGTCACTGCAGGCGACCTACCGGGGCTTCGCCGACGAGGGCGTCGACCTCGCGCAGGCCGCGGTCGAACGCAACCGCGGGCTCGCCACCGCGCGGACCATGAGCTTCTTCCGGCTCGTGGAGGCGCGCGCACACGCGAAGGCCGGCGACGCACCGGCCGCGGGGGCCGCTCTCCGGGCCGCCGAGAGCTGGCTGGAGCGCTCCCGGGCGGGTGACTCCGACCCGGCGTGGCTCGGGTTCTACTCGTACGACAGGTTCGCCGCCGACGCCGCCGAGTGCTACCGCGACCTCAAGGCGCCCCGTCAGGTGCGGCGCTTCACCGAGCAGGCCCTGTCGAAACCCACCGACGAGTTCGTCCGCTCCCACGGGCTGCGGCTCGTCGTGTCCGCGGTCGCCGAGCTGGAGTCGGGCAACCTCGACGCCGCCTGCGCGGCGGGGACGCGGGCGGTGGAGGTGGCCGGACGCATCTCCTCGGCACGCACCACCGAGTACGTACGCGACCTGCTGCACCGCCTGGAGCCGTACGGGGACGAGCCCCGCGTGGCCGAGCTACGGGAACGGGCCCGTCCGCTCCTCGTCGCCCCGGCGTAGCCCCTCCCCGGGCAGGACCCCCAGGGCTCCACCGGTACGCCCCGGTTTCGCCGGATCTTCGCCGAAGCCGGAGGAGGAACGTCACGCCACGCAGACGCCTTCCCTGGTTTGAGCCCGTTGTCAGTGGGTCAGTGCACTATCGGGGTGGGAGGTGGCGTGATGATGACGCACGCGGCGTACGACTGCGATGTGCTGGTGATCGGTGGCGGAATCGTCGGTCTGTCGACCGCGTACGCGATCACGCGCACCGCGCCCGGCACCCGGGTCACGGTGCTGGAGAAGGAGTGGGGCCCGGCCAAGCACCAGACGGGGCGCAACAGCGGGGTGATCCACAGCGGCATCTACTACGCACCGGGCTCGCTCAAGGCGCGCTACGCGGTGCGGGGCGCCGCCGAGCTGGTGGACTTCTGCGCTGAGCACGGGATCGCCCACGCCGTGACCGGCAAGCTGATCGTGGCGACGGAGAGCGGCGAGCTGCCCCGCCTCCACGCCCTCGTGCAGCGCGGCCGGGCGCACGGCCTGCCGGTCAGGGAGCTCGGCCCCGCCCAGATCTCGGAGTACGAACCGCGGGTGCGCGGCCTCGCGGCGATCCGGGTGGGGACGACGGGGGTGTGCGACTTCACCGCGGTCGCCGTCCGGTTCGCCGCCGAGGTCGGCGCCTCGGGCGGACAGATCCGTTACGGCGCGGAGGTCGTCGCCGTCGACCGGCGCCCCTGGGGTGTCGCGGTGCGCACGGCCGACGGCCAGGTGGTCAGGGCCCGGGTGCTGGTCAACTGCGCGGGACTGCACAGCGACCGGGTGGCGCGGCTCGCGGGCGACGACCCGGGCGCGCGCATCGTGCCGTTCCGCGGGGAGTACTACGAGCTGGCCAGGCCGGAGCTGGTGCGCGGGCTCGTCTATCCGGTGCCGGACCCGGCGTTTCCCTTCCTCGGGGTCCATCTGACCCGGGGCGTCGACGGCACGGTCCACGTCGGTCCGAACGCCGTGCCGGCCCTGGCCCGCGAGGGATACGGCAGGGCGGTCGTCCACCCGCGTGAGCTGGCCGCCACCCTGGCCTGGCCCGGCTCCTGGCGCATCGCCCGGCGGCACTGGCGGTACGGGGCCGGCGAGGTGCACAGATCCCTGTCGAAGAGCGCGTTCACCCGGGCCGTGCAGCGGCTGCTGCCGGAGGTGACGGAGGCCGATCTGCGGCCCTCCCCGGCCGGGGTCAGGGCCCAGGCGGTCCTGCGGGACGGCACGCTGGTGGACGACTTCCTGATCCAGGACGCCCCGCACACCGTGCACGTGCTGAACGCCCCGTCCCCCGCCGCGACCGCGTCCCTGCCCATCGGGAGGGAGGTGGCGCGACGGGCCCTGCTGCGGGCTCGCGCGACGGGGTGGGCGCCTCCCGCCGTAGAATCGGGGCATTGTGTCTGAGCCCCTGAACCCCACCCCAGAGACGCCCGGCCCCGCCGCGGAAACGCCCGGCCCCACGCCGGACGCCGACCCCGGTGCCATGTCGGACGCGGACGCCGCGGAGCGGCGCGCCGCCTCCTTCGAGCGCCAGCGCAGGCTGCGCCAGGAGCCCCGCTTCCCCGGCGGCCCGGCGGCCGACCCGGCGGGCTCGCACCACGAGCGCCGGATCCGCAGCTTCCAGCCCCGCCGCAGCCGGGTGACCACCGGCCAGGAGGACGCCCTCCAGCGACTGTGGCCCAAGTGGGGCCTGGACATCGACGGCCGGAGCGTCCTCGATCTCCCCACCCTGTTCGACGGTCTCCCGGTGGTCCTGGAGATCGGCTTCGGCATGGGCGAGGCGACGGCGCAGATGGCTGCCGACGACCCCGGCACCGGGATCCTCGCCGTCGATGTCCACACCCCCGGCCAGGGCAACCTGCTGGGTCTCGCGGACCGGGCCGGAGTGTCCAACGTCCGTGTCGCCAACGGCGACGCGATCATCCTGCTCCGCGAGATGCTGGAGCCGGCCGCTCTGGACGGCCTCCGGGTGTATTTCCCCGATCCGTGGCCCAAGAAGCGGCACCACAAGAGGCGGCTGATCCAGCCGGAGTTCCTCGACCTGGTGGCGCGGCGGCTGAAGCCGGGCGCGGTCGTCCACTGTGCGACGGACTGGGAGCCGTACGCGGAGCAGATGCTGGAAGTCCTGACGGCTCACCCCTTGTTCGAGAACACCCAGGCGGACGGCGGCTACGCCCCGCGGCCCGCGTTCCGGCCGCTGACCCGCTTCGAGGGCCAGGGCCTGGACAAGGGCCACGTCGTGCACGACGTGCTGTTCACCCGTCGCTGATCGGCCACGACCGCCCACTTCGGCCACCGCGGCATGGCCAGGTGTCAGTCGCCCTCGTTAGGGTCGTCGGGTGTACCAGGGGTCCGTGCAGCACCAGCAGCCGGACGTCCCGGTTCTCGAGGAGCAGCAGCTCGACGAGTTCCTGGGCGCCGTCCCGGAGCGAGGCCAGTGGCGTTACCGGCCCCGCCGCGTCGGCATGGTCTGGCGCAGCAAGGCGTTCCGTGCCGGTGCGCTGATCACGGTGCTCGCACTCTGCGGGCTGGTCATCCTGGCCCTGGTGCGCCGGCAGACGGGCACCGAGGGCTTCCTGGTGGGGCTGGGGCTGGCCGTGCTGCCCGTGCCGCTGCTGATGGCGGCGTTCCGCTGGCTCGACCGCGTCGAGCCGGGCCCCTGGCGGAATCTGCTGTTCGCGTTCTCCTGGGGCGCGTGCGCCGCCGCGCTCGTGGCGATCATCGCCAACTCCTTCGCGACCCGGTGGATAGCGACGGCCACCGCGGATCCGGCGAGCGCCGACACCCTCGGGGCCACGGTCGTCGCCCCGGTCGTCGAGGAGAGCGCGAAGGCCATCGCGGTCCTGCTGATCTTCCTCTTCCGCAGACGGCAGTTCGGCGGGATCGTCGACGGGATCGTGGTCGCCGGCTTCACCGCGACCGGCTTCGCCTTCACCGAGAACATCCTCTACCTGGGCAACGCCTTCGGCGAGGACCAGCAGATGGGGACCACGGGCTTCGCGTCGGTGACGGCGGGGACGTTCTTCGTCCGCGTGGTCATGTCACCGTTCGCGCACCCCTTGTTCACCGTGCTCTCCGGTATCGGCTTCGGTATCGCGGCGCTCGGCGGCTCGCGCCACCGGGTGCGCCGGATCGTCCTGCCCCTGCTCGGGCTCGTCCTCGCCATGGGCATGCACGCCTTGTGGAACGGCTCGTCGACCTTCGGACCGTACGGCTTCTACGCGGTCTACGGCGCCTTCATGGTGCCGTGCTTCGGGCTGGTGACCTGGCTGGCGATCTGGTCGCGCCAGCGGGAGCTGCGCACGCTCTCCACCGAACTGCCCGTGTACGCGGCGGCCGGCTGGCTCACCCCCGCCGAGCCGGCGGCACTCGCCTCGATGCGGGCGCGGGGCATGGCCCGCGACATGGCCAGGCACTGGAACAGCCACCCGGACCGCGCCCGGGGCAGGGCCGCGGCCCGCGCCGTCGCGGAGTACGAGTCGTTCGCGACGTCCCTGGCCATGCTGCGCCGGAGGGCCCGCCATGACGGCGCGGGCCCGGACTTCGCCCTCCGGGAGCAGGAGCTGCTGCACCATCTGTGGCACCGGCGGGAGACAGCCGCGCCGGCTCTGACGTACGCGGCCCACGCGACCGGCCGGCTGCGCGCCCTCCGCCCGCCACCGCCGTTCCCCCGTCAGTTCCCGTACGGCGGCCCGCCGCAGCACCTGCCCGCCCCGCACCGGCACTACGGCGGCCACAACCCGTACCTGGAGGACGGCGGGCGCCCCGACGGCCCGGCCTAGGCTTCCCGTTCGGACCATGCCGGGCGCGGGTGGCCGTGGCACCGCTCCCCGGTCCAGCCTGATCCCGCCTGACCCAGACGAGAGAACCTAGGCGGAGGCCTCGGTCAGCTCCGCCAGCTCCTTGTCGGTCAGCCGGAGTTCCGCCACGGCCACCAGCGCGGGCAGCTGCTCGACCGTACGCGCGGAGGCGATGGGCGCGGTCACGGTCGGCTGCGAGGCCAGCCACGCGAGGGCCACGGTGGCGATCTCGGCTCCGTGCTCCTGGGCGATCCCGTCGAGCGCCGTGAGCACCTTGCGCCCGCGCTCGGTCTCCAGGTGCTTGGCCGCGCCCTCGGCCCGCGCGCTCTCGACCGAGGCGCCCACCCGGTACTTGCCGGTGAGGAAGCCCGAGGCGAGCGCGAAGTACGGGACGGCGGCGAGACCGGACTCGGCCGCCGTGTCCTGGAGCGCGCCCTCGTAGGTGTCGCGCGAGACGAGGTTGTAGTGCGGCTGAAGCGCGACGTAGCGGGCGAGGCCCTCTCGCTCGGAGAAGTCCAGGGAGGCCCGGAGCCGCTCGGGGCTGATGTTGGAGGCGGCGATCTCCCGGACCGTGCCTGCCTTCACCAGCTGGTCGAGCGCGGTGACGATCTCCTCGACGGGGACGCTCTCGTCGTCGAAGTGCGTGTAGTAGAGGTCGATGTGGTCGGTGCCGAGCCGGCGGAGCGACGCCTCGGCCCCCTCCTTGATCGTGGTGGGCGAGAGCCCCTTGTACGCCGGATGGGCGCCGACCTTCGTGGCGATGACGACGTCGTCGCGGCGGGAACGGTTCGCCAGCCACTTGCCGATGAGGGTCTCCGACTCACCGCCCTCGTTGCCCGGGACCCAGGCGGAGTAGGAGTCGGCGGTGTCGATGAAGTTGCCTCCGGCCGCCACGTACGCGTCGAGAACGGCGAAGGTGCGGTCCTCGTCCGCCGTCCACCCGAAGACGTTGCCGCCGAGGGCGAGGGGGAAGACCTGAAGGCTCGATGAACCGAGCGGGCGCAGAGAAGTCATACCCGGGGACAACGATCCGGCTGAAGCGACTATTCCGTTCACGGCCCCGGACAGACCGACGGCCCTGACGTCGGGGGGTCGTGCGTCAGGGCCGCCGGGGTTACTGTGCGCCGCGTGCGACGTCGGTGTCCGAACGGTGTCGAGGGCCGGACCGACCGGGGACAGCCCGTGTCCGAGCGGAACCAGTCAGCCGGACCGACCAGGACCGGACCAGCCGGTGTCCGAGGCCGGACCGACCAGGACCGGACCAGCCGGTGTCCGAGGCCGGACCGACCAGGATCAGCCCGGGTCCGAGCGGGATCAGACCGAGAGACCCTTGCTGTTCAACCAGCCCATGGGGTCGATGCCGGTGCCGTCCGGGGTGTGGACCTCCAGGTGGAGGTGCGGTCCGGTCACGTTGCCGGTGGCGCCGACGCGGCCGATCGTCTCACCGGTGGTGACCTTCTGCCCGGCCGTGACGTCCATCGAGGACTGGTGGCAGTACCAGATCTCCGTACCGTCATCGAGCTCCAGGACCGTGCGGTAGCCGTACGAGCCGGACCAGCCGGCCGACTTCACGGTGCCGCTGTGCACGGCCTTGACCGGCGTGCCGGTCGGAGCCGCGAAGTCCAGCCCGGTGTGGTGGCCGGACGACCACATCGAACCGGACTGCCCGTAGGTCGAGGTGATGGTGTACGAGGAGGTCGGAATGGCGTAGCTGGCGGCGAGCTTGGCGAGACGCTCGGCCTCGGCCTTCTTCTTCGCCGCCTCTTCGGCCGCCTTCTTCTTCGCGGCGGCCTTCGCCTCCGCCTCGCTCTGCTGCTTCGCCGCCTCGGCCGCGGCCGCCTCGGCCGCCGCCTGCTCCTCCGCGGCCTTGGCCTCGGCCTCGGCTCCGGCCTGCTGCTGCTCGGCCTGCTGGAGGATGCGGGCGCGGAGCGCCTCGCCCGCGTCGGTGGTGCCCTGCTCGGCCTCGGCGGCGGTGATGCCCGCGCTGGTCAGCGGGGCGGACGCGGCGACCGTCTCGTGGTCCGAGTCGGAGTCGCCGGACATGAACGCACCCACGCCGGGAAGGGACTTGGCGTCGGGGAGATTGTCCGCGATGGAATCGGGAAGAGAAATGGAGACCGGCGGCTTGCTCTGCGCGGTGGCCATGCCACCCGCTCCGACGGCCGCGATGACGCCGACACCGAGGACGGTGGAGCTACGGGCGAGTCCACGCTGCTTGGCTACGCGGTGCCGGCCGCGTACGGGACGGATGGACTCCTCGGTGGGGTTCCATTCCTCCCAAGTCCTGTCCTCGTGACCGAGGCTGTCGGCCCTGAAGGATGACGGGGCCTCGGGGGCAGGCTGATTCGACGCCACGTGGGCGCTCTCCTTTCCTTCCTTCTCGCCTACCGGGTTAGCTGACGGGTTCGGAGCAGGAAGGTCTCCTACGGACCCCTTCGTCTCTCGCGAGACACAGGTGTCCGATTCACCCCATGTAGGTGGTTCCCCGGTTCCCTTGCGGAATTCGGCGCTGCGCACGGTGCCGTCTCTTGCGACGGCGGGTACAACCGCGCTGCGTTATCGAACGTTAATAGACACCCGGGTCCGATTCCAAGCTGTTCCCGTAGATCAGTCATGACTCTGGCCTGGACTTTCGGGGGTCAAACGGGCGCAAACGGGCGAGTTCAGCGCCCCTCATTCAGCCAGCACTTTCTGACGGTGCGTCAAATGTTATGCGGAGCGAGGTCCTTCGATCACCGACGGTCGCGACCGGTCATCCACGGTCCCGCCCCACGATCTTCACCGTCGTCCGCCGCTCCTGCTGCCCTCGCGCCGGACGGCCGACCGCGAGGAGCGCCAGGTCGTCCGTCGACCGTCCGCCGGTGTGCAGCCGTACGTCATCGGTGAGTGCGGACAGCAGCTCCTCGGGCCCCGGGAAGAGCCGGCCACGCAGCCGGGCCGCCGGGTCGTAGAAGACACCCTTCGCGTCCCGCGCCTCGGAGAGCCCGTCGGTGAACGCCAGGAACATCGACCCGGCCGGCAGTGTCCACTCGTCCGACCGGTCCGGCCACGCGTCCAGCCCCATCCCGAGCGGCAGGGCGGGCGCCGTCGGCGCCAGCACGTCGAGCGTCCCGTCCGCGTGCAGGACGAGTGGCTCGGGGTGCCCGCGGTTGACGACCCGCAGGGCGTCCGAGCCGGACGGGATCTCCGCGACGACGGCGGTGACGAACCCCTCCATGGAGTCCAGCCCGCCCCGCCGCGAGCCCTCACGGGCCAGCGCCCGCTCCAGCCGCTGGACGACCCCCTCCAGCGACAGCTCCTGCTCGGCCGCCTCCCGGAACGCACCGATCACGACGGCCACCGCGGCCACGGCGTCCAGGCCCTTGCCCCGTACGTCCCCGAGAACGAGGCGCACCCCGTACGGCGTGTCCGCGACGGCGAACAGGTCGCCGCCGACGAACTCGTCCGCCTGGGCCGCCTCGTACCGCGCCGCGACCTGCAGTCCGCCGATCCGGTCCTCCGGCGTCGGGAGCACCGCGCGCATCGCGGTCTCCGCGATGACCCTGGCCGAGGCCAGCTGCTCGTTCCTGCGGCGTACGACGCGGTTGATGACGAGGGAGAGCGCGGAGACGGTGATCAGGGTGAGCAGGTCGGTGACCGGCACGACCCTGCCGAGCTCGCCGTCCGAGATCCGGATGGCGAGCACCACCAGGATCGCGGCCACCCCGACACGGACGGTGCTGGCCAGCGAGAAGAAGGGCGCGGCGATCAGCGGCGCCGCGGCGAAGAGCGGTACGGCGGAGACCACCGTCGGGGTCGCGAGGTCGAGGACGATGCCGGCGCCGATCATCAGGGCCGGAAGCGCGCGCACGAACAGCCGGGAACGTGAGTTCCCGGGCGCGCTCCCCCGCCGTCCGTCCCGCTTCCCCACCTGTGTGCTCCTGCCCGGTCCACCCACGGGTGCGGACGGTACCGCGCCCCACCCCGGCCGGCCGGAGCCGCGCCGGAACGGCGACTCGTCATCGGCCGAAGGGAGGAGCGCCCCGGAGCCCCGCCCTCCGGTGGTCAGCCGGGGAGCCGGTGCTGCGCGTAGACCGTCAGTGCGTCCCGTACGAAGACGGCAGTTCCGTCCCCGTGGCGATCGTAGTTCCTTCCGAAGCGGGGATCGGCGACGTACATCTCCCCGATGCCGGTGACATACGCCCGCGTGACCTCCACGGTCGCCGACAGCCACTCGCAGTGCCGCCGCGCGATGTCCTGCACCTCGTCGCTCCCGGCCTCCAGTCCGGCCGCCCTGGCCTCGCCGTAGTCCCGGGCGATGGCATCGTGCACGCCCCGGAAACGCGCGCGTCCGTCCTCGCCCAGCGCCCGCCACCACCGGTCGCTCCGCTCGTACGCCTCCTTGCCCCAGCGTTCGGTGACCTCCTGCTCGTACGCCGTGTGGTCGAAGCCGTCGAACACTTCCTCGGCCATGAGTTCCTCCCCTTCCTCGGTCCTGCGGAGAGTGGTCCGCACCGAGGCGATCTGCCGCCCGATGCGCATCTGCTCCTGCTCCAGCAGGCGCAGATGCGCCCGGAGCGCCGCCGAGGTGTCCCGCTGCCCTTCCAGCACGTCCTTGATCGCGGGCAGCGAGAGCCCCAGCTCCCGCAGGAGCAGGATGCGCTGGAGCCGGACCAGGGCCGCCTGGTCGTAATAGCGGTAGCCGTTGGCGCCCGTGCGGCTCGGCACGAGAAGACCGAGGTCGCCGTAGTGCCGGAGGGTCCGGCTCGTGGTGCCGGCCCGTCGGGCGATTTCCTGGATGGACCACTCCATGGCGGAAACGCTAGATCTTTACGCAGCGTCAAGGTCAAGCACCGCACCCGCGTCGGAGGCATACGACAGAGGCCCGGATCCTCGAAAGGATCCGGGCCTCTGTCTTCAGTAGCGGGGACAGGATTTGAACCTGCGACCTCTGGGTTATGAGCCCAGCGAGCTACCGAGCTGCTCCACCCCGCGCCGTTGTGATTGCAACTCTACGCCATCCGCGGCGGTGCTCCGACCATCAAGGGCCGTCACGCCCCCGCACCCCGCCGGGCCAGAACCTCTCGATCACGGCTCGATGCGTCAACTCGTGCCGAGTGAGGCGCAGTTGCCCGGCAGTGTGGCGTGGCAAGGGTGCTCTCGCACCCCCGATATCGCGTTTCGCCTGTCCCGGGTGGCCCCACGCCGTGCCCCGGTCCGGGCCGGGGCACGGTGCCCCGCGATTGCACGGCCTCGTGAGCAGCGGGACGCTGGAAGCACAACTTTCGGTGTTCGGTCCCGTCTGCGCGGCATCCCAGGTGTCGGCGTCGGCCACCAGCCTCACCCGATCCGATGGTGCCAGGGGAGGCCGGGCGCTCGGGCGCGAGGAGACCATCATGGACGGCACGCTGCTGGAGACTATGAGGACAGCCCTGCGCGGCCCGGTCATCGGGCCGGACGACCAGGAGTACGAGCAGGCCCGCGCGGTCTACAACGCCATGATCGACAAGAGGCCGGCCGCCGTGGTCCGGTGCCGCGACACCGCGGATGTCATGGCGGCCGTCGACTTCGTACGCGAGAACGGCCTGGACGTCGCCGTCAGGGGCGGCGGACACAGCGGGCCCGGCCTCGGCCTCCGGGACGACGCCGTGACGCTCGACCTCTCGCCCATGCACGGCGTACGGGTCGACCCGGCCACCCAGACCGCCCAGGCGGACGGCGGCGCGACACTGGGCGACCTCGACCACGTCACCCATGCCTTCGGCCTCGCCACCCCGTCGGGGATCATGTCCACCACCGGCGTCGGCGGGCTCACCCTCGGCGGCGGCCACGGCTATCTCACCCGGAAGTACGGCCTCTCGGTGGACAACCTGGTGTCCGCGGACGTGGTCCTGGCCGACGGCAGCTTCGTCGCCACGAACCCGAGCGAGCACCCCGACCTCTTCTGGGCGCTGCGTGGCGGCGGCGGCAACTTCGGCATCGTCACGTCGTTCGACTTCGAGCTGCACCCCGTCGACACCGTGGGTGTCGGCATCACCGTGTGGCCCCTGGAGCTGTTCCAGGACGTCATGCGCTGGTACCGCGACTTCCTGCCGCAGGCACCGGACGACCTGTACGGCTTCTTCGCCTCGCTGAGCGTCCCGCCGGGCCCGCCCTTCCCCGAGGAGATACACGGACAGAAGATGTGCGGGGTCGTCTGGTCCTCGACGGCCGACCCGGACTCCCTGGGCGAGACCCTCGCCGTGGTGAACGAACCGGGGCCGCCCGCCTTCCACTTCACGGCGCCGATGCCCTATCCGGCGCTGCAGTCGATGTTCGACGCGCTGATGCCGTCCGGCCTCCAGTGGTACTGGCGCGGGGATTTCTTCGACCGGATCACGGACGACGCCGTCGACGTGCACGCCGCCTTCGCCGAGAAGCTCCCCACCGGCCTGTCGACCATGCACCTGTACCCGGTCGACGGAGCCGCCGCCCGGGTAGGCCCCGACGACACCGCCTGGGCCTACCGTGACGCGCTCTGGTCCGGCGTCATCGCCGGCATCGATCCCGACCCGGCCAACGCGGCGGCGCTGCGGGAGTGGGCCGTAAGCTACTGGGAGGCGCTGCACCCGCACTCCATGGGCGGCGGCTACGTGAACTTCCTCGGCACCGGCGAGTCCCAGGACCGGGTCCGGGCCACCTACCGCGGCCACCACGACCGGCTCGCGGAGATCAAGCGGTCCTACGACCCGCACAACCTCTTCCACGCAAACCAGAACATCGAGCCCGCGCCGCCGCACTGACCGTCACGCCGGGCTCGCAATACCGGGGGAAAGCCGTGCTGGGAGGGTTACAGTCTGCATGCACCGCATGATGATCCGGACGCCCCCGGAGCGGCGCGGCACCGGTAGCGGCACCTCGTCGCCCTACCGGTCAGGACCGGTCCGGCATGCACCGCAGCGATTCGGTCACGGGGCTCTCACCACACACCTACGTACAGGACACCTGAGATGACCGACATGCCTGCCCGCACGACCCAGCGGCACCCCGACGCGGCCTCCGCGTCCACGACCGCCGACTCGGGCGCCTCGACGCCGCTGCCCAGTCCGCAGTACGCGGGCCTGTTCATCGAGCCCGACCTGCCCCCGGTCGCCGACGAGCCCGAATGACCGGGCGGCCGTGCCCGGCCCCGGGAGACCGGTGCCGCGACACGGCCGGCCCGGAGCGGCCGGCCGCGAGTGACCGGTACGGCCGCACGGTCGTTGGGAGACCATGCGCATCCGTATCGGCGTGGTCGTCCTCGCAGTGGTCCTGCTGATCGCCGCGTTCATCTCGAACATCCCGACAGAGGCCGAGACCGAGGCGGCCTGCCGGCGGGCCCTCGACAACACGTCGACGTGGACCTTCCGGCCGGACGTCTGCCTGGACGTGTCCGCGGAGACCTACCGGACGTTCCTCCTGATGTACCAGTTGCGGGAGGAAGGACTGGACTGAGGGGGAGGGCGGGCCTCCGGCCCGTCAGCCCTGCTGTTCCTTCCACTCCGCCTGGGCCTCGTCGATGTCCTCGGCGAACGTGTCCAGGAAGTCCTTGGCGCTCGTCTTGCCGAGCAGCACCTTCTGGAAGCCCGATTCGCTGTCGGCCTTGGACAGGGTGTTCCAGTCCGGCAGGTAGTAGGGCAGCTGGACGATCTTTGTGTCACCGGAGAACAGCGCCTCGGCGCCGAGCTTGGTGGTCTCGGCCTTGTCGAGCCAGGGGTCCTCGGCGGCCTCCTTGTTGGCCGGGATCAGACCCGCGGACTCGCTGAACTTGGAGTTCGACGCGTGGGACGCGGCGAACTCGATGAACTTCCAGGCCGCCGCCTTGTTCTCGGACGACTTGAGCAGCCCCAGGCCGGAGACCGGGTTGGAGACCATCACCCGGGTGCCGTCGGCCAGTTCGGGCTGCGGGATGCCTCGGAACTTGTCGGCTCCGAGCGAGCTCACGTGGTCCTGGTAGGACCCCAGGTTGTGGTTGAGCATGGCGATGCTGCCGGAGTCGAACTGGGCGACCATCTTGGTGAAGTCGTTGTTGAGATCGGCCTCCGGGGTGGCCTTCCTGTACAGACCGGCGTACTTCTCCAGCGCCGCCACGTTCTTCGGGTCGTTGACCGTCGTCCTCGTGCCGGAGGCGTCCCAGAAGGAGTCGATGCCCGACTGCCCGTACATCGCGTCCAGCGCCTGCGCGATCGAGCCCGGGCCGCCGCGGATGGTGTAGCCGAACCGGTTCTTCTGCCGGTCCGTCAGCTTCGCGGCGGACTTGTAGAAGTCGTCCCAGGTGTCCGGCTCGCCCAGACCTGCCTTCTTGAACAGGTCCGTACGGTAGTAGAGGACGCCGTTGGTGGCGGAGATCGGCACCGTGTACATCTCGTCCCGGCCGGCGGCACTCCGCACGTTCTCGATCATCGCCTCGTTGAGCTTGCCCTTGAGGGAGCTCGCCTCGACCCGGTCGTCCAGCGGCTCCAGCGCGTCCTGCGCGGTGATCCCGGCGACCATCGCGGCACCCACGCCCCCGACGTCCGGCAGCCCGCCGCCCTGGATGGCGGTGTCGTACTTGGACTGGGCCTCGGTGGACGCGATCCCGACGTACTGCACGTCGATGTCCGGGTTCGCCTTCTCGAAGTCGGCGATGATCTCCTTCCAGATCGCCGTACGGACCCCGCCGTTCTCGTCCCAGAACACGATCTTCCCCGTGCCCGAGCCCTCGGCGCCCTTCGAACCGGTGATCCCGCTTCCGTCGTCACCACAGGCGGTGGCGGTGAGGGCCAGGGCGGAGACCAGGGATATCGCGGCGGCGACACGGCTGTTACGGGGTTTGATCATGGTCGGCTCTCTTCTCTGAGTGCTCACCTGCGGGGCGCTCGGCAACGGGCCGCCGCAACGTGTAGCCGTGGGGGGAGAATGCTCGGCTCTCATATCGCGTCTCATATATGACATACGAAGGTCAACGCGAAGAACGTAAAGTCGGCCCGCTCGCAGGGTCAATGCCCGTGCAGCAGAAAGTTCTCGGGCCGCACTCCGGCCACCCTCGGGCCCGCCCGCAGGTCCGGGGCCCCCGCGAGTCCATAACTGCACCTTTCGGAAGGTACAGTTATGAGTCACAACGGTGAGCGGGCGAGAGGCGTGCGGGGATGGTCACGAGTGCGCGGCGGCGATGGCTGCTGCTGACGGTGGTGAGTGCGGGGCTCCTGCTGATCACGCTGGACAACTCGATCCTGTACGCGGCGTTGCCGACGCTGGTCGAGGAGCTCGGTGCGAGCAGTTCCGAGAGCTTGTGGATCATCAATGCCTATCCGGTGGTGATGGCCGGGCTGCTGCTGGGCAGCGGCACCCTGGGCGACCGGGTGGGACACCGGAGGATGCTCCTGATCGGCCTGGTGGTCTTCGGCGCCGCCTCGCTCGCCGCCGCGTTCTCCCCGACCCCGGAGGCCCTGATAGCGGCTCGGGCCTTCCTGGCCGTCGGCGCGGCGGCGATGATGCCCGCGACGCTCGCCCTGATCCGCATCACGTTCGAGGACGAGCGCGAGCGCAACATGGCCATCGCCGTCTGGGGGACTCTGGCGATCGTGGGCAGCGCACTGGGCCCGATCATCAGCGGGCTCCTGCTGCAGAGCTTCTGGTGGGGATCGGTGTTCCTCATCAACGTCCCCGTCGCCGTCGTGGCCCTGGTCGCCACGCCGGTCCTCGCGCCGCCCGACGACGCGGACCCCACCAAGCGGTGGGACCTCCCCTCCTCGCTCCTCGCACTCGTCGCCCTGGTAGGCCTCGTGATCGCGATCAAGGAAACGGCGAAGGCCGAACCGGAGCCCCTGTTCACCGCTGCCGCCGTCCTCGCCGCCGTGGCCGGAGGCTGGGCCTTCGCCGTGAGGCAGCGCCGTCTGCCCCACCCGCTGCTGGACTTCGCGATCTTCCGCAACCGGGCCTTCCTCGCCGGGGTCCTGGCCGCCGGGTTCTCCATGTTCGCCATCGCCGGCATCCAGCTGATCACCACACAGCGCTTCCAGCTCGTGGAGGGCTTCACCCCGCTGCGGGCCGGCCTCCTGGTCGCCGCCGTCGCCGTGGGAGCGCTGCCGACAGCCGTGGCCGGCGGCGCCGTCCTGCACCGGGTCGGACTGCTGCCCATCGTCGCGGGCGGTCTGGCCCTCAGCACGGTCGGCTCCGTGCTGATCCTGCTGAACTTCGACACCAGCACGGGGCTGCTCGTCACCGGGCTACTCATCACGGGCGCCGGTCTCGGAGCGGCCATGTCCGTCGCCTCCAGTGCGATCATGGGCAACGTCCCGGCCCGCCGCGCGGGCATGGCCTCCTCCGTGGAGGAGGTGTCCTACGAGTTCGGCAGCCTGATCGCGGTCGCGCTGCTCGGCAGCCTCATGACCGCCGTCTACACCGCGACGATCGACCTGCCGTCCGGAGCCCCGGACTCCGCACGTGACAGCCTCGACAGGGCGCTCGCACTGGCCGGGGACGACCCCTCGTTGATCACAGCCGCATCAGCCGCCTTCGACGGTGCCTACTTCACCGTCATGATCGTGGTCACCGCGGTCATGGCCGTGGGTGCGGTCGTGACCGGCCTTCTCCTGCGCCGCCACGGGCCCGGATCGACCCTGTCCACCCCCGCACCTCACTGACGACCCAGCCCGGGAGCACCCATGCGGACCAGCAAACGAACCCAGATCCTCGAAGCGGCCACCCGAGTCGTGGAGCGCGAAGGCGTCAAGAGCGTCACCTTCGACTCCGTCGCCGCCGAGGCCGGCCTGACCAAGGGCGGACTCCTCTACCACTTCGCCTCCCGCGACGATCTCGTCCAGGCCATCCACCAGCACCTCGCCGACCAGTGGGAGGCGACGATCGCGGCGGCGGCGGGAAAACCGGCCCACGAGGCGACCCCCACCGAGAGGCTCACCGCCTACACCCGCGTCGCCACCCAGAGCTCCACACGGGCCGAGCTGCTCTTCATGCTCGAAGGATCCACAACTCCCGGGCACGCGGCGCCCTGGGACGCGGTCATGGAACGGTGGGCGCCGCCCCTGCCCGGCGCCGGCGCCGGTGACCCCGACGCGCTCGACCACTTCATCGCACGCCTGGCCGCCGACGGCCTGTGGCTGTACGAATCCCTCACCGCCGAACGGCTGACCCCCGAACTGCGCCACGCCCTCGCCGAACGCATCGCCGGCACCCTCGACCGCCACGACACCTGAGCGCGCGGGCTGCCTGTCGGCGAACTCACTTCGCCACCGCTATTGCATCATGCACACAATGTGGCTCATACACTTTGCCGTAACCATACGATGAAGCCAGCACGCACGACGGCACGACGAGACTCCGGCCTCGCCCGGCAGGAAGCAGGAGGCGCCCGCACATGGACAGGGCAACGCAAGAGGTCGAGTACGAGCAGATGCTGCTCAGCCGTCACGGCCTGCTGACGCACAGAAAGGGACGCCGCAAGGACGGCCTCCTGGAGCGGAGCGCGTACGTCCTGCTCAGCCGCATCCGCGTCCAGGGCCCGATGTCCGTCGGCGAGCTCAGCGAAGCCTTCGATCTCGACGTCTCCACCCTCAACCGGCAGACCGCAGCGGTCATGCGCGCGGGCTTCGTGGAGCGCATCCCGGACCCCGACGGGGGGATGGCCCGCAAGTTCCGCATCACCGAGGAGGGCGCGAGGACGCTCGACGCGGAACGCGAGGGCATGGTCAGCTCGCTGCAGCGGGTCATGGCCGACTGGCCCGACGAGGACATCTCCGCCTTCGCCGGCTATCTGCGCCGTTTCAACACCGACCTCGAACGCCTCGGCGGCCGCCCCTGGCCCCGGCCCTGAGCCGACCGTGCGGAGGAAGGGGCGGCCCGGGCCCGGGCCGCCCCTTCCGTGTCCTCCTCAACGTGTCCTGCGAGCGGTCCGCCCGCCGGCCCTCCCGGCCGGACTCCTCCGGCCGGCCGACTCCCCTTGGGCCGCCTTGCGCGCCATGGCCTTCCTGGCCGGGGGGTTCTTCGGCCCCGGCTTCCTCTCGGCCGCCTTGCGCGCCATCGCTCTCTTCGCAGGAGGATTCTTCGGCCCCGGCTTCCTGTCAGTGGGCTTCTCGGCCTTCGTGCTCTTCGAGGGACGACGACGGGAGGAACGCGCCGGCTCCGGCTCCTCCGCTTCCGCGTCCTCGTCCTCCGCGTCCTCGTCCTCCGCGTCCTCGTCCTCCGCGTCCTCGTCGTACTCCGGCTCTTCTTCTTCCGGCTCTTCTTCCTCCAGGCCCTCTTCCTCGTCGTCCGGCGCCCCCGTCAGGGAGAGCATCCGCTGCTGGAGCGCCTCGCCGAGGGACGCGACACCTCGGTTGGTCACCTCCGACAAGGCCTCCCGCCCGGAAGCCAGCAACTCCCCGCGGACCTGCTCGCCGAGCTGCGCGAACTGGGGGTTGTCGGAGAGCCTCTTCGCTCCCTCGTCGATCAGAGTCCTGGGATCGAGCGATTTACCGGACGCGACGGCCAGAAGCCCCAGAGCGAGCTTCCCCTGCTTCGTCCTGCCGATGACGTATCCGGCGGCGAGTGCGGCCACGAGGGCGGCCCTGGTGGTGGTGTCCATGACGGTTCGCCTCACACGATTGCGATGGGCGACGGTCGGGCCGACGCCCGGACCCGAGAGTTCCGCTCCTGTACCCGCCGGTCGGCGGCCCCACTTCCATTGTGCGCGGGACAGGGAGGGGCGCCACAAGGGACCGCCCGCGCTGCCGCGACAGGCCGTTCGTGACGGAGCGCCCCGGCCGGCGGCGCACCGGTCACGGCGAGAGGCCTACGCCTCGCCCTCTCTCCGCTGCCGCCGATGGGCGGCACCCCGATACGACCCCCGAAGAGCCGGGCGAGGCGTAGGACTGGGAACGGTATGGCGGGGCCATTACTGGGGCGTTACACGCTGACCGTGTGGCCCTTCCGGACGTTGGAGGGTTGTTACGCGCGGTCCCCCGGACGTTGCCGGTGGCCGCGCGGCTTTCGCGTCATGCCTGAGCCGGCGAGCCCACAATGGTGCGGGCCCGCCGGCTCGGAGCGTGCCGGGTGTCAGGCGTTGTCGATGGTCAGGGTGATCGCTGAGCGGATGGCGGTGTAGGAGCCGCTCACACTGTTGCCGGCGAGGCCGGCCGTGCGGTCGGCGTTGTACGCGTCGAAGGGCAGGGTGACGATCTCGTCCTTGCCGTCACCGTCGAGGTCGGCGACGAAGTGCTCGCGGGCGCCCCAGGCGTTGAAGCCGGTGTCGGACGACTGGTGGGGTTCGATGTCGGCCTCCAGGACTTCCGGCTTGTAGAGCGCGACGAACGTCTCGCCGCTGCGGACGAGGATGCGGGCGCCGTCGGGCCCAGTGGCGAAGGAGCCGCTGCGGATCTCGGCTATGGCGCGGGCGTGGCCGTCCTTGCCGTCGGCGCCGTAGGTGCGGAGCGAGGCGAGGCTGTTCTCCACCAGGCCCTCGGGCCCCGTGGTCCAGTTGGCGAGGGTCGCGTAGCCGCCCGCCTCCGCCTCGTGCAGCAGCTCGCCGGTACGGCCGTCGCGGATCTGCACCATGTTGGTCAGCTGGTTGGGCGGCAGCTGGTCGGAGTTGCCGCGCACCACGTAGGTGAAGACCACCGCGTGGCCGTCGGCGTAGGGAATGCCGGGCGAGGCGAACGTGCCGGCCCGCAGCGGCATGCCGAGGACGCTGCCCTGGCTGGTGCTGGGCGCCTTCGGGGTGAACGACCAGGCGGCCGAGCCGTCCTTCCCGTTCAGCGCGACACCGCCCACGGCGACCGGCCCGGTGGGGAGCTTTCCGCGGGTCTGGTACTGGGCGTAGACCTTGCCGTCGGCCGCGGACAGGTCCGCGAACGCCGGGGTGCCGATCTCCGCCGGGACCGTGTACTCCCACTTCAGGGAGCCGTCGCCGTCGTAGGCGCGGACCTTGTCGGTCGCCACGGCGACCTCGTCGGTGCCGTCGCCGTCGAGGTCGGAGGCGAGGACGTTGCGGACGTACTCGCCGGCGCCTGCCTCGATGACGGTTCGGACCTTGCCGGTGCGGGCGTCGACGATGGCGGTCGCCGAACTCGCGGCGACGATCAGTTCGTCGCGTCCGTCGCCGTCAGTGTCGGCCTTGACGACCTGAACCACCCGGCCGGGCAACGTCGTCGACCACAGCCGCTTCGGATGTCCGGACACCATCGACGTCCCGTCGTAGGCGAACAGGCCGTTGGACGAACCGCCGAGGACGACGTCGTTCTTCCTGTCGCCGTTGATGTCCGTGACGGCGGCGCTGAGGGGGATGCCTTCCAGCGGCTGAAGGGCCTTCTGCGCGCCGTTGCCGAGGTCGTAGACGCGTACGTTCTGGTTGCTGTCGACGGTACGCAGCCGCCAGCCGCCGTCCTTGAACGGCTGGGCGTACAGGATCGAGCCGACGATGCCGCTCTTCTCCCACTTCACGGCGCCCTTGGCGCCGCTGAGGACGGAGATCCTGGCGTAATAGGAGGCGCCGCGGTTCTCGGGGACCTGGCTGTCCGTGTCGTCCAGGTAGGAAGCGACGATCCTGCCGTCCACCGCCTTCAGACCCCAGGCGGCGGCGACGTCACCGCTGTCGCCCGTCCGCTTGACGGTGCGCGCCCAGAGCAGGCTCGCGTCGTCGCCGTCGAGTGCGCGGACGCTGTTGGTGTTCATGTCGGGGATCGGGCTGTACGGGGATTCGGCGAGCGTCGACTCGCTGACCGTGTACTCCGGCTTGGCACCGCCCTGGATGTCACCGATCTCCAGCGCGAGGGGAAGCGCGTTGATCCGCTCCGTGAGGCCGGTGCGCGTGCCGTCGGCGAGGTCGTACGCGGCGATCTCGTACTTCACGCCCTCGGTGTAGTCCGACTGCTCCAGCGCCACGACGCGGTCACGCCGGTCGTCCAGGCGCAGCTGCCGTACGTAGAGCCGCCCGGTCCGCTCCCACTTGAGACTGCCGTCCTCGGTGTCGATCACCAGGGTGTGGCCGCTGGGTGTCTGGTCGGCCGCGTAGTCGCGGGACTGGTTCCAGGAAGCGGCGAGCAGCCCGTCGCCGAGGGGCTGCAGCGAGCCCCACTGGACGCCTTCGTAGGCGCCGGCGTCGTACGTCCAGGTCTGCTTCGGGGTGAGCCTGCCGCCGGAGTGGTCGAAGCGGATGCCGGTCAGGGTGGACTTGGAGCCGGCCGGAGAGTTCATGTTGGAGAACGCGGAGTCCGCGACCACGAGCGTCCTGCCGACCAGTTTGACGTTGTAGGCGGCTGCGTAGAGCTTCGACCACAGCGTCTTGCCGGTGGCGCCGTCCAGGACGGTGACGAAGGTTCCGTTGGGCAGCGAGGAGCCCGGTGAGGTGAACGGGCGGTAGGGCATCACGCCGTTCTCGGCGGTGAAGACGATGTCGTCCACGCCGTCGCCGGTCAGGTCGCCGGTGGTCACGCCGTCGTCGCTGGCCATGGCGAACGGGCTGACCGCGTTGAAGCCCATCACCACGGCGGGCGGGTAGGGCTCCTTGCTGCCGCGGGGGGTCGGGGTGACCTGCCAGTCCGCGTCTAGAGACGTGGAGTCGCGCGACCACTTCTGCTTGCCGTCGGCGCCGACGCGCTGGATCGGGCTGAGCGCGTTGACGGTGAAGTAGTCGCCCTTCGAACCGCCGACCGGGAAGGTGGCTGCCATGCCCTGGGCGCCCTCGACGCCGGACTTCCTGGTCAGCTTCCAGCTGCTGGTGGCGTCGGTCGAGGCACCGCCGCCGTCGGCGCCGTCCTCACCCGCTGCGGAGGCCGCCGTGCCGGCGGTCTTCCTGGCTGCCTCGGCGGTCCGCCTGGCATCGCCCTGACCGCGCCCGTCTCCGTAGGCGTCGGGCATGAGGCGGCCGGCCATCTCGGTGGCCTGGCTGTCGGTGAGCGTCAGGATGCCGTTGTCGTCGGCGTGGACCGCCGGGGAGACGCTCAGGGCGAGCCCGGAGGCGACCAGCACGGAGGCCAGCCGTAGGCCCCGTCGTTGAAGGTTTCTCATCAGATGTCCTTCGGGGAGAAGCGGAGGGCGGTGGCATCGCTCAGGACGGTCTCGTCGAACGAGCTGCCGAGCCCGTCGGTGCCTGCCTGGTTCTCGATGCCGGTGGTGGCCGAACCGCCGCGCTGCGACACGTCGCCGCCGATGCCCTGGTACTGCAAGGTGATGGCGCCGGTGGCCTCGTCGAAGACAGCCTCGAAGGAGACGCGCACCGAGGTGTCGGAGGCGAGGGCGGCCTTGTTCCAGACGATCGCGAACCGGCGGGAGCCGGTCTTGCCGGTGACGGCGGTCTGGACGCTCGACTTCTTGTCCAGGGTCAGGTCGTCCCAGAAGGCCGCCACGACGCCATTGGGCTGTGCGGGCGCCGGCAGAGCGGTGTTGCCGTAGTCGCCCAGACGCGGCTGGAGGAAGTTGACCAGGCCGTTGGTGGTGACGGAGGCGTCGGTGTAGGTCACACCGTAGTGGCGCACCGGGAACGGCAGGCTGATCTTCGTGGCGTCCTCGTCACCGGTCAGAGCGATGCTCTTCGAACCCTTGATCCAGGAGGAGGCGACAGGGGCGCAGGAGTAGGTACCGCCCGCGTCCGTGCGGTTGGGGAGCCGCACGTCGGCCGTCTCGTCGCCGTCGACCTCGATCGCGCCGCTGTAGGTGCCGTTGCACACGACCGGAGCAGCCGGGGCGACCGACAGGGTGTAGGCGCCCTCGGCGACCTTCGGCAGGGTGAACAGGCCCTGGCTGTCGGTGGTGACCGCCTCGATCGGGGTGCCGGTCACGGAGACGGTGGCCTTCGCGAGCGGCCGGCCGGTGACGTCGAGGGCGGTGCCGGTCACCTTGTGCGTGGGCACGGCGGTGAGCGGGATGTTCTGCGTCAGGGGCTGCCCCGTGGCCAGTTCGACGCCCGGCACCGTGCCGGTCACGTAGCCGTAGGAACCGGCCGAGAAGCTGTAGGTGCCCGGGAGCAGCGACAGCCGGTAGGAGCCGTCGGTACCGGTGGTCACCGAGCGGTTCGTGGCGTCGTTCTTGGCCTTGACGGTGACGCCCGCCAGCGCGGCGCCGCTCGCCTCGTCCGTGACCTTGCCGGACACCGTCACCGCGGTGTGCGGGGCCTTCTCGACGGACGCGAAGATGTCGAGCTTGCCCTCGCCCCACACGTTGTTCATGCCGGTGGTGCCGCCGCAGTGCGTGTCCTCGACGTCGCGCGCGCCCTCGTTCAGGAGGGCGCGGGTGCCCTCGATGTCACCGATGAGCGAGGGGGCCGCCGACCACAGCAGCGCGACCGCGCCCGCGACGTGCGGCGTCGCCATCGACGTACCACCGATGGTGTTGTACGACGAACCCGGCCACGTGGACTGGATGTCGACGCCCGGTGCCGAGATGTTCGGCTTCGCCGTGCCGTCGATCGGGGAGGGGCCGAAGCCGGAGAACTTGGCGATCTTGCCGACGGAGTCGTACGCGCCCACGCCGTAGGAGGAGACCTGCGAGCCCGGCGGATGCGTGGTGGAGCAGGTGACTCCGTCACCGTCGTTGCCGGCCGCGAACGCCTCGAAGATGCCCGCGGAGTTCCAGGCGTCGACGATGTCCTCGTAGAACGGCGTCATCTGGTCCCTGCTGCCCCAGGAGTTGTTGACGATGTTCGGGGCGAGGTCCGGGCGGGGGTTCTGCCCGTTGTGGTCGGTCGGGGCGAGGATCCACTGGCCGGCCTCGAGGAGGTTTCCGTCCGAGCACTTGTCGCTCTCGCAGCCCTTGGCGGCGATCCACGTCGCGTCCGGTGCGACACCGATGCCGTTCTTTCCGACCATGGTGCCCATCGTGTGGGTGCCGTGGCCGTTGTTGTCGCACGGGGTGCCGTCCGCGGCGCAGTTGCCCGACGGGTCGTAGAAGTTGTAGTCGTTCGTGAACGAGCCGTCGCCGTTGTTGCCCCGGTACTGCTTCACCAGGTCCGGGTGGTCGTACTGCACGCCGGAGTCGACGTTGGCGATGACGATGCCCTCGCCGCGGTTGTCGTACTGGCCCCAGACCTGGTCGGCCTTGATGTCGGCGATGCCCCACTCGGGGGTCTCGTCGCCGTCGGCCGTCGAGGCGGTCCCCGCCGACGGGGTGCGCGAGGCGGTGACCTTCTCGTCGGAGGTCTCGATGTCGTCGAGCTCGTACGCCTGCGCCTTGATGATCGACGCCACGTCAGACCGCTTGGCGAGCGCGGCGACGAGCGCCTGGCCGCCGGTGACCTGGACCGTGTTGGCGATCCAGTAGTCCTTGTGGCCGATCTTCCTCTTGTCGAGGAAGGAACTGAGCGACTGCTGGCTGGACCTGGCGTGCGCGCGCAGCTCGCCGTACGCGGCCTTCGCCTTCGCCGCGTGCGACTTCTTCTTCCTGGCCGACAGCAGATCGGCCTGGTCCTTGAGGACGACGAAGAAGGAGGCTTCACCGCCGTTCTTCACCGCACTCGTGAGAGCGGCGTCGACCGTGACCGAAGCGGCGGCGCTCGGACCCGAGTCGGCGAGGGCGGGTATCGGGCCGGCCAGCAGCGCGGCAGCCGCGGTGAGCGAGGTCGTCGCCCACACGGCGCGTCTACGCCTGGGCGATCGGGGCAGGTGCATCGAGGCACTCCTCCGGGGGAAGGCAATCGGGTGCCCGGACCCTAGGAGGCCGCCGTTACTCGGCCATTACAGGCCACTCGTTCTGGCCATGTTCGCCCTGGTACGCCCTCCAGCGTTGACACGATCGCCCTGGACAGCGTCGAGATCGCGCTCATGCGAGAGCACCCCACCGCCATCCGTCGCTGGGCGCTCCACAACGGTGCCGAGCAGAGAAGCAGCTCCTCCACCCGCAAGTGCCACCCGGTGTGTGTTAGCGTCCGCGCCGCGCGGCCCCGGCGGGCCAGACCACTTCGACCGCCAGCCCGGCCTGACGGGCTTGGCCAACGGTGTCGGCGGTTCCGCCGCCCTTGCCTGAAGGAGGTGTGCCGTCCCACACCGCGACGAGGCGATCCGCGCGGCGCAGCAGCTCGGCGTTCGCCGCCTCGTAGGCAGCCCGGTTCGCTGTCGTGTGAGGCAGCGTCACCACTTTCCCGGCCGTCTCGACCAGGTGGTCGAAGACGGCGGCGTGGGCTGGCTTTACTTTCGTGGCGCGGTAGTCCTCGGAGGGGATCACGGCGATCAGGCGGCCTCCGATCGCGGTCACCTCTTCCGCGAAGAGGCTGTCTGCCCCCGCGGCGATGCACGACACCCCGGTCAGGTCGTCGCTGTACTTGGCGAGCAGGTCTCGCAGCGCGGCCCGTACCAGGGCCACGGTCTCGTCGGTCAGGTCCATGTGCCCAGTCACGGCAAGTGTTGTCATGCGCCCGTTCCTCAGCTCGACAGCAGGTCGCGGATACTATCCCGTGCCTCACGCACCGGACGCGAAGTGCTGTGTCCCACGGTGTAGGGATACAGCTGCCCAAGCTGTGAACGGACACGCCCCGACTGCGTGCCTCGCGCGGCCCGCACCGCCAGGACAGTTTCAGCGGCCGCGCCTCGGACGTCACCGGCAAGGAACTGGCACTCCGCCAGACCGATGCGGTCGAGCGCGTGGGAGCGCCCGGCTTCGGGACCCCGGGATGCCAGGGCGGCCCGGATTTGGACCGCGGCCTGAGCGGCGTGGCGGCGCGGGTCAGCGCGGGAGAGGTCAAGGAGCCGTCCCCCGGTGACGCCCGCAAGTTCCGCCTCGTCGAAGTAGGCGATCCAGTACGGCTCGTCGCCATCCTCGCCTGCGTCGGCGAGGGCCTCGGCCGCCTTGGCGGTGGCCCGGTCGTGAAGCGCTGGGCCTACGAACCCGATCGATGGGTGGAGCTCCTCACCGAGCACGGCTTCACATCGCCGACCGCCCAGATCCTGCCCGCGCCGCCCGGACCGAGGAAGGTCGGCACACTCCTCGTCCGGGCCTCCGGCTGAGTTCGGCCCCGACAACGCACCTTGGGTTCCAGCCGTCACAACACCTCAGCCCAAGGGATGCGATGGATTTCCAGGATCGAAAGGTCCGGCCCGCCACTACCTGTGGAACTCAGCGGCAGGACATTCCCTCTGCGGCAGGGCCGGAGACGGTCCGCTCACGCACGAACCCCTCAACAACGGAGCGCCCCGACCGGCCGAAGCCGATCGAGGCGCTACGTAGCAGGTCAGAAGGGGTACCCCTTCCCTGCACCAGGTAGGCCGTGTGGGACTCGAACCCACAACCAACGGATTAAAAGTCCGCTGCTCTGACCAATTGAGCTAACGGCCCCTGATGGATCACCCCCGAGCATAGCCGCCCCGGGCCCGGCAGCCGATCGGGTATCGGGTGCCGGGCCCTGTCATGGACGGGGTGGGTCGCTCAGTCCGTGCTCGTGCGCTTGTGATCCGGGGTTTCCGGCTTGAGGAACCAGTGGCGGGCCGAGACCAGCCACCAGACCGCGGCGAAGCCGAGCACCACCAGCACCGCCAGCGGTGCGTAGTTGAAGCTCTCCCAGGTGACCGGGGACACCTGGGGCAGCATGAAGAGCACCGTGATCACCCCGACCCAGGTCACCGCGATGACGCCGATCGGCCGGGACCACCGGCCGAGGTGCCAGGGCCCCCGGACGAAGTCGTCGCCCCGCAGGAGCCTGAGCAGCGTGGGGATGACGTAGGCGATGTAGAGGCCGATGACCGCGATGGACGTCACGGCGGCGTACGCGGTGACGTTGATGAGGTACGGCAGGCCGAGGGCCAGGGCCCCGAGAGCGGCCAGCCAGACCGCCGCGACGGGGGTACGCGTGCGAGGGCTGACCGTGTGCCACACCCGGGAGAGGGGAAGCGCTCCGTCGCGCGAGAAGGCGTAGATCATGCGGCTGTTGGCGGTCACCGAGGCCATTCCGCAGAACAGCTGGGCCCCGATCACGACGAGCAGCAGGAGCTTGCCCGTGGTGGCTCCCAGCGCGTCCAGGAGGATCTGGGCGGGCGGGGCGCCGGTCGGGGAGTTCAGCGCGCCGTCGTAGGACTGGATGGCGAACGTGAAGCCCAGCAGGAGCACGAAGCCGGCGATCCAGGACGTCCAGATCGACTGCACGATGCCGCGCGGGCCCGCCACGGCCGCGTCGTGGGTCTCCTCCGTCATATGGGCGGAGGCGTCGTACCCGGTGAAGGTGTACTGCGCCATCAGCAGGCCGATCATCACGACGTAGAAGCCGCTGCCCCAGCCGGTGTTGTTGACGAACTCGGTGAAGACGTACGACGCCGACTGATGCGAGTCCGGCACGAAGGTGAGCGCCCCCACGATGACGGCGACCCCGACGACGTGCCACCACACGCTGACGTTGTTGAGGACGGCGACGATGCCGACCCCGAAGGTGTTCAGCAGGCCGTGCAGGATCAGGATCGCCGCGAAGAGCAGGATCGTACGGCCGGGTGTGACCTCGAAGCCGAACTGGAGGTTCAGGTACGCCCCGAGGAAGGACGCCGCACCGAAGTCGATGCCGGCGGTGACGGCCACCTGACCCAGCACGTTGAACCAGCCGGCGAACCAGGCCCACGCCGCGGCCGAACGCGGCGGCGCGAGGCGGTGGGCCCAGAAGTACAGGCCCGCGGACGTCGGATAGGCCGAACAGATCTCGGCCATCGCCAGGCCGACGAACAGCGTCATCAGCCCGACGCCGACCCATCCCCAGGTGATGACGGCGGGACCACCGGTGTTCATGCCGAACAGATAAAGCGTCAGGCAGCCGGAGAGCACCGAGATGATCGTGAACGAGACGGCGTAGTTGGAGAAGGCGGACATCCGGCGCGCGAGCACCTGGGTGTAGCCGAGTTCCGCCAGCCGCGCCTCGTCGGAGGTGGGCGCGGGTGAGCCCTGGAGGGCATCGGGCGGCGGCTCCGCCGCCACGGCTTCGTCGTTTGTCATGCCCCCAGCGATGCCCGGGCACGGTCGCCGGAAACGCCGCGGGGCCCGTACGCCACCGAAGTGTCGTACGGGCCCCGCGGTCGGTCAGCTGTCAGCCGGACTCAGCCGTTGCGCTTCCAGCGCGGCTTGTCGTCCCGGCGGCCGAAGGTGCCGGTGCCGGTACCCGTGCCGGTGCCACCGCGGTGGTCGTCGCGGCGGCCGGTCGGGCGGTCGCTGCCGCCGGAGCGGAAGCCGCCCGACGGGCGGTCGTCACGACGGTCGCGGTTGAACGGACGGTCGCTGCCGCCGGAGCGGAAGCCACCGGACGGGCGGTCGTCACGACGGTCGCGGTTGAACGACGGGCGGTCGTTGTCACGACGCTCGAACGAACGGCCACCCCGGTCGTCACGACGGTCGCCGCCACCGGAGCGGAAGCCACCCGACGGACGGTCGTCACGACGGTCGTTGCTGCTGCGGAACGACGGACGGTCGTTGCTGCCGCGGTAGCCGGACCCACCGGAGGGACGGCCACTGCGCTCGCCCGTACCACGGTCGTTGCCACCGCGGTAACCCCCGCGGTCGCCGCCACGGTCGTCACGGCGGTTGAAGTTGCCCCGGTCGTCACGACGGTCGTCGCGCGCGGCCGGCTGCTCCGGGACGGACACCGCTGCGATGAGCGCCGCCTCGGCCTCGGCGGCCACCTCGGCCACCGCCGCCTCCGGGTCGTCGCCCCGCTCGCGGGCGGCACGGGCGACCAGACGGTCGGCCTCCTCGCGCAGCTCCACGGCACGGCGCTGGACGCGCTCCAGCTGCTTGGTGAGGTCGGCGGCCTCGCGCTCGGCCTGCTTGGCCGCGTTGTTCGCGGAGTCGGCCTGAACCTCGGTCAGCGAACGGGCACCGGTGATCTCGGCGACCTCGGGCTCGAAGACGCCCGCGCCCTGCACGATGTGGCGCGAGGCGTCGACGCCCGCGTCCTCCATCAGGCGGAAGATCTGGCGGCGCTGGTGCGGAAGCGCCAGCGAGACGACGACACCGGACTTGCCGGCACGCGCGGTACGGCCCGAGCGGTGCAGGTAGTCCTTGTGGTCGCCGGCCGGGTCCACGTTGAGGACGAGGTCGATGCCGTCGACGTGGATGCCGCGTGCGGCGACGTCGGTGGCGACCAGGGCGTTGACGTAGCCCTTCTTGAAGTCCTCGAGGACGCGGGTACGAGCGCCCTGCGTCATGCCGCCGTGCAGCGCGTCGGCCTTCACGCCGGACTCGATGAGCTGCTCGGCGATGCGGTCGGCGCCCAGCTGGGTGCGGACGAAGATGATCGTGCGGCCCTTACGGGCGGCGATCGCGGCCGTGACGGGCGCCTTGTCCTTCGGCTTCACCACGAGGACGTGGTGGGACATCGTCGAGACGTTGCCCTGGGCGCTGTCGACCTCGTGGGTCACCGGGTTGCTCAGGTAGCGCTTGACGAGCGTGCCGATCTCGTTCTCCATGGTGGCGGAGAAGAGCATGCGCTGGCCGCCACCGGGGATCTGGTCGAGCAGCTCGGTGACCTCGGGCAGGAAGCCCAGGTCCGACATCTGGTCGGCCTCGTCGAGGACCGCGACCTGGACGTTCTCCAGGGAGCAGGCGCCACGGTTGATGATGTCGCGCAGCCGGCCCGGGGTGGCGACGAGGACGTCGACACCGCGCTCCAGCGCGTAGATCTGGTTGCCCATCGACGTACCGCCGCAGACGACCTTCATCTTCAGGCCGAGCACGTCGCCGTAAGGCTGCAGCGCGTCCGCGACCTGCATCGCGAGCTCACGGGTCGGCGTGAGGATGATCGCGCGGGGCTTCTTCTTCTCGGTGTGGCCACCGGCCAGCGCGGCCAGGGTGGGCAGACCGAAGGAGAGGGTCTTGCCGGAGCCCGTACGGCCACGGCCGAGGATGTCCTTGCCGGCCAGGGCGTCCGGGATGGTCGCGGCCTGGATCGGGAAGGGGGCCGTCACACCGTTCTGCGCGAGCTTGCGGACGATGCCCTCGGGCAGTCCGAGCGAGGCGAAGGTGACGCTCGGCTCGGCGTCCTCGGCGACCTCTTCGGAGGAGTCCGCGGCAGAGGAGTCCGCGGCCGGGGTGTCCGCGGCCGGGGTGTCCGCGGCCGGGGTGTCCGCGACGGAGGAGTCCGCGGCAGAGGTGTCCGCGGCGGGGGTCTCGTCGGCTGCCTCAGGGGCCTGGGCCGCCACTACGGCCTCGGCGGCCTCCACGACCTCGATGTTCTCGACGTCGTTCTCGGGCATGACGGTGTGGTCAGAACTGGAAATTGACATGCGAAATGCGAAACCTTCCGGAGTCTCGGCACGCGCCCGTAACTCCGTGTTTTCGCAATTTCGACCGCCTCAATGCGGTCCAGCCACGGCAAGGGAGAGTACGCGCCACACGGCGCTCTTCTGTGTCGGCGCCGGGCATAGGATCAAACGATCTACTACCATACGCACCCTCCCCCCATTCGCGCAAACCGGGGTCCTCCCGGGCCCGCTCACACCGGCGCGACCTGCGGTGATACCCGGGGAGTCGGCCACACCTCGATCCTCCCCGGCGCCCCCATCGCGTCCGTACGGGACTGCGCCGCCGGCGAGGCCGAAGGCTGCTCCGGCGGCGGGGAGGGCTCCGGCTCGGGCGAGGGCGGAGGCTCCTCGGGCGTGACCGGCGGAGGAGGCGGCTCACCCGGACCGGGCTCACTGGGCTCAGGGGTGGGCAGCGGGCCGCCCCGGGTCGGTTCCGGGGTGCCGGGGCCGCCGGGCTCCGGGCGGGTGCCCTCGGGCCCGGCCGACGGGGCACGCCCCGACGCCTTGGCGTCCGGCTTCCGGGAGGCCCCCCGGTCGGACTGCGCCTCGGCCCGGCCGCCACCCGAACCGGACCGCCCGGTGCCGGACACGGTGCCGCCGTCCGAACGGTCGGGCGCGCCCTTCTCACCGGCGCTACGCGAAGGGGCCGGCTTCCCGGCGTCGTCGCCGACGCTCACACAGCCTGTGGACGCGGCGATCGTCAGCACGGTGACGGCTGCCCAGCGGACGCGGGCGGACAACTGGTGCACGGGATGGCACCTCCGGGGAGGGGGACGGCGGGAAGGGAGAGCGATGTGTCCAACTCCCCCGCACCCGCCGGGGACACGCCCCGGCACAACACCCGCACACACGCCGGCCGGCGTGTGTGCGGGTGTTGTGCCGGGGCGTGTCCCCGGCGGGTGCGGGGGAGTTGGACACATCGCTCTCCCTTCCCGCCGTCCCCCTCCCCGGAGGTGCCATCCCGTGCACCAGTTGTCCGCCCGCGTCCGCTGGGCAGCCGTCACCGTGCTGACGATCGCCGCGTCCACAGGCTGTGTGAGCGTCGGCGACGACGCCGGGAAGCCGGCCCCTTCGCGTAGCGCCGGTGAGAAGGGCGCGCCCGACCGTTCGGACGGCGGCACCGTGTCCGGCACCGGGCGGTCCGGTTCGGGGGGCGGCCGCGCTCACCCGGGCGCTCGCGGACCGCCGGTGGCGGGCCGCGTGAACTGGCTGCTGGTCGTCATCGGGGGCGCGGCCGGGGCGCCGCTGCGCTATCTGACGGACCGTGCGGTGCAGGCGCGGCACGGCGCGGGGACGCCGTACGTCTTCCCCTGGGGGACCTTCACCGTGAACGCGGCGGGCAGCCTGCTGCTCGGCGTACTCACGGGAGCCGCGGTGTCCGCCCCGGTGTACGCGCTGCTGGGTACGGGGCTGTGCGGGGCGCTGACGACGTATTCGACGTTCTCGTACGAGAACGTCGAATACGTCGTCAGCGCCCCGCACAGCCCCGTACCCAGCAGCGCGTACACCGGGGCGGACACCGCGGCTCCCGTGAGTACGCCGAGCAGCAGGCTGCCCGCCGCGTTCACGGTGAAGGTCCCCCAGGGGAAGACGTACGGCGTCCCCGCGCCGTGCCGCGCCTGCACCGCACGGTCCGTCAGATAGCGCAGCGGCGCCCCGGCCGCGCCCCCGATGACGACCAGCAGCCAGTTCACGCGGCCCGCCACCGGCGGTCCGCGAGCGCCCGGGTGAGCGCGGCCGCCCCCCACACCGCGCCGAGCGCCGCCACGGCCGTCGCCGCCGCGTACGTCATCGCTGTGGCCACCTCCTGACGCGCCAGCAGCCGGGACACGTCGGCCGCGTACGTCGAGAACGTGGTGAACCCGCCGAGCACCCCGACCCCCAGGAACGGCCGCACCAGCGGATGCGTGATCCTCCCCCGCTCGGCGGTCAGCACCATCAGCACACCGATCAGGGCGCAGCCCGCCACATTGACGGCGAGGACGGCCCACGGGAAGCCGTCCTCGGCGGTGGGCCAGGCGAGGGACGCCGCGTACCGCGCCGCGGCCCCGGCCGCGCCGCCCGCCGCGATCACCGCCAGGACCCGCCACCTGCCCGCGCCCTCCGTCTCGGCGCGCTGCGCGGGCACGGAGAGGTCGACGTCCGGGTCGACGACGGGCCGCCGGGGCGGTGGCTCCCGGGTGCTCACCCGTACCCCAGCTCGTGCAGCCGCTCGTCGTCGATGCCGAAGTGGTGGGCGATCTCGTGGACCACGGTGATCTCCGTCTCGGCGACCACGTCCTCGCGGGTCTCGCACATCCGCAGCGTCGGCCCCCGGTAGATGGTGATCCGGTCCGGCAGCACCCCCGCGTACCACTCGCCGCGCTCGGTGAGCGGCGTGCCCTCGTAGAGGCCGAGCAGCTCCCGGTCCTCCGAGTCCTCCGGCTCCTCCTCCACGAACACCGCGACGTTGTCCATCAGCCGCATCAGCTCCGGCGGGACCCGGTCAAGAGCCAGGCTCACCAGCTCTTCGAACTCCTCGCGCGTCATCTCCAGCACCCCGCCATTGTCACGTACGCCGGGCGGTAACGGGCGGGCCGCACCCGCCCGTTACCGCCCGGCGTACGTGACAATGGCGGGGTGCTGGAGATGACGCGCGAGGAGTTCGAAGAGCTGGTGAGCCTGGCTCTTGACCGGGTCCCGCCGGAGCTGATGCGGCTGATGGACAACGTCGCGGTGTTCGTGGAGGAGGAGCCGGAGGACTCGGAGGACCGGGAGCTGCTCGGCCTCTACGAGGGCACGCCGCTCACCGAGCGCGGCGAGTGGTACGCGGGGGTGCTGCCCGATCGGGGCATACGCGCCCAATGGCACGCCCGTTCCACGCCGCAGCCGTCCGTGTCCGCCGCCTCCGCCGCTCCCGCTCGCGCGCCACCTCCCCCGCCGGCGGCCTCGCCCCCGCCGCGCACCCCTGGAAACGGGCCTTCGGCCTGCTGGCCGTGGTCGTGCTGGGCGCCTGGCTGGGGCTGCTGGTCGTCGGCAGCGTGCGTACGCCGGTGGGGCCCATGGACACCACCATGACGCTGCGGCCCTCGGCGATCGGCGGCACCAAGATCAACGTGTCGCCCCTCGGCGCCCTGGAGCTGGACTCCCACCACGCCCCGGTCCGCCTGGACGTGGACGTCGACCAGCTCCACCCGGGTGCTTGACCAGGGCCTGGGAGCGCCCCGGGTCGAGCTGGTCGACGTCCACGTCCAGGCGGACCGGGGCGTGGTGGGAGTCCAGCTCCAGGGCGCCGAGGGGCGACACGTTGATCTTGGTGCCGCCTCCGCCGCTCCCGCTCGCGCGCCACCTCCCCCGCCGGCGGCCTCGCCCCCGCCGCGCACCCCTGGAAACGGGCCTTCGGCCTGCTGGCCGTGGTCGTGCTGGGCGCCTGGCTGGGGCTGCTGGTCGTCGGCAGCGTGCGTACGCCGGTGGGGCCCATGGACACCACCATGACGCTGCGGCCCTCGGCGATCGGCGGCACCAAGATCAACGTGTCGCCCCTCGGCGCCCTGGAGCTGGACTCCCACCACGCCCCGGTCCGCCTGGACGTGGACGTCGACCAGCTCGACCCGGGGCGCTCCCAGGCCCTGGTCAAGCACCCCGAGCGCCTCTCGGGCCTCCAGGACGAGGTCACCGACGACGTCGCCTCCGGCACCCGGGAGCTGGCCGTCCGCTCCTGCGTGGCGGTGGTCTCCGGCGCCACCGCCCTCGGCCTCGTCGTCTACCGGCGCCCGCGCCGCGCCCTGGCCGCGGGAGGCCTCGCCCTCGCGCTGCTGGCCGCCTCGGGCGTCAGCGCCTACGCCACCTGGAACCCGAAGTCCGTCCTGGAGCCGAAATTCTCCGGCCTGCTCTCCAGCGCCCCCTCGGTCGTCGGCGACGCCCGCTCGATCGTCACCGAGTTCGACGTGTACCAGCAGGAACTGGCCCGGCTCGTCACCAACGTCACCAAGCTGTACGACGCCACGTCCACGCTGCCCGTGTACCAGCCGGACCCGGCGACCATCCGGGTTCTGCACGTCTCGGACATCCATCTCAACCCCGCCGCCTGGCACATCATCGAATCGCTCGTCGAGCAGTACGAGATCGACGTGATCATCGACTCGGGCGACACGATGGACCACGGCACGGCCGCGGAGAACGGCTTCCTCGACCCCGTCCGCGACCTCGGCGCCCCCTATGTGTGGGTGAGGGGCAACCACGACTCCAAGGAGACCCAGGCCTATCTGAGGAAGACCAGGAACGCGTACGTACTGGACGAGGGCCACGCCGTGAGCGTGGCCGGGGTACGGATCGCCGGCACCGGTGACCCCCAGTTCACCCCCGACCGGTCACGCCCCACCGGCGGCAAGGCCTCGGAGCAGCTCGCGGGCATGCGTCTCGCCTCGGCGCTGCGCGACCAGAGGCGGGCGGGCACCCCGGTGGACATCGCGGTGGCGCACGACCCGAACGCGGCGCGGGAGACGGACGGCACCGTTCCGCTGGTCCTGGCCGGCCATGTGCACCACCGGGTCAACGAACTGCTGCCCCTGGGCACTCGGCTGAAGGTCGAGGGCTCCACGGGCGGCGGCGGACTGCGCGCCGTGCAGAACCAGAAACCCGAGAAGGTGCGCGCCTCGGTGCTCTACCTGGACCGCCCCACCCGGCATCTACAGGCCTGGGACGAGATCACCCTGGGCGGTCTGGGCCTGACGACGGCCGAGGTCAGCCGCCATCTCCCGGAGGAGAACCTGAAGAGTCCGGCCCCCTCCCCGAGCGTCCCGACGCCTTCCCCGTAAACCGTTTTGGCGATACCTCCCCGCATCCCATATGCTTCTCACGTCCCCGACGCGCTGGAAAGCGCGCAGGTGGGCCCTTAGCCCTCATCGTCTAGTGGCCCAGGACGCCGCCCTTTCAAGGCGGTAGCACGGGTTCGAATCCCGTTGGGGGCACGCTTAACCGTGTGCGAGACTTGTCTCGCACATTAGCCAGGTCCTGTGGAGCAGTTTGGAGTGCTCGCCACCCTGTCAAGGTGGAGGCCGCGGGTTCAAATCCCGTCAGGACCGCTGCAGCCCGTATGAGCTGCGTGGCTGGGTAGCTCAGTTGGTACGAGCGATCGCCTGAAAAGCGATAGGTCGCCGGTTCGATCCCGGCCCCAGCCACCACCCGAAAGCCCCGTCCCCCGGACGGGGCTTTCGCCGTACTCACTCGGCGTCACGCCGCCGCCGCAATGCCTGCACGGTCAGTCCGAGCAGCACCACGGCCACCACGGCGGTCAGCGCGGCCCCGTCCGGCACCCGCTCGCCGAGGCTCCGGGCCCACTGCTCGACGGCGAACGAGTCGTCCACGTCCAGGAGTCCGGGCAGTGCGGTCGCCCCGTCGTACACAAGGAAGAGCACCCCGAGCCCGATGAAGAAGAGGCCGGAGAGCAGCGTGGTGCTGTGCAGCTCGAAGCGGCCGGCCCGCAGCGGCCTGCCGCGGAGCCAGGCCCGGCGGCCGAGGTCGAAGCGGCCGGCCCGCAGCGGCCTGCCGCGGAGCCAGGCCCGGCGGCCGAGGTCGAAGCGTTCCCAGAGCAGGGCGAGCACGAACAGCGGCAGGGCCATGCCCAGCGCGTAGACGGCGAGCAGCAGTCCGCCGTAGACGGGGCTGCCGCTGACGGCGGCCACCGTGAGGACGCTTCCGAGGATCGGGCCCGCGCAGAACCCCGCCAGCCCGTAGACCGCGCCCAGGGCGTAGACGGAGAGGGCGGTGGTGGGCCGGATCCGGCCGCTGACGGCGGCGATCCGCCGGGAGGCGAAGCCCAGCCCGGCGATCTGGGCGAGGCCGAGCCCGATGATCAGCCAGCCCGCGCCGAGGACGAGCGCGTCACGGTGCCCGTAGAAGAGCCGTCCGGCGTACGAACCCGCGGCCCCGAGGGGGACGAGCGTCGTGGCGAGACCGGCGTAGAAGATGCACGTACGCGCCAGCAGCCGTGAGGCGGAGTCCACGGAGTACGCGAAGAAGGCCGGGAGCAGCAGGGCGCTGCACGGGCTGACGAGGGCCAGGAGGCCTCCGAGGAGGGCGGCGAAGTAGCCGATGTCCGGGGTCACTTCGGTTCCCCGGCGCTGCCCACGTTGGCTTCCTCCGCCGCCGCGTCCTCGATCGCCTCGGTGAAGACGGCCATGGGCTGGGCGCCGGCCAGGGGGCGGCCGTTGATGAGGAAGGACGGTGTGGACGTGGCGCCGATCCCGTAGGCCTGCTCCCGGTCCTCGCGGACCGCCTCGGTGGCGGCCGCGCTGTCCGTGTCGCGCGCGAAACGGTCGAGGTCCTTCACGCCGGCCTGCTGGGCGAGGGCCCTGAGGCGGTCCTTGCCGAAGCCCTTCTCCTTGGCGTCCTCGGCGTAGGCGGCCCGGTGGAAGGCCCAGAAGCGGTCCTGGCGGCCGGCCGCCCAGGAGGCCCGGGCGGCGGCCTCGGATGCCTCGCCGAAGATCGGGAAGTTGCGCCATTCGATGCGCAGGGTGCCGTCGTCGACGTACCTCTTGATCAGTTCGGGTTCGGTGTCCCGGGCGAACTTCCCGCAGTAGCCGCACTGGAAGTCGGCGTACTCGATGAGGACGACGGGGGCGTCGGTGCGGCCCTGGGCGAGCTTGTCTCCGGCGTCGCGCCGGGCCAGTCCCGCCAGTTCCTCGTAGACATCGGGGTCCGGTCCAGCTGTCGTGGCGGCGGCCGGGGTGTCGGAGCCGGGCGCGTCCGGGGCGGTCGCCCGGTAGGAGACGAAGCCGAGCAGCCCGGCGGCGAGCACGACGACAAGGCCGAAAAGCATCGGCTTCCGCGCGGAGGACGGCTTCTTCGCGGACGGCGAGGGGCGGGCGGGCGTGGGCATACGGCGCTCCGTGCGGGTGCGGTGCGGGGAGGGCGAGCGGGGGTCCGCGGGAGGTGCGCGGGTCGCCCTGCGGGGGGAACGGATGATCAGCTGCCCGAAATGGTACGTCCTGTGACACCACCGTCCCGCTCGGTCACCGGCGGGCCCCGCAAGGACTTCCGGGAGAGGTGTGACACGGCCCGGGCGAAATAGGTTCGCCACTCCTCGCGCCCGGGTGAGATCCTGGGATCCGTATGTCTACTTCCTTCGCCGATCTCCAGTCCCAGCTCGGGCAGCTCTCGCTCCGCGACGCGCACCGGCTCGGCCGCCGTCTCGAGGGTGCCCGCCGCATCCGCAAGCCCGAGGCCCGCCAGTCCGTGCTGGACGAGATCTCGGCCGAGGCCGGGAAGGCAGCCGAGCGGCTCGCGGGACGCGCCGCGCGGATGCCCGCCCTGTCGTACCCGGAACAGCTCCCGGTCAGCCAGAAGAAGGACGAGATCCTGGAGGCGATACGCGACCACCAGGTCGTGATCGTCGCCGGTGAGACCGGCTCGGGCAAGACCACGCAGATCCCCAAGATCTGCATGGAGCTGGGGCGCGGCGTCCGCGGCATGATCGGGCACACCCAGCCACGCCGGATCGCGGCACGCACGGTCGCCGAGCGCGTCGCGGACGAGCTGAAGACCCCGCTCGGCGAGGCCGTCGGCTGGAAGGTCCGCTTCACCGACCAGGTGAACCCGGACGCGACCTTCGTGAAGCTGATGACGGACGGCATCCTGCTGGCCGAGATCCAGACGGACCGCGAGCTCCTCGCCTACGACACGATCATCATCGACGAGGCCCACGAGCGGTCCCTGAACATCGACTTCCTGCTGGGCTATCTGGCCCGGCTGCTGCCCAAGCGCCCCGACCTGAAGGTCGTCATCACGTCGGCGACCATCGACCCGGAGCGCTTCGCCAAGCACTTCGGCGAGGCGCCGATCGTGGAGGTCAGCGGCCGGACGTACCCGGTGGAGGTGCGTTACCGCCCTCTCCTGGAGGACGATTCCGACGACTCCGACCGCGACCAGATCACCGCCATCTGCGACGCCGTCGACGAGCTGGACCACGAGGCCCCCGGCGACGTCCTGGTCTTCCTCTCCGGGGAGCGGGAGATCCGCGACACCGCGGACGCGCTGAACAAACGCAACCTCAGACACACCGAGGTGCTCCCCCTTTACGCCCGTCTCTCGCACGCCGAGCAGCACAGGGTGTTCCAACGCCATACGGGGCGCAGGATCGTTCTGGCGACGAACGTCGCCGAGACGTCGCTGACTGTCCCCGGCATCAAATACGTGATCGACCCGGGCAACGCCCGCATCTCCCGCTACAGCCACCGCACCAAGGTCCAGCGGCTGCCGATCGAGCGGATCTCCCAGGCCAGCGCCAACCAGCGCAAGGGCCGCTGCGGCCGTACGTCGGACGGCATCTGCATCCGGCTGTACTCCGAGGACGACTTCGTCACGCGTCCGGAGTTCACCGACCCCGAGATCCTGCGGACCAACCTCGCCTCCGTCATCCTCCAGATGACCGCGGCCGGCCTCGGCGACATCGAGAAGTTCCCCTTCATCGACCCGCCGGACCACCGCAACATCCGCGACGGCATCCAGCTGCTCCAGGAACTCGGCGCGCTCGACCCCGTCGAGAAGGATCCGAAGAAGCGCCTCACCCCGCTGGGCCGCAAGCTCTCCCAGCTGCCCGTCGACCCGCGCCTCGCCCGCATGGTCATCGAGGCCGAGAAGAACGGCTGCGCCCGCGAGGTCATGGTCATCGCCGCGGCGCTCTCCATCCAGGACCCGCGCGAGCGGCCCTCGGAGAAGCAGACCCAGGCCGACCAGAACCACGCCCGCTTCAAGGACGAGACGTCCGACTTCCTGGCGTTCCTCAATCTGTGGCGCTACATCCGGGAGCAGCAGAAGGAGCGGGGCTCCTCCAGCTTCCGCCGGATGTGCAAGCAGGAGTATCTGAACTTCCTGCGGATCCGCGAGTGGCAGGACATCTACGCGCAGCTGCGCACGGTGGCCAAGCAGATGGGCATCGAGCTCAACGAACAGGACGCTCCGGAGCAGTCGGTGCACACCTCGCTGCTGGCCGGTCTCCTGTCGCACATCGGGCTGAAGGACACCGAGAAGAACGAGTACCTGGGCGCGCGCAGCGCCAAGTTCGCGATCTTCCCGGGGTCCGCGCTGTTCAAGAAGCAGCCGCGGTTCGTGATGTCGGCGGAGCTGGTCGAGACGTCCCGGCTGTGGGCACGGGTCAACGCCAAGGTCGAGCCCGAGTGGATCGAGCCGCTGGCGCAGCACCTGCTGAAGCGCACCTACAGCGAACCGCACTGGGAGAAGGACCAGGCGGCGGTGATGGCGTACGAGCGGGTCACGCTCTACGGGGTACCGATCGTCGCCCAGCGCAAGATCAATTTCGGCCGTATCGACCAGGAGGCGTCGCGGGATCTGTTCATCCGCAACGCCCTGGTCGAGGGCGACTGGCGGACCCATCACCAGTTCTTCCATGACAATCGCAAACTCCTCGGCGAGGTCGAGGAGTTGGAGCACCGAGCGCGGCGCCGCGACATCCTCGTGGACGACGAGACGCTCTTCGACTTCTACGACCAGCGGATTCCGGAGCACATCGTCTCCGGCGCGCACTTCGACTCCTGGTGGAAGCACAAGCGCCGTGACGAGCCGGACGCGCTCGACTTCGAGCGCTCGATGCTCATCAACGAGAAGGCCGGGGCCGTCACCAAGGACGACTACCCGGACTCCTGGCGGCAGGGGAAGCTCAAGTTCCGGGTGACCTACCAGTTCGAGCCCGGCGCGGACGCAGACGGCGTGACCGTCCACATCCCGCTCCAGGTGCTCAACCAGGTCACCTCCGAGGGCTTCGACTGGCAGATCCCGGGGCTGCGCGAAGAGGTGGTCACCGAGCTGATCCGCTCGCTGCCCAAGCCGATCCGCCGGCACTACGTCCCCGCCCCGAACTACGCGACGAAGTTCCTGGAGCGCGCGGTGCCGCTCCAGGAGCCGCTGCCGCTGACCCTCGCCCGTGAGCTCCAGCGGATGGTGGGCGTCCCGGTCACGGCCGACGACTTCGACCTGTCCCGGATCCCGGACCACCTGAAGATCACCTTCCGGATCACCGACGAGCGGCGGCGCAAGGTCGCGGAGGACAAGGACCTGGAGGCGCTGAAGATCCAGCTGCGCCCCAAGGCCCGCCAGGCCCTCTCCAAGGCCGCCGCTGCCACCGCCGGGCCCTCGGGAGAGTCCATCGAGCGTTCGGGCCTCACGGACTGGACGATCGGCACCCTGGACAAGGTCTTCGAGACCCGCCGGGCGGGCCAGCCGGTCAAGGCGTACCCGGCGCTCGTCGACCAGGGCGGGACGGTGGCCGTACGGCTCTTCGACACGGAGGCCGAGCAGCAGCAGGCGATGTGGCGCGGCACCCGGAAGCTGATCCTCCTGAACATCCCGGTGAACCCCGCGAAGTTCGCCTCGGACAAGCTCACCAACCAGCAGAAGCTGGCACTGTCGCGCAATCCGCACGGCTCCATCCAGGCCCTCTTCGACGACTGCGCGACGGCGGCGGCCGACCGTCTGATCGCCGCGCACGGCGGCCCGGCCTGGGACGAGGCGTCGTTCCGGAAGCTGTACGACAAGGTGCGCGCCGACCTCGTGGACCTCACCGTCCGCACGATCGGGCAGGTGCAGCAGATCCTGGCCGCATGGCAGGCCTGCGAGCGCCGGCTGAAGTCCACGAACAGCCTGGTCCTGATCAACAACGTCACGGACGTACGGGACCACCTCGCCCGCCTCGTGCCGTCGGGATTCGTCACCATGACGGGGCTGCGCAGGCTGCCCGACCTGATGCGCTACCTGGTCGCCGAGGACCGCCGGCTGCAACAGATGCCGACCAACGTCCAGCGCGACACCACGCGCATGGAGAAGGTCCACGAGATGCAGGACGAGTACGCCTGGCTGCTCGAACAGCTGCCGCAGGGGCGGCCCGTGCCGCAGGAGGTCCTGGACATCCGCTGGATGATCGAGGAGCTGCGGGTGAGCTACTTCGCGCACGCGCTGGGCACCGCACAGCCCGTCTCGGACAAGCGGATCGTGAAGGCGATCGACGCGGCCGCGCCCTGAACCGGCCCCACGAGGGGCCGTGACGGCACCCGCACTGTGAGTGAGTTCGACCTGGCCCTCGGACCTCCTGTACAGTCTGGATTCGCAGCAGGCCGCAAGGCAGGCAGCGAAAACCTGGTCCTGTGGAGCAGTTTGGAGTGCTCGCCACCCTGTCAAGGTGGAGGCCGCGGGTTCAAATCCCGTCAGGACCGCAGTGACGAAAGCCCGGATCCCTCGGATCCGGGCTTTCGCGCGTCTTGACGCCGGCTCCCGCCGCGGGTAACTCCGTAGGACGGAGTCCGCCCCTGTTTCCCCCGACTCGGGGCGGCCGGGTCCACCGGGAGGCCGCACGCATGTCTGCGCCCACGGAAAGGCACGAGACCCGCGCGCTGCTGCGCGCCCACCTGGCGGCCGCCTCCGGCTACCGCCACCTCACCCGGCACTGCCCCATCTGCCACCGCCTGCTGCGGCTCGCCATGGAGCCGCTGACGGCCCCACAGGCGCCGCCCACGGCGCGGCAGGCCGACGACGCGGCCGAGCCGTCGCCGGCCCCGCAGACCCCCGCCGACGCCCTCGTACGGGGCACCCCCGCCGGGGCGTCGACGACGGAGGACGACACGGCCGGTACCGGCCCCCGCACGCGTCACCCCGTGGACGAAAGTCCCCCCACGACATGACCATCTGCCGCAGCGGGACGCCCTCCCGCAGTGGCAGGCTCGTAGTTGGCAAGACCGCGCGAGTGTGACGGGAGTCACCGAATCAGTTTTGCGCGGGGGGTACTTTACGCACTTCCTACAACTGGCGAATTTAATATGTGCAATTGCACTGCCCTGGAAGTACATCCCGGACCGTTCCACCCGAGCCGGCCCACGACGCCCGGGACCCGGGCGAACAGTCCCGAACAGCCCCGACCGGAGTCACACACGACCGCCCCCGCAAACCGACCCGTCGGCAGGTTCGGGCACCCGGCAGGACCGTTCGGGCCCTCTTCGGGCGCCCTCCGCACATCGTCGGAAGCACTCCCGGGCAGCCCTCCCCGCACCCCTCCGGACACAAAAAGATCGCGCTGGACCCGGCGGAGTCCAGCGCGATCGAACGACATACCCGCATCTCGCCGGGATGGCGCCCGTTGGGGCGGGCGCCCGTCGTGTGGAGCTATGAGTGGGGACACCGAGGGTTGGGGGACCCTTCAGCGCCCTGTTGTGGCTGCGGCGACAGGGGTGTGTCAGGCCTCGCTGCGCTGCTGCGGAATACCCGCAAGCAGTGCGCGGACCTCTGCCTCGCGGTACCGGCGATGCCCACCGAGCGTGCGGATGGACGTGAGCTTGCCAGCCTTTGCCCAACGGGTGACCGTCTTCGGGTCCACGCGGAACATCGTGGCAACCTCAGCCGGGGTCAGCAGCGGCTCGGCATCAGGGGTGCGAGCGGTCATGAGCGGCCTCCTCGGGAGAACCGAACCATCTCGGTTCTTTCCTCTAAATTCTGCACCTTGACCCGCGTTGCCCGAAATGGCGGACGCGGGCCGAGTCGGTTATAGGACGAACGGCTTGTCTTCGGCACTACAACTACACCATCCGTCCAGCCACGTCGGCCAAACCGATGGAATTGCCCTCCCAGGTGTTCATCAGCGACGGAAGCCGATGGACCATGCCATAGCGGACAGTCACGCCCCAGTAACGATCAGTCACAGGACAACCAGGAGTCGTCAGAAGTCGTCAGACCCCCCATAGCGTGCAATGCTGAGCATTCCGCCCATAGTTGGGCGGACAGAGTCCTCCCCGGACTCCTTGTCCTATTTTGGCATGAGGAGTAGGGAAGGGCGCAAGGGCCCCGTTAGTGCTATCCATCACGCTTGAGGCAAAGGCCCGGTTCGGGACGTAGGTCCCGGACCACACGGGCGGTTTCCCGCCCCACCTGTCGCACGCGTCACACCAGACGCCGGTTCACGGCCCGTCAGTTCCCCTCAGGACATCCCCGTTCACCTCCGCCGGACTCCCGCGGCGCCCACGGATGTCGGACACCTCACAGGATGTCTCTTCCCTGCGGATAGCCCCTCTATGCGGCGGTGCGATCCCATTCACACCGCTTCGGGCTAGTTGGAGGATTGTAGGTCACGCACCGCCCGCCAGCGCTCGGCGAGACGTCCGTACGCGACACCAGCCGCGTCACCGTCCCCGGAGCGCAGCGCCGCGATGCCCTCGGCCACGTCCGCGGCCGACCGGTCCGCGGCGAGCTGCGCACCGCTCAGCGCGTGGACCAGGCCGCCGTAGTCCAGCTCGACCATGGCGCGCGGATGGAACTCCTCCAGCCAGCGCCCGACCTCCACGAGCCCCTCGGTGAGCGGCCCCTCGTCGACGGTCTCCCGCAGTGTCCTCAGCGCCCTCGCCAGCCGGCGGCGTGCCTGCACCATCGGGGTCCGGTACCGCAGCAGCCGGTCCCCGGCCGCGCCCGCGGTCAGGTACTCCCGCTCCTCGTCGTCGAACAGCACGAACCAGCGCACCGGGACGTGCCACACCGTGGTCCGGATCCAGGGGCGGGCGTCGGGATTCCGCTCGGCCCACCGCTCGTAGTCCGCCGCGGCCTGCCCCCGCACCACCGGGGGCAGCACCGCGTCCAGCACGGTGGCCGGAAACAGACCCCCCAGTTCGCTCATTGCCATCCAGCCGCGCATCCGGGTCCGCCACGGACAGACGCAGACCACGCCGTCGACCAGCGCGACGAAGGCGTCCCCGCTCTCGTGCACCGGAACGGGCACCGGAGGGGTGGGAACCAAGTCGGCGAGCGAGCGGCGCAGTTCGTCCTGGGCCGTGGGGAGCTCGGAGCGCTGCGCGTAGCGCGTCCAGTGGCCCCGCTCGGGTTCGCGGAAGGCGGCGAGCGGCTCGTACACCCGCAGGTAGGACGCGTAAGGGATGAGCACCGAAGACACCACCGACATGCGGTAAATCGTGTCACGCCGGTACTCCACAGGGGGGTGATCCCGGGCACGGGAACAGATCTACGTGCCACGAGGACTTACGCTCTTGCCCAGTCGGACCGTCCCGTCACGGTCGGTCCGGGGCCCTCCCCACCTTCAGGAGGGTCTTCCGCCGCTTCGTACTTGGGAGTCACCACAGTGACCGATGTGACCGGCGTGCCTGACCCGTCAGATGTCCTGCACACCCTGTTCCACTCGGACCAGGGGGGCCATGAGCAGGTCGTCATCTGCCAGGACCGTGCCAGCGGCCTCAAGGCCGTCATCGCCCTCCACTCCACCGCCCTGGGCCCGGCCCTCGGCGGGACCCGCTTCTACCCGTACGCCTCCGAGGCCGAGGCCGTCGCCGACGCGCTGAACCTGGCGCGCGGCATGTCGTACAAGAACGCCATGGCCGGCCTCGACCACGGCGGCGGCAAGGCCGTCATCATCGGCGATCCCGACCGGATCAAGTCCGAGGAACTGCTCCTGGCCTACGGACGGTTCGTGGCCTCGCTCGGCGGGCGCTATGTGACCGCCTGTGATGTCGGCACCTACGTCGCCGACATGGACGTCGTCGCGCGGGAGTGCCGCTGGACCACCGGCCGCTCCCCCGAGAACGGCGGCGCGGGCGACTCCTCCGTCCTCACCGCGTTCGGCGTCTTCCAGGGGATGCGGGCCTCCGCGCAGCATCTCTGGGGCGACCCGACGCTGCGCGGCCGCAAGGTAGGTGTCGCGGGCGTCGGCAAGGTCGGCCGCCACCTGGTCGAGCACCTGCTGAGCGACGGCGCCGAGGTCGTCGTGACCGATGTGCGCGAGGAGTCCGTACGCCGGATCACCGACCTGCACCCCGAGGTCTCCGTGGCCGCGGACACCGACGCGCTGATCCGCACGGAAGGGCTCGACATCTACGCCCCGTGCGCGCTCGGCGGTGCGCTCGACGACGAGAGCGTTCGCGTGCTCACCGCCAAGGTGGTGTGCGGTGCCGCCAACAACCAGCTCGCGCACCCGGGCGTCGAGAAGGACCTTGCCGACCGATCGGTTCTGTACGCACCGGACTACGTGGTGAACGCCGGCGGCGTGATCCAGGTCGCCGACGAGCTCCACGGTTTCGACTTCGACCGGTGCAAGGCGAAGGCCACGAGGATCTTCGACACCACGCTGGCCATATTCGCACGTGCGAAGGCGGATGGGATCCCGCCGGCCGCTGCGGCCGACCGGATCGCCGAGCAGCGGATGGCGGACGCCCGGCGCCGCTGACCCGTCACCCCGGAGTCGAGCACCCGTCACCGGACAGTGAGGAAGGCCCGGTGACGGAGGCCCCGTACGGGCGGGGATCAGCCGTCCGGGCCGCGGGGAGACAAGACTCACTCCGGTCGGCGGGTCGGCCGTCCACAAGAGGTTAAAATCGGGTTTGACCAGCGAGGACGGGCTCCTCTGCGGTCCTGCACCGAGGTGCGTGATGCGGGCGGCGTACCGTATGGCCGAGGAAGCAGGTACCGTTAAAGCCACGGGCGCGGTCTCTCTGCTGAGAGTCCGTCCTGAAACATGAACGCGTGTCAAGACTCTGGGGCCGTCGAGCCCCGTCACCGAGGGGGTCGAGCCATGGGGCGCGGCCGGGCAAAGGCCAAGCAGACCAAGGTCGCCCGCCAGCTGAAGTACAGCAGCGGCGGGACGGACCTGTCGCGTCTGGCCAATGAGCTGGGCGCATCGCCTTCGAGTCAGCCACCGAACGCCGAGCCGTTCGAGGACGACGACGAGGAAGATGACCCGTACGCACAGTACGCGGATCTGTACAACGACGACGAGGACGCGGACGAGGACGGCCAGTCCGGTCCGTCGTCACAGCGCCGCGGCGCTTGACCTCGCGCTGACACATCAACCCGGTCCGGGCCTGCCCGGACCGGGTTCTGTGCTGTCCCGGCACGGATGGGCGGAGTCCCTCGTGACGGGCCCGCCGGGCCCCGCCGGTCCGGTGGTGTGCCGGACCGGCGGTGACGGCGCGTTCTACCGTGCGTAGGTTCCGGTCAGCTCGGCACCCGTCGCGTGGTCGCCGCGCTCGGTGATCTCGCCGGCGACCCAGGAGTCGACACCCCGGTCGGCCAGCGTCGTCAGCGCCGCGTCCACCGAGTCGGCGGGGACGACCGCGATCATGCCGACGCCCATGTTGAGCGTCTTCTCCAGCTCCAGCTGCTCGACCTGCCCGGCCTTGCCGACCAGGTCGAAGACGGCACCCGGCGCCCAGGTGGAGCGGTCGACCGTGGCGTGCAGCGCGTCCGGGATCACCCGGGCCAGGTTGTTGGCCAGGCCGCCGCCGGTGACGTGACTGAAGCCGTGCACCTCGGTCGTACGGGTCAGCGCCAGGCAGTCCAGGGAGTAGATCCTGGTGGGCTCCAGGAGCTCCTCGCCGAGCGTCCTGCCGAACTCCTCGACCTGGCGGTCCAGGGTCCAGCCGGCCCGGTCGAAGACCACGTGGCGCACGAGCGAGTACCCGTTCGAGTGAAGACCGGAGGACGCCATCGCGATCACGGCGTCACCCTTACGGATACGGTCCGGGCCCAGCAGCCTGTCGGCCTCGACCACGCCCGTCCCGGCGCCGGCGACGTCGAAGTCGTCCGGGCCCAGCAGGCCCGGGTGCTCGGCGGTCTCGCCGCCGACCAGGGCGCAGCCCGCCAGGACACAGCCTTCGGCGATGCCCTTCACGATGGCCGCGACACGCTCGGGATGCACCTTGCCGACACAGATGTAGTCGGTCATGAAGAGCGGCTCGGCGCCACAGACGACCAGGTCGTCGACGACCATGCCGACGAGGTCGTGGCCGATGGTGTCGTACACGCCCATCTGCCGGGCCAGGTCGACCTTCGTGCCGACACCGTCGGTGGCGGACGCGAGCAGCGGGCGCTCGTAACGCTTGAGCGCCGAGGCGTCGAAGAGGCCGGCGAATCCGCCGAGGCCGCCGAGGCCGGCGACCTCGGGGCGCTGCGTCTTCTTCACCCACTCCTTCATCAGCTCGACGGCGCGGTCACCGGCTTCGATGTCGACGCCCGCCGCAGCGTAGGAAGCACCTGTTGTCTCAGACATTGCCCGGGATCTTTCGTGTGGGAATACGGGGCTGGTGGGGAGGCAGCCGGTCGGTCCGTGTCACGGACGACGCAGGGCGTCGGCCGCCGCGGTCGCGGCGGGACCGGCCGCCAGCTCGGTCTCCAGCAGCTGCTTGCCGAGCAGCTCCGGGTCCGGAAGCTCCATCGGGTATTCGCCGTCGAAGCAGGCGCGGCAGAGATTCGGCTTGGCGATCGTCGTGGCCTCGACCATCGCGTCGAGCGAGATGTACGAGAGGGAGTCGGCACCCATGGAGGTGGCGATCTCGTCGACGGACATGCCGTTGGCGATCAGCTCGGCGCGCGTCGCGAAGTCGATCCCGAAGAAGCACGGCCACTTCACGGGCGGGGAGGAGATCCGGATGTGGATCTCGGCTGCGCCCGCCTCGCGGAGCATCCTCACCAGGGCACGCTGGGTGTTGCCGCGGACGATCGAGTCGTCGACGACCACCAGGCGCTTGCCCTTGATGACTTCCTTGAGGGGATTGAGCTTGAGCCTGATGCCCAACTGGCGGATGGTCTGTGAAGGCTGGATGAAGGTCCGGCCGACATAGGCGTTCTTGACCAGACCGGATCCGAACGGAATTCCGCTCGCCTCGGCGTAGCCGATGGCCGCGGGGGTCCCCGATTCAGGCGTCGCTATGACCAGATCGGCCTCGACGGGGGCCTCGGCCGCCAGCTTCCGGCCCATCTCCACACGGGAGAGATAGACGTTCCGCCCGGCGATGTCGGTGTCGGGGCGGGCCAGGTAGACGTACTCGAAGACACAGCCCTTGGGCTTCGCTTCTGCGAAGCGGGAGCTGCGGAGGCCGTTCTCGTCGATGGCGACGAGCTCGCCCGGCTCGATCTCGCGGACGAAGCTGGCACCGCAGATGTCGAGGGCGGCGGACTCGGAGGCCACCACCCAGCCACGCTCGAGACGGCCGAGGACCAGGGGGCGGATGCCCTGCGGGTCACGGGCCGCGTAGAGCGTGTGTTCGTCCATGTAGACGAGCGAGAAGGCGCCCTTGACCTCGGGGAGCACCTTTGCGGCGGCCTCCTCGATGGTGAGCGGCTTGTCGTCTTCATCTCTCTGGCCGGCGAGCAGCGCCGTCACCAGATCGGTGTCGTTCGTCGCGGCGACCTGGGTGGCGCGGCCGTCCTTGCGGGGCAGGTCGGCGACCATCTCCGCGAGTTGGGCCGTGTTGACCAGGTTGCCGTTGTGACCCAGGGCGATCGAGCCGTGCGCCGTGGCACGGAACGTCGGCTGCGCGTTCTCCCACACCGAGGCACCGGTGGTGGAGTAGCGGGCATGACCGACCGCGATATGGCCCTGGAGCGATCCCAGAGACGTTTCGTCGAAGACCTGCGAGACCAGTCCCATGTCCTTGAAGACCAGGATCTGGGACCCGTTGCTCACTGCGATGCCCGCGGACTCCTGTCCACGGTGCTGCAGGGCATACAGTCCGAAATAGGTGAGCTTGGCGACCTCTTCGCCCGGAGCCCAGACACCGAAGACGCCGCAAGCGTCCTGGGGGCCTTTCTCTCCGGGGAGCAGGTCGTGGTTGAGTCGTCCATCACCACGAGGCACGCCACCGAGTGTAGGCGAGATCGACCACCGGTCCGAATTGGGTGGCCGTCCGGCCGGAGCCGAGGGCGGGGCGGTGGAGGCCTCCCCGCGGGCGCCCGGACCGGAGCCGCGTGATCACTCCGGGTGATCACGCCCGTGTCACCGTTCCGCCTCGGCACAGGCCCCGGAGGGCTCTGGGGCCGACGACGCCCGGGATGGACGGCTGTTACCGACGGGTCGGGCACCTCGACCCGTCGGCGCCCGCCCCACCCCCGTCGTGGCGCTCGGTGAGCCGGCGGACCCTGTGGAGCATGCCGTCGCCGAACGCTCGTTTCGTGGCGAGCCTCACACCGCACGACCCCGCCGGGAGGCCGTCGACCGCCTCCCGGGAAGCGTGAGACGGCTGTCCGCAGTGCGAGACCGCCGTTGACAGCCTGATGGCCCGTTGGGCAGGCTCCTTCCCCATGCAGCCCCTCGGTGATCATTCGGTCACGCTCGTGGAGCGCCGCCACGTCGATCTGGGACGCGTGGCGAGCGCCATCTGTCGCTGCGCCTGAGCCTGCCGCACCCCCGGGGCCTCCCGTAGGGCTTCCGCCCCGGACTCCGGCACGCGTACACGCGTTTCCGCTCTTCTCCCGTACTGCCCCGTCATGCCCGGGTACGCCTGCCCGCGCTCTTTTCCCGACGGTTCACCGCACCCGCCTCCTCGCGCTCCGCCCTTCCCCCACCGGCGCGCGGGGCCCGCCATGGAGCCCTCATGACCTCTCGCCATTCGAATACAGGTTCGTATGAACGGTTCGCCTCACCGCTGAGCCGTCGCGCCTTCACCACCGCCGTGGGCGCGACCGCCGCCACCGCCGCCGTCGGGATACAGGCGGGCCCCGCGGCCGCCGCGTCCGAGGCGGCTTCCGACGGCGTGACGCGGGAGCGGCCGTTCCGCGCCGCGCGCGGCAAGCACTCGCGCCGTCCCAACATCCTGTTCATCCTCGGCGACGACCTCGGGTGGGCGGACCTCTCCTCGTACGGGGCTCCGCACATCCGCACCCCCAACCTGGACAGGCTCGGACGCGAGGGCGTGCGGTTCACGGACGCCTACTCCGGCTCCGCCACCTGCTCACCCACCCGGTTCAGCCTCTACACGGGGCGCTATCCGGGGCGTACGAAGGGCGGGCTCGCGGAGCCCATCGCCGACAGGTCCGTGGGGCTGGAGCCCACCCACCCGACGCTGGCCTCCCTGCTGCGCGGCGCCGGCTACTCGACCGCGCTCATCGGCAAGTGGCACTGCGGATACCTGCCGGACTACAGCCCCACCAGGTCGGGCTGGGACGAGTTCTTCGGCAACTTCGGCGGAGCCCTGGAGTACTACTCCAAGCTCGGTCTGGGCGGCGAGTACGACCTGTACGAGGGCGACGCCGAGTACAAGGACCTGCGCTACTACACCCGGATCCTGACGGAGCGCGCGAGCGAGTACGTGCAGCGTGACCACGACAAGCCGTGGCTGCTCAACCTGAACTTCACCACCCCGCACTGGCCATGGATCGCCGACGGCGACACGGAGGCCTCCGCCGAGATCGTCCGCCGGATCAAGGCCGGCGACGGAGGCGCCCTCTGGAACGCCGACGGCGGCTCGGTCGAGAAGTACACGGAGATGGTCGAGGACCTGGACCGCTCCGTCGGCGAGGTGCTGAAGGCGCTCAAGCGGTCGGGGCAGGAGAAGGACACCCTGGTGTTCTTCGCCAGCGACAACGGGGGCGAGCGGTTCTCCTACAACTGGCCGCTGTCCGGCAACAAGAGCTCGCTCCAGGAGGGCGGCATCCGCGTCCCCTCCGTGCTGCGCTGGCCCGCCCGGATCGACGGTCACCAGGTCAGCGATCTCCCGGTGTTCTCTCCCGACTGGACGGCGACCCTGCTGGAACTCGGCGGGGCGCGGCCGGACTCCGCCCACCCGCTGGACGGCGTCAGCCTCGCGGGATACCTGCTGCGCGACGAGGCGCCGAAGGAGCGCGACCTGTTCTGGCGGGTGCGCGGTGAGCGGGCGCTGCGGCGCGGCGACTGGAAGTACTACAGGGGGAGGAGCGGGGCCGACCAGCTGTTCAACCTGGCCGACGACCAGCGCGAACAGGCCGACCGCGCGGCGGCCGAGCCGGAGCGGCTGGCCGCGCTGCGGGCGTCGTGGGAGAAGACGGACTCCGGCCTGCTCCCGTATCCGACCGGTTCCTGAGGCATCCGTCGGGCGGACGAGCCCCGGCCGGTCAGCCCTTGGCCGCCGGGGCGGCCGCGTCGAGCCCCTTGCCGCCCTTGCCCTCGATCGACAGGGAGCGGTGATCGATCTCGTACGTCGTCCTCCCCTCCAGCACACCCAGCAGCGCGCGCTCCAGGTCCATCTCCGGCTCCGCGCACATCTTCCGGGTGGAGGCCAGCGGACCGAAGGTGAGGGTGGAGCCGGAGACCGCCGCCTTGCCGTGGAAGGAGTTGCAGCCGAGATTCCCCTCCACCGAGCCGCCCTTGCCGAAGGTGAGATGCGCCTTCTTCTCCGTACCGGCGGGCAGGGAAGTGGCGTCGCTGCCGGACACGAGCCCGGTGACCTTCCAGGTGGTGCCGGTGAGGGGGACCGGCGGCTCGGAGGTGAGGGCGATGGAGTCGCCCTGCGCGGTGGTGAGGGTCAGGGCCTTCCCGCCGCTCCGGTCCGCCACCGCGGCCTTGAGCTCGCCGCTGAAGGCACGGCCCATGGCCTTCTCGAACTGCTGGACATCCTCCTCGCACCCCATTTCCGTGGTCGTGCCCGGCCCGACGGTCACCTTGTCGCCCTCGATCCGGACCTCGGCGGTGAAACGGTTGCAGCCCAGATTGCCGGTCGCCTTGCCCTCGGGGCCGATCTCGACGTGGGCCCCGGCGGGGGCGGTGGTCTTCTTCCCGCCGACGGTCAGGGAGGACACGTTCCAGTGGACACCGGAGAGGGATGGACCCGTCCGTACGGTGCCGCTGCCGTCCCCGGAGTCTCCGGAGTCCCCGGAACCCGCTCCGGAGCCCGACTCCGTACCGCAGGCGGCAAGGGTGAGGAGGGCCAGGACGCTGACAGCCATACGTTGTTTGCGCATGGCCATGGGACGGATCGAGTAGCCGATCCGGTTCCCCCTCAGCCCATCAGCGGAAGCAGCGGGGCGAGATCGGCCCGCTCGCCACTGGCGCTGACCCGCGCCGCTTCGAGTGCGTCCGCCCACTGCGTGCGTCCGGTGGCCAGCCGGATCCAGGTGAGCGGGTCCGTCTCCACGACGTTGGGCGGCGTGCCCCGGGTGTGCTTGGGGCCTCCGATGCACTGGACGACGGCGAAGGGCGGGACGCGCACCTCGACGGAACCGCCGGGCGCCTTGTCCGCGAGCGCGTCGGCGAGGAGCCGGGTGCAGGCGGCGAGCGCCTGCCGGTCGTACGGAACGTCGAGGCCGGTCGCCCGGTGCAGATCGTCGGTGTGGACGACGAGTTCGACGGTGCGGGTCACCAGGAAGTCGCCCAGCCGCATCGTGCCCGCCCGGGTCGTCACCAGCCGGTCGCCGGCGTCGGCGGGCACCAGCTCGGCGAACCGGGCGGCCGTCTCCTCGTACAGCGCGCCGAGGTCGGGGTGGGCCTCGGCGAGGTCCCGGGTGTGGTCGGTGATTCCCGCGGCGTTCCCGGCGGTGGAGAAGGGCCACTCCAGCAGGGCGATCTCCGGCCTGGGACCACCGGCCGGCTCCGGAAGTTCCACGGACCGGCTGACCCGCTCCAGCGCCATCGTCATGTGTGCCACGAGCTCACGCACGGTCCACTCCCCCAGCCCGGGCAGGGCCAACTGCTCGGGCGTCAGCGTGCGGACGGCGTCCTGTACGTGGGCGAACTGGGCCAGGACCGCGGTCCTGGTCCGGGACATGTCGTAGGCGCGGGGGCGCTTCTTGGCCGGTGGCATGGAGGCGAGACTAACCGCTGGGTCCGACAGCCCACCCGTGTGCCGAAGGGCTCAGTTCCGGGCGAAGTCCGCCGCGTCGGGACGGACGACGTCCGTGCAGCCGCGGCGCTCGGCCGCGTCGTCGACGTACGCCCGGAACAGAGCTTCCAGCCGGTCCGGGACTATTCGGTCGTACGGATAGGACAGCCACATGACGTGCACGGCGGGCCGCCCTCCGCAGACGGACGACGCCCACCAGATGCCGCCGGAGTCCGTGCCCGCGGCGCCCGGCGCGAGCTCCGTCGGCTCCAGGATCTCGTTGCTCACGAGTCCCCGCGTCCCGTCGCCGACGTACGTCTCGGTCTTCACCCACCAAGGGGAGTACCTCAGTACGTCCCTCAACCGCTGAGGACGCTCCTCGGTCTTCGCGTATCCCGGCCAGAGCCTGCGGGTCTCCTTCTCCCCGACCGCCAGCACACAGGCGTCGTGGCCGCTCGCCTTCCCCGCCGGAGCGGCAAGGACCCGGTCGGGGAGCTTTCCCCGGCCCTCGGCGGCGACGAAACGCCGGTACCAGGCGCAGGTGCCACCCGTGCTCGCCGGCGGGCCCAGGTCCAGCTTCGGCTCGGCCAGCGTGGCGGGAAGTTCGGGCAGGTCGGCTCCGCACCCGGTCCGCCCGGCAGCCCGGTCCACCGCCTGACGGGCCAGGCGGGCGAGCGTGCGGCGGTCCTCGGACGTGACGGGCTCGTCGTACTGGGCGACGGCCGTGGCTTCCAGGGAGGAGTCCGCGGCCCCCTTCTCGCACAACGCCCGCGCCGTCACCCTGTACTCGTCGTACTCGCCGAGCCTGCCGTCGCCGAGCGGGTGCGGGAGGGCATGGCGCACCACGACATCCGGCTCGTCGGCGTCGTACCCGCCGCGGAACGGCCGGTCGGACTCGTCGTCCACCTCGGTCCGGGTCTCCTCGGCGTCCGGGTCGGTGGAGTGGCGCTCGAGGGCCATCGAGAAGTGCCCGTACGTCGTCCCCGGATCGCCCACCCGGTAGACGAGACAGCCGCTGGAGGGCTCATCGGTGGATATCTCGTGATCGTCGCCGATCTCGACCCGGTCGATCCCCCCGCCGTTCAGCCCGAGGACGAGGCCAGGATCGATGAGGCCGCCGCACGCCGCCGAGATGTGCTCCCGGCTCTCCCCCCGGTCACGGAGATCGATGAACTCCATGACGAAGGCCCAGACGCTGAGCCCGATACCGGCGACGGCGAGCACGCACAGCAGCTTGTTGAAGGCGTTGCCCCAGGGCCCGCGGTCGGGCCACTCCCGTACGACGTCGTCCTGTCGCGCACTGCCCCGATCGTCCACCGTCGCCCCCCGAGCGGTCCCACGCCGACGATCGCCAAGCTATCAGCCGGTACTGACAGCCCCCTCGGCAGTGAACGCCTCGCCGCCGGCCGGGACGCCGACGCCCCGCCAGGTGAAGGGGATCCCCCGCGCCACATCGAGATCCGGGTGGTCCATCAGCTGGAAGTGCACATGCGGCTCGGTCGAGTTGCCGGAGTTCCCGCAGCGGGCGAGCACCTGCCCCTCCCGGACGGTGTCCCCCGCCTCGACCTGGAGGGAACCCTTCCTGACGTGGGCGTACGCGGCGTACGTCCCGTCGCCCAGGTCGAGCACGACGTGGTTGCCGACGATCCTGTGGGCGCCGCTCATGTCACGTACGGAGGCCTCCAGCAGCATCAGATACGCCAGGGCCGGGCCGGAGTTGCGGCTGCGGTGGTCCCGCTGGCCGTCGCTCGCGCGCACGACGGTGCCGTCGGCCACCGCGACGAGCGGGGCGTCGAAGGCCGGGAAGTCGCGGTTGGGCCGGGCGACCGGCCACAGCCACCGGAAGGGGGGCCGGCCGCCCTCCTCGGGTTCGGCGACGATGTCGATCGCGTACGTCTGCCCGTAGCCGTGGGTGCCGTGGCTGGGGACCTTGTCGGCCGGGCTGTTGACCGCGACCCAGCGCCCGGTCACCGGCGGCCCCACCTCGACGGCCGGCCGGTCCTTCGCCAGGTCCTCGACACTGCGGCGGCCCAGCAGGAGCCCGATGAGGATCGCGGCCGCCGCGGGCACGAAGGTCAGCCAGAAGGGGACCAGCCGCTCGGCGAAGAGGCCGACCAGCACCAGCGCGACGAACAGGAGCCAGCAGCAGCGGTACGTGACCATCGCGGCCTTGCGTGCGGACATGAGGTCCCCCTCGGTCTCGGTGTGCAGCGCTCACGGCCGGGCGGCCGTGAGCACCACCAGCAGCGGCACCACCCGGGCGCCGGGCACCTCGTAGCGCCCGCGGCCCGTCGTGTGCAGCCAGCCCGCGCCGGTCAGCAGGCGCAGATGGTGGTAGATCTGGCCGGTCGTGCCCGTGTCGTCGAGCTCGGCCAGTTCGGCGGCCGTCCGGCGGCCGCCGAGGATCTCGCGGAGCAGCCGCAACCGGACCGGATGGCCCAGCGCCGCCAGGGGTTCGGCGGCTTCCGCCCAGTCGGGACGGTCCTCGTCCGTGCTCCCCAGGAGCCCCACGGTGAGCGCGCCGTACTGCCACTCGTACCGCTCGCCGGCCGGCAGTTTCACCGCGCCCGTGAACAGCACCCCGCCGTCGGCCGCCGCTTCCCCGACCTGGCCGAGCTGTTCCTTCAGCCCGTCCAGCGCCCAGAAGTCCCCGACGCCCAGCTCCGGCTTTCCGCCCCCGGCGGCCGACTCCAGCACCGCGAGGCGGCGCTCCAGTTCGGCGACGCGCTCCTCGAGCTCCATGACTTCCACCTTACGTAATTACGTAATCTCAATCAACAGGTACGGCAGAAACGCCGAAGCCCCCGTCCGGTCGACCCGGGCGGGGGCTTCGGTACAGGCAGAACCTAGGCGAACAGACCCGTCAGGGTCCCCTCGTGCGCGGTGCGCAGCTCGCTCAGCGGGATGCTGAACTCGCCCTGGATCTCGATCTCCTCGCCGTCCACGACACCGATCCGGACGACGGGCAGTCCCCGCGCCCCGCACATGTCGTTGAAGCGGAGCTCCTCGCTGCGCGGGATCGAGACGACCGCGCGGCCGGCCGACTCCGAGAACAGGAAGGTGAACGCGTCCAGACCGTCCGGGACGACCAGCCGGGCACCCTTCCCGCCACGCAGGCAGGACTCGGTGACCGCCTGGATCAGACCGCCGTCGGAGAGGTCGTGCGCCGCGTCGATCATGCCGTCGCGGGAGGCCGAGATCAGGATCTCGCCGAGCAGCTTCTCGCGGCCCAGGTCGACCTTCGGCGGCATGCCGCCGAGGTGCTGGTGGACGACCTCGGACCAGGCCGAGCCGCCGAACTCCTCGCGGGTGTCGCCCAGGAGGTAGAGCAGCTGGCCCTCTTCGGCGAAGGCGACCGGCGTGCGCCGGGTGACGTCGTCGATCACGCCGAGCACGGCCACGACCGGCGTCGGGTGGATCGCCGTCTCACCGGTCTGGTTGTAGAGCGAGACGTTGCCACCGGTGACCGGGGTGCCCAGCTCCAGGCAGCCGTCCGCCAGGCCACGGGTGGCCTCGGCGAACTGCCACATGACGTCCGGGTCCTCGGGCGAACCGAAGTTCAGGCAGTCGGAGATGGCGAGCGGCTTGGCGCCGGACGCCGCGACGTTGCGGTAGGACTCGGCCAGCGCGAGCTGCGCGCCCGTGTACGGGTCGAGCTTCGCGTAACGGCCGTTGCCGTCGGTCGCCATGGCCACGCCCAGATTCGACTTCTCGTCGATCCGGACCATGCCGGCGTCCTCCGGCATCGCCAGGACGGTGTTGCCCTGCACGAAGCGGTCGTACTGGTCGGTGATCCAGGACTTGGAGGCCTGGTTCGGGGAGCCGACCAGCTTGAGGACCTGCTCGCGCAGCTCCGCGCCGTTCGCCGGACGGGCCAGCTTGCCGGCGTCGTCGGCCTGCAGAGCGTCCTGCCAGGAGGGGCGGGCGAACGGCCGGTGGTAGGTCGGGCCCTCGTGGGCCACGGACCGCGGCGGCACGTCCACGATCTGCTCGCCGTGCCAGAAGATCTCCAGCTGCGAGCCCTCGGTCACCTCACCGATGACGGTGGCGATGACGTCCCACTTCTCGCAGATCTCCATGAAGCGGTCCACGTGCTGCGGCTCGACGATCGCGCACATGCGCTCCTGCGACTCGCTCATGAGGATTTCCTCGGGCGAGAGGGAGGAGTCGCGCAGCGGCACGGTGTCCAGCTCGACGCGCATACCGCCGGAGCCCGCGGAGGCCAGCTCGCTCGTGGCACAGGAGAGCCCGGCGCCGCCGAGGTCCTGGATGCCCGCGACGAGCTTCTCCTTGAAGATCTCCAGGGTGCACTCGATGAGGAGCTTCTCCTGGAACGGGTCGCCGACCTGGACGGCGGGGCGCTTGGTGGGCTTGGTGTCGTCGAAGGTCTCCGAGGCCAGCACGGAGACGCCGCCGATGCCGTCGCCGCCGGTGCGGGCGCCGTAGAGGATCACCTTGTTGCCGGGGCCGGAGGCCTGGGCGAGGTGGATGTCCTCGTGCTTCATCACGCCGATGCAGCCGGCGTTGACGAGCGGGTTGCCCTGGTAGCAGGCGTCGAAGACGACCTCGCCGCCGATGTTCGGCAGGCCGAGACAGTTTCCGTAGCCGCCGATGCCCGCGACGATGCCGGGCAGCACCCGGCGGGTGTCGGGGTGGTCGGCAGCGCCGAAGCGCAGCGGGTCGACGACCGCGATCGGACGGGCACCCATGGCGAGGATGTCGCGGACGATGCCGCCGACACCGGTGGCCGCGCCCTGGTAGGGCTCGATGTACGAGGGGTGGTTGTGCGACTCGACCTTGAAGGTGACCGCGTAACCCTGGCCGACGTCGACCACACCGGCGTTCTCGCCGATGCCGACGAGCATGGCGTCGTTCTCGGGGACCTTCTCGCCGAACTGCTTGAGGTGGACCTTGCTGCTCTTGTACGAGCAGTGCTCGGACCACATCACGGAGTACATGGCGAGCTCGGCGCCGGTGGGACGGCGGCCCAGGATCTCGCGGATCCGGGCGTACTCGTCCTCCTTGAGGCCGAGCTCCTTCCAGGGCTGTCCGGCGTCCGGGGTTTCGGCCGCGTGCTTGACCGTGTCCAGGCTCATGCGTTGACCAGCTTCTTGATGATCGAGGTGAAGAAACCCAGACCGTCGGTGCGACCGGTACCGATCAGCGGCTCGACGGCGTGCTCCGGGTGCGGCATCAGACCGACGACGTTGCCCGCGGCGTTGGTGATGCCGGCGATGTCGCGCAGCGAGCCGTTCGGGTTGACGTCGGCGTAACGGAAGGCGACGCGGCCCTCGGCCTCCAGCTCGTCGAGCGTGCGCTCGTCGGCGGTGTACCGGCCGTCCACGTTCTTCAGCGGTACGGAGATCTCCTGGCCCGCCGAGTAGTCCGTGGTCCAGGCGGTCTCCGCGTTCTCCACCCGCAGCTTCTGGTCGCGGCAGATGAAGTGGAGGTGGTTGTTGCGCAGCATCGCGCCGGGCAGCAGGTGTGCCTCGGTCAGGATCTGGAAGCCGTTGCAGATGCCGAGGACCGGCATGCCGGCCTTCGCCTGCTCGATGACGGTCTCCATCACCGGCGAGAAACGCGAGATGGCGCCGGCGCGCAGATAGTCGCCGTAACTGAATCCGCCCGCCAGGATGACCGCGTCGACCTGGTGGAGGTCCTTGTCGCGGTGCCAGAGGGATACGGGTTCGCCACCCGCGATCCGCACGGCCCGCAGGCTGTCCTGGTCGTCGAGCGTGCCGGGAAAAGTGACGACGCCGATACGGGTGGTCACTTCTCCTCCTCCACCTTGACGGTGAAGTCCTCGATGACGGTGTTGGCGAGGAAGGTCTCGGCGATCTCGTTAATACGGGCGAGGGCGGCATCGTCGACCGGCCCCTCGACCTCGAGCTCGAAACGCTTTCCCTGACGAACGTCCGCGATTCCGTCGAAGCCGAGACGGGGCAGTGCGCGCTGCACAGCCTGTCCCTGCGGGTCGAGGATCTCCGGCTTGAGCATGACGTCGACTACGACGCGTGCCACTGGCACTCCCGGTGGTGTGGTGCGGCTGTGTCTCCGAGGGGTTCCCCAGATCCCCGCGGGTCCACTCAGCGTACCTGGCCTGAAATTCTACGCGGGTAGATATCGGGCCGCCCTGATCACGGCGAGATATCGAAGGCGACAACGGCCGGGGAAAATCCTGGGAAAAATCTTCACCCGGATTGCATGCGGGCACACGGCTGCAACACGCTGACGCAATTGACCGGGCTTCACAATGCGGCTCCCACCGCTGTACAAATGAATACCGGGGAAAGCACGATTGCCCCGGAACAGTCGACAGCCGTCGATCCGTATCCGCCCAGCCGCCGGAAGGCCGGCATCAGCGCATGTCAGGCGCGACGATGCCGCAGGAAAGGACCGATATCCATGGCTCAGCGCGTCGTGGTTACGCTCTCCGACGACATCGACGGGGGAGAAGCGGCGGAAACGGTCACCTTCGCCCTGGACGGGAAGTCGTACGAGATCGACCTCAATCCCGCCAACGCAAAGAAACTGCGTAAGTCGCTGGCCCCGTACGTCACGGCCGGCCGAAAGCAGACAAATACCGGCAAGCGCGGCAAGGCTCCGGTGTCGTACCACCACACGTCGCTCGCGCCGGACCCCGCGGCCGTGCGCGCCTGGGCCCGCTCGCACCGGATGGAGGTGCCGGCCCGCGGCCGGATCCCCAAGAAGGTCTACGAGGCGTTCAACGCGGCCAGTTGAGGGCGGTGCCCGGAATGCTCCATTCCGCTCCGGCGTCCACCGGGCGCCGGAGCGACACCTCGGGGAGCCGACTTGCACAACACCCCCGCAGGTCGGCTAGAGTCTGGAGCACGCCGAAGGGCAAGGCCGAAGAGCCGGGCCCGACGCAGCGTGCGGGTGTAGTTCAGTAGTAGAACATCCCCCTTCCAGGGGGAAGGCGCAGTGTGCAATTCCTGTCACCCGCTCTGCACTGCCTTACCGGACCACTTAGTGGATCAGGTAGAGTAGTGAGCGCTCCACCGGTGAAAGCCGAGTGGCAGCAATGCGGACGTAGCTCAGTTGGTAGAGCGCAACCTTGCCAAGGTTGAGGTCGCCAGTTCGAACCTGGTCGTCCGCTCTTGTTCAAAGGCCCCGGTCGATATCGACCGGGGCCTTTGGCGTTTCCGGTTATCGGCGCATGACGTTTGTCATGAACTGCGGTGACAATGCGCACTGCTCATGGCCGTGATCGTGCGGAAGTCTTGAGCGAAGGTCCACGGGGACAGGGGGGCGGAAACCGTGTGGGTGAGGACACAGGTGCGCAGCTGGCAGCGGCGCGAGGGCTTCGACAAGATCGATCTCTACACGCGCGGGACCCTGCACTCCATGGTCTGGGGGATGGTCGTGTGCGTGGCGCTCCTGTCGGTGACGCACCCGGTGCGGCACTCGGACGCGCCCGCCGCCCTGATCGCCTTCACGGTCCTCAGCGTGATCGCGCAGGGCGTCTGCTCGGTGCCGTTGGTCTCCCGGGCCCTGGACGGCTATCTCGGCCTCGGGCCCGTCGGACGACGGCCGATCGCCTTCGCGGCCGTTCTGTTCGTCGCGAACGCGGCCGGCCTGCTGACACTCGGCGGGTACACCGGCACCGGGACGTACCCCGAGCTGCAGGTGGCCCTGGGCGCGGTGGCATGGCCGTTCCTGACGCCGTTCGTCCTCGCCGTCCCGGTGTGGGTGTCGTGTGTGTGCATCGCGGTGGTGGCGGCCGGGATGAGCGGCGGCGCCCTGCTGGCAGGGGGCACCGGGTCCTTCGCCCTGGCCACCTTGGTGGGGGTGTGCTTCGGCGGGCTGCTGATCGCCTCCACCGTGCGCCTCTCCGCCTGGACCCTCGGGATCATGCAGAAGCTCCGTGACGCCCGGGACGTCGAGACCCGGCTGGCGGTCGCCGAGGAGCGGCTCCGGTTCGGGCGGGACATGCACGACGTACTGGGCCGGAATCTGGCGGTGATCGCGCTGAAGAGCGAGCTCGCGGTCGAGCTCGCGCAACGCGGAAAGCCCGCCGCGACGGACCAGATGGTCGAGGTGCAGCGCATCGCCCGCGCCTCCCAGCAGGAGGTCCGGGACGTCGTACGGGGATACAGGGAGGCCGATCTCCGTACGGAACTGCTGGGAGCCCAGGGGGTCTTGCGGGCGGCGGGCATCGAGTGCGCCGTCCACGGCGACGGCGGGCGGCTCCCCTCCCCCGTGCAGTCGGCGCTCGGCTGGGCCGTACGCGAGGCGGCCACCAACGTGCTGCGGCACGGCGATCCGCAGCGGTGCGACATCCGGCTGGAGGCCTCGCGGGACGGGGTCCGGCTGGTGGTGGAGAACGACGGCGTTACACCGGACACGGCCGTCGTCTCCGGGGGCGGCTCAGGACTCCACGGACTCCGGGAACGACTGGCCGCGGTCGGCGGTTCGCTGGAGGCGGGGCCGACGGACGACGGACGGTTCCATCTGACCGCGGCCGTCCCCCTGCCCTCGCCACGCAAGACCGCACCCTCGACGCCGGAGAAGAGATGACACCCGCACCGGACCCCGTCCGCGTCCTGCTCGCCGACGACGAACACCTGATCCGGGGCGCGCTGGCCGCCCTCCTCGCGCTGGAGGACGACATCGTCCTGGTCGCCGAGGCGGCGACCGGGCCGGAGGCGCTCGCGATGGCGATGGCCCACCGGCCCGATGTGGCGGTCCTGGACCTGGAGATGCCGGGCGCCGACGGTGTGAAGGTCGCCACATCGCTGCGGACCGGACTGCCCGGCTGCAAGACCATGATCGTGACGAGCCACGGCCGGCCCGGGCACCTGAAACGCGCCCTGGAGGCGGGCGTCCGGGCGTTCGTCCCGAAGACGGTCAGCGCCCGGCGACTGGCCGAGATCATCCGTACAGTGCACGCCGGAAACCGTTATGTGGACCCGGAGTTGGCGGCTGACGCGATCTCCGCCGGGGACTCCCCCCTGACCGCGCGGGAGGCGGAGCTGCTGGAGCTGGCGGCGGACGGTGCGCCGGTCGCGGAGATCGCGGAGCGGGCCTCGCTGTCGCAGGGCACCGTGCGCAACTACCTGTCGGCGGCCGTCTCCAAACTCGGGGCGGAGAACCGTCATGCGGCAGTGCGTCTCGCACGGGAGCGAGGTTGGGTATAGTAGGCACCGCGCCAAGGCGCTTGCGGACGTAGCTCAGTTGGTAGAGCGCAACCTTGCCAAGGTTGAGGTCGCCAGTTCGAACCTGGTCGTCCGCTCCACACAAGAAGGCCCCGGTCACCATGACCGGGGCCTTCTGCCGTTACGCCCGCTGGGCCGGCCAGCTCGTGCCGGTCAGGAGCTCGTACGCGTCGATGTACTTGGCCCGGGTCGCGTCGACGATCTCCTGCGGCAGCGGCGGGGGCGGCTGCTCGCTGTGGCGGTCCCAGCCGGAGGCCGGCGAGGTCAGCCAGTCACGCACGAACTGCTTGTCGTACGAAGGCTGCGCCTTGCCCGGCTCCCAGCTCTCGGCGGGCCAGAAGCGGGAGGAGTCGGGCGTCAGCACCTCGTCCGCGAGGATCAGTTCCTCACCGCCGTCCGCGGACGGCGCGAAGCCGAACTCGAACTTCGTGTCGGCGAGGATGATCCCGCGCTCACGGGCGATGTCCCGGGCCCGGCCGTAGACGTCCAGCGTCGTCCGGCGCAGCGCGGCCGCCGTCTCCGGGCCGACCTCGCGGGCGACCTCCTCGTACGAGACGTTCTCGTCGTGATCGCCGACCGCCGCCTTCGTGGCCGGGGTGAAGATCGGCCCCGGGAGTTCGGAGCCGTCGACGAGTCCCTCGGGCAGACCGAGACCGCAGACCGTCCGGGTCGCGTCGTACTCGGTCAGGCCGGAACCCGTCAGATAACCGCGCGCCACACACTCGACCTGGACCATCCGCAGGGAGCGGCAGATCAGGGTCCGGCCGGCCCAGTCGGCGGGGGCGCCGGGCGGCAGCTCCGTCGACAGCACATGGTTGGGGACGAGGTCGGCGAGCTGGTCGAACCACCACAGCGAGAGCTGGGTGAGCACGCGGCCCTTGTCCGGGATCTCGGTGGGCAGGACCCAGTCGTACGCGGAGATACGGTCGCTGGCGACCATCACGAGGTCACCCGCCTCGTTCCGGTACAGGTCGCGCACCTTGCCGGTGTGCAGGTGGGTGAGCCCCGGCACCTGCACGGGCTCGGGCTTTTCTACGAAACCGGACACGCTGCCTCCGCGTAGGTTGATCCAGGAGTCGTTCCGATTGTCCCGCATGCCGGGGCGCCGCGCCGCCACGGGTCGCACCGTGGACAGGGCGGGGTCCCGGAGGGGCCGGAGCAGAGGGCTCGCCGGCCGGTTCCGCTTCTCAGTCCCGCTTGCAGATCCGGTCGAGCAGGTTGGCCGTGGCCCGCTGGACACGGGAGTCGACATGGCCCGGGCGGTCCAGGGCCGGCGACCAGGCGAAGGTGCCCGAGGCGAAGACGAGCGCACCCGACGGAGCTCGGTACAGCGAGGTCTCCTGGTGCCGGGTGGCCCCTTCGCTGTCCGCGTACGGGGAGTGCGCGAGCAGCATGCGGCTCTCGTGCTCGGGCAGCGCCGTACGCGGGAAGTAGCGGTCGGCCTCGCCGGCGACCAGCCCGTCGATCTCGTCGCCCTCGGCCGCGCCGGTGGCCTCCCAGAGCCAGTGGTTCGCGTTCCGCACGACCATGGGGTGCGGATCGGGGACCCGGCCCGCGTACTGGATGCCGAGCAGCTGCTGCTCGGGGCGGTCGATCTCACGCCACAGCGCGGACTTCCCCGGGCCGCGCCGCTTGCGGCAGGTGAGCAGGCGGTCGGGTACCCCGGAGGGGGACGGACCGAGGCCGACCTGCCAGTACATGGTGTTGGCCGAGAGGAAGACGAGTGAGGTTCCGGTGTCCCTGGCCAGCTCGGTGGTGCGGCGCATCGGCACCGACCAGTACTCGTCGTGTCCGGGGAAGACGAGGCCCCGGTAGCGGCTCGGGTCCACTCGGCCGGCGTGCAGGTCACGGGCGTCGGCGTACGCGAGGTCGTAGCCGTAGCGCTCGGCCCACCGGATGAAGTCGTAGGCGTGGCCGACGTGGAGAGGCAGCCCGGCGCCCGCGTAGGGGCGGTCGAAGGAGATGGTGACGGCGGCGTCCTCCTCGCCCAGCAGCCGGCCCCGCTCGTCCCAGGCGTGGTAGAGGCTCGCGCCGGTGCGGCCGTCCTCCGGATAGAGGTTGTAGGCCTGCCAGGTGACGTCGGGGAGCAGGAGCAGCAGGTCCGCGGGGTGGTCGTCGCGGACCGTGAAGGGGACGTGCGAGCGGTGGCCGTCGGCGGTGGTGAGCACCGCGACGTATGCCCCGACCGACCAGTAGCTGGGGATCTGGAGCCGCCAGGAGAGCCACCAGTGATGGCAGGAGACCGTCCGCTCGGCGGCCAGCGGTGCCGGCTGGACGATGCCGGACAGGCGCGGGCTGGTGGTGATCTTGGCGGCGCCGTCACCCGCGTAGTGCCCGATGCGGTAGACGTCGACGGAGAACTGCTGGGGCGGGTCCACCGTGATGTGGAAGTCGATCGCCTCACCGGGTGCCGCGGCACCGGGGGACACGAACCCCTTGATCTGCTGGTGCACGTCGTCGGCCGTCCGCGTGCCGCCGCCGGTACCGCCGCGGCCGAGCTCGGGGTCGGCGTACCAGGGGACGACCTGGCCGGTGTCGTCGAAGTAGTTCTCGCTGCCCCGCAGCCAGGGCAGCGGACCCTGCCCGAAGGGGTCGCTCACGGCATGCGCGAGGGCACCCGATTCCCATCGCCGGATCTGCTCCGCCCCCATCCCGCTCCCCTCCCTCGTCCCCGACACATCTACCGCGCCGGGTCCCGGCGCCACTCCCCCAGCACATCACATTACGCACGCACACCGTTACCGTTCGTCGCGATTTGATGCCACCGAAGCCTGATCTTCCAGGTATTGAGGGGATACTTCGGGCATTTCGCCATCTAAGTGGACGGTCGGCCGTTCAACTCGGTCGGCCCGTCGGCTCTGGCGCACCTCTCAGCCCAGGCGTACCGGTTTGTCCGTGCGCACCCCTACCGCCGTGAGCCAGGAGAGCAGCGGCTCGGCGTCCCCGTCCTCGACAAGGGTGGAGACGGGGGCGCCCAGGTCCGACCTGCGGCCGCCGTCGACCAGCAGCGCGGGGCCGTCGAGCCAGTCGAGTCCGGGCGCGGCCCCCGCCGTGTCCACGGCGGCGCAGCAGACCATCGCCACGACGTGGTCGGCGAGCAGCTCCGTGCCCGTGCGGGGTGGCTGGAGGGGGAAGAGCGGGAGCGGGACCGGCCCCCAGAGGTCGGGCGGACCGGCATCCGCCCCGGCTGCGGGGGAGCCGCTGGCGCCGGTCCGGGGACGCGGGGCCGCCTTCTCCTCGTCGCGGGCGACCGCGGCACCGAGCCCGGCCGCGAGAGCCTCGCTGTCGGCGCCCGGTGTGGCGAGGTGGTCGATCACACGCGCCAGCGTGGGCACCGCGGAGCCGTCCGCCGCCGCGTCCGGGGCCCCCACGGAGACGCTGGTGGCCACTCCCATGGCGTCGAGCACCCGGTGCAGACGGGCGGCCTCCGTACGCCATTTCCGGTCCACGACCTCTTCCGGATACTGCTGCCAGTCGACCGGGGACCAGCCCGGTCCGGGCTCGGCCGGCCCTCCGTGGAAGAGCCGGGCGGCCAGCAGCGAGGCCGCCTCGTCGGCCGCGCCGGGCTCCTCGATGAGATCGCATGCGGGGCGCTCCCCCAGCCGGGACGTGAAGCCCTCGGCCAGCCGGTCGCGCCGGGAGAGCTCGGTGAGCGCGGAGACGACACCGGCGTCGAGGCGGGAGGGCCAGCGCCCCATCCGCCAGGCGGGAAGCGCGACCCGGGTCAGCAGCCGGTCCCAGCCCGCGTAGGCCAGGCCCACCTGCTCCTGGGCGACGATCCGCAGCCCGTAGTCCACCTCCTGGGCGCGGCCCGACGCGGCGGCCGCGACGCAGCGCTCCATCTCCGCCGCATGACCTCGACAGCCGCGCAGCAGCACCCTGGCGACCCACCCCACGAAGGCCGCGGGAATCCTGCGTACCCGCCCTTGCCCGGGCAGGGCGGCGTCGGCGACCGCGGCGTCCAGACCACGGACGAAGCGGCGGGCGGCGGCTATGTCGGGGTGGGCGGACGGACCGGTCCCCGCGACGACCGGGGCGAGAACCGCCCGGAGCTCGGCGACCCTCATCCACCACAGGAAGGGGGAGCCGATCACCAGCACGGGCGCCGCGGGGACCCGGCGGCCACGCCGGGACGCCGTCGGCCCCTTCGGCTGTGCGGCGGGGTGCGTACGGTCCTCCAGCCAGCTGTCGCAGTCCGGGGTCAGCGCTATGGCCGACGGCGCCGGGACGTCGAGCCGGTCGGCGAGGTCCCTGACCAGCCGGTAGAGATCGGGGGCCGCCGCCTCGGTGAGCGGCACGGTCGGGCTGACCGCCGGCCTCGCACGCGCCACCGCGACGGCGACCGCCGCGGCGACCAGCAGGACCACGACGGCGCAGGCCGCCACCGCCCAGCTGACCGTGGACCACACGCCCGGGCCGATGCGCCCCTGGGCGACCGCGACGAGCAGCACGACGGCCGCGGCCGCGGGCAGGATCGCCAGGGCCGTGGCTCTGCTGCGGATGCGCAGCAGAGCCACGGCCCTAGCCCGCGCTGCGTGCGCACCCAGCTCCTCAACCGAACCGGTACCGGACACGACTGGACGTCACCCCCTCTGCCCCCGCGACGGTGTTGGTCACTCCCCCACTGTGGCACCCGTCACCGACATCGCAATGCCGGTGGGCCAAGTGCCGGAATGCTTGCGCCGCACCCTAGTTGGGGCCTCGGCGGGCGTCATCCGGATGGCCGAGCCGTCACCCGATGGAATGGCTTTGGGTAAAGCTGCTGACGTGCCGGTGCCCAGGCGTTCGGTGATACGGCGGCCTCCCCAGGAGGCCCCTGACACGCCTGTGCCCGGCACCTCCGTGGAGGGCCGGGCACAGGGGCGGACGGTTCTCAGGCCTCTTCGGCGGCCTTACGGGCGATGTCGGTGCGGTGCTGGGAGCCGTCGAGCCGGATCCGCCCCACGGCGGCGTAGGCACGCTCCCGGGCCTGCGTGAGGTCCTTGCCGGTCGCCGTCACGGACAGCACGCGCCCTCCGGCGCTGACGACCGCGTCGCCTTCCTGCCGGGTGCCGGCGTGCAGGACGAACGCGTCCGGTGCATCCTGCGCCACCACATCGGCGAGACCCTCGATCGGGTCTCCCGTGCGGGGCGTACCCGGGTAGTTGTGCGAGGCGATGACCACGGTGACGGCGGCGTCGTCGTGCCACTTCAGCGCGGGTACGACGTCCAGGGTGCCGTTGGCCGAACCGAGCAGGAGCCCCGCGAGCGGCGTCTTCAGGCGGGCCAGGACCACCTGGGTCTCCGGGTCGCCGAAGCGGGCGTTGAACTCGATGACCCGTACGCCGCGCGAGGTGATCGCGAGGCCCGCGTACAGCAGCCCGGAGAACGGCGTACCGCGGCGGCGGAGCTCGTCGACGGTCGGCTGCAGGACGGTCCGCATGACCTCGTCGACCAGCTTCGGGTCGGCCCACGGGAGCGGGGAGTACGCGCCCATGCCGCCGGTGTTCGGGCCCTCGTCGCCGTCCAGGGCGCGCTTGAAGTCCTGGGCCGGCTGGAGCGGCAGCACCGTGGTGCCGTCGGTGATCGCGAAGAGGCTGACCTCGGGGCCGTCGAGGAACTCCTCGATGACCACGCGGTCGCAGGCCAGGGCATGGGCCCGCGCGGCTTCGACGTCGTGCGTGACGACGACGCCCTTGCCGGCCGCGAGACCGTCGTCCTTCACGACGTACGGGGCGCCGAAGGCGTCCAGGGCCTCGTCGATCTCGGCGGGCGTGGTGCAGACGTAGCTGCGGGCGGTCGGGACGTTGGCCCCGGCCATGACGTCCTTGGCGAACGCCTTGGAGCCCTCCAGCCGGGCAGCCTCGCCCGAGGGGCCGAAGCAGGGGATGCCGGCCGCGCGCACGGCGTCGGCGACACCGGCGACAAGCGGTGCCTCCGGGCCGACGACCACCAGCTCGGCGCCCAGCTCGGTGGCGAGGCGCGCGACGGCGTCGCCGTCGAGTGCGTCGACCGGGTGCAGTTCGGCCACCTCTGCGATTCCGGCGTTGCCGGGGGCGCAGTACAGAGCGGTGACATCGGGGTCGAGGGAGAGAGAGCGGCACAGGGCGTGTTCGCGGGCGCCGCCGCCGATGACGAGGACCTTCACGGGGTGCAGCCTAGCCGCCGGGGACCGGACGCCTCGACGGGCGCCGCTCCGTGGACGGACCGGGGCCCGTCCGGGGACGGACCGGGGCCCGTCCGGGGACGGCGGGCCGGCCGTGTCCTGCGTGCCGTGCCGTGCCGTGGGGCCCGCTACTCGTTGGTGAACTCCTCGACGACCGTGGCGCCCAGCTCGCGGACGATCAGGTCGTGCCCGGAGAGCGCGGAGTCGACCAGGTCGGGGTCGTCCGCCTCGGCGGTGTCGTCCTCGGGCGCGACCGACCGCGGCGGCTCGGGGGCCCCACGGTCGTACGAGGACTGCTCGGGCCGCCCCTGCTGCTGCGCCGGGGGCCTGCCGCCACCACCGCCACCGCTCGGCGCGGGCTGGCCGCCGCCGCCCGACGGGTCGACGACCGCGTCGACCTTCCATTTGGCGTTGAACTGCTCGGCGAGAGCCTGCTTGAGCACCTCTTCGCTGCCGCTGCTCGAGAAGGTGTCACGGGCGCCGGCGTTGAGGAAGCCGATTTGCAGGGTGGAGCCGTCGAAGCCGGTGACCTGGGCATTCTGGCTGAGCAGGATCCAGGTGAAGCGGCGGCGGTTCTTCACCGCCTCCAGGATGTCCGGCCACATGTTCCGCACCTGGGCGGCGCCCTGCGCCATGTCCTGACCGCCGCCGGGCGCGGGCGCCGGGGCGGCCGGGGCCTGGGCCGGGGCGACGGGTGCCTGGGCGGGCGCCGGGGCCTGCGGTACGCCGCTTCCGGGCGCGGAGGCGGTCGGCCAGCCGCCGGGACGCCGCGCCGCTTCCGCACCGCCCCCGCCCACTCCGGCCGCCGCGGGCCAGGCGCCGGGGCGCTGGCCCGCGGGTGCCGGAGCCTGAGGCTGCTGGACCGGAGGCTGCTGGACCGGGTTCTGGTGGACCGGAGGCGCTTCCTGAGTCGCGGCGGGCGCGACGGGTTCGGCGGGCGCGGCGGGTGCGGGAGCGGCAGCGGCAGCGGCAGCGGCAGCGGCAGCGGGAGCGGGAGCGGCCCGGGGTGCGTCGGCGGGGGCACCGCCCGGCGCCTCACCCCGGGCGGCCGCACGGGCCGCGGCGGGGCCTCCTCCTGCGGGCATCCCGACCCCGGCCCCGTGGGCCTCGGGCCCCGGCACGTACCCCATGGCGGGGCCGGCCGCGGCGAAGGACGCGCCGCGCTCCAGCTTGTCCAGCCGCGCCTGGAGCGAACGCTCGTCGTCGAAGGCGGCGGGCAGCAGCACACGGGCACAGATCAGCTCCACCTGGAGCCGGGGCGAGGTCGCCCCGCGCATCTCGGTGAGTCCTTCGTTGACCAGGTCGGCGGCGCGGCTCAGCTCCGCTGCCCCGAAGACGGACGCCTGGGCCTGCATCCGCTCCACCACATCGGCGGGGGCGTCGATGAGCCCCTTGTCCCCGGCATCCGGCACGGCGGCCAGGATCACCAGGTCGCGCAGCCGCTCCAGCAGGTCCGCGACGAAGCGCCGGGGGTCGTTGCCGCCCTCGATCACCTGGTCCACGACCTCGAAGGCCGCCGCCCCGTCGCCCGCCGCGAAGGCGTCCACGATCGAGTCCAGCAGGGACCCGTCCGTATAGCCGAGGAGCGAGGTCGCCATGGCGTATGTCACACCGTCGTCGGCGGCGGAGGCGAGCAGCTGGTCCATGACGGACATCGAGTCACGCACGGAGCCCGCGCCGGCCCGCACCACGAGCGGCAGCACACCGTCCTCGACGGAGCTGTTCTCCTTGCCGCACACCTCCGCGAGATAGCCGCGAAGCGTCCCGGGCGGCACGAGGCGGAAGGGGTAGTGGTGCGTACGCGACCTGATCGTGCCGATGACCTTCTCGGGCTCCGTGGTCGCGAAGATGAACTTGAGGTGCTCCGGCGGCTCCTCGACCACCTTCAGCAGGGCGTTGAACCCGGCCGGGGTGACCATGTGCGCCTCGTCGATGATGTAGATCTTGTACCGACTCGACGCGGGCCCGAAGAACGCCTTTTCCCGCAGGTCACGGGCGTCGTCCACGCCACCGTGCGACGCGGCGTCGATCTCGATGACGTCGATCGAACCCGGTCCGTTGCGCGCGAGGTCCCGGCAGGACTGGCACTCCCCGCAGGGAGTCGGCGTAGGCCCCTGCTCGCAGTTCAGACAGCGGGCCAGGATGCGCGCACTGGTCGTCTTTCCGCAGCCACGCGGCCCGCTGAACAGATACGCGTGATTGACCCGGTTGTTCCTCAGGGCCTGCTGCAACGGGTCAGTGACATGCTCCTGACCGATGACCTCGGCGAAGGACTCGGGGCGATAGCGGCGGTACAGCGCAAGGGACGACACACATACGAGGTTATCGGGGCGGACCGACAACCGGCCCCGCCCCGGACCGGGCGCCCGGCGGGACACCACACCCCGGACACGCAAGGGCCCCCCACGCACCCGCCAGAGCCGACCTACCCTTGCTGCCTTCCGGCCCTGGGGGAGTTCAGTCAGATAGCGCCACGTGAGGGGCTGACGCCCACCTTAACCGATCCCGCCCCCCTGCCGTCCACCCGCGCCCCGGTCCGACCCCTCCCGACGGACGGTCCGGAACGATCTTTGGGGAACGTGTTCGCGAGCACCCTCCAACGTCTTGTATTGTTTGCGGCGGAGGATTCGCCTAGTGGCCTAGGGCGCACGCTTGGAAAGCGTGTTGGGGGCAACCCCTCACGAGTTCGAATCTCGTATCCTCCGCCATTGCTCTCACCGGGCAATACGTTGAAGGGCCCCACCGTTCGCGGTGGGGCCCTTCGGCGTTCCTACGGCCTCACCGGTCCGTAGAAGGGCAGCCATGACGCCTCGGCCGGCGTTCGGCCTCGTCCCGGACGTGTCCTGGTTCTTCCTGGCCGCCTCTTGCGGTATCCCGGTTTCGTGCCGGTCGTACGCGCCATCTGCCGGCCGGCAGGACGCTCAGTACGAGGAGAGGAACTTCGTGGCCGGCGTACATCGGATCGATCCAGCGGCCGTGGAGGAGTCCGCGCCGCAGCGCGTCTGGTACACCTCCTACGGTTCGAACACGCATCTCGACCGGCTTGCTTGCTACATCAAGGGCGGTCAGCCTCTCGGGGCGAGCCGGGTGTACCCGGGGTGCCGGGACCGGGCCCTGCCCAGTCGGTCCGTCCCCGTCGAACTCAAGGGGGCCCTCTACTTCGCCACGGAGTCGGCTGTCTGGGCCGGCGGTCGGGCCTTTTACGACCCGGAGTGCGAGGGACGCCTCTACGCGCGGGCCCATCTCGTATCGGCGTCGCAGTTCGCGGACATCGCCGCTCAGGAGATGTACAGGGCCCCGGGTGCGGATCTGGACCTGAGTGAAGTCCTTGCTTCGGGTGTCGCCAGGCTGGGCAGCGGACGGTACGAAACCCTGGTGTGCGCCGGGCAGATGGACGGCTTGCCCGTACTCACCTTCACAGCCCCCTGGAGCGCCGACGAGGTGGCCCTGGCGCCGCCCTCCAGCGCCTACGTGCGCTACCTCGCGTCCGGCCTGTTCCAGGCAGGGGCCTGGGACGCAGCCACGATCGCCGCCTATCTCGCCGCATCGCGTGGAGCCGCCGGCACGTGGACCCAGCACGCGATCCGGGATCTGATCGAGTAGGCACGCGGCTACGCGTCCGAGAGCAGCGGGTCGTAGGGGGTCGAGCGTCGGCGGCCCGACATGAAGGAGAGGAAGTCCCGTACGAACGCGCTGCGGGAGTACCGGCCTTCGGCGTCCGCCACGGAACGCCCGAAGCCCCTCCTGAACAGGGCGCGGTACTCCTCGGCGTCGATGAACTGGCTGCCGTCGGTGTCGGTGGCGTCGAAGAGCGTCTCGGCGACCCTGATCAGCGCCGGGCCGGCCAGGGACGGGGCTGCGGCCGCGTACTCCTCCTCGCTCACCCGGCCGTCACCGTCGGCGTCCAGCGCGGCCTGGAGCTCCCTCCACCAGGCTGCGAAGGCGTCGTACAGCCGTGTCTCCTCCGGTTCGTCCAGATCCAGACGAGAGCAGAGTTCCCGTGCCATGGCCGCTAGGTCGGGCCAGTCCAGATAGCCGTCCCCGGTCTGGTCCAGTACGTCGGTGAAGAACTCGCGGGCACCGCGCCGGTTCTCGGTCCCGCCCGTACCGTCCTCCTGAGCCGGTACCGGTGTGACCAGGCGGATCAGCGCACCGGCCTGCTTCATCCGGCCGCGCAGGGCGGCGAGTCTCTCGGCACCTGGGCCGTCGCCGTCCGGCGACAGCTGGAGCAGGCCGACGACGTTCTCGGTCTGGAGCCAGTTGTCCGGCAGGGCGCGGGCCAGCCGGGCGGCCATGTAGGCGCTCTGCATCAGGGTCTGCGCACCGGGGACCTCCGGCAGGCCCGCCCGGCGGCGGAAGACCTCGGGAAGTGAGGCCACGGTGATGGTGCCGATGACCGGCCCCGCCAGCGCACGACCGGTCGCCCAGAGTGTGGGCAGGCCCGCGAACAACGGCGGCGCCGGGAGATGCTCGAAGAGCCTGTAGAGGATGATGCGCAGCGCCTCCGTGTTCTGCAGTTCCTCCGCGACCATGCGGTCGTAGTACTGCCAGAACTCGGGCAACGTGGGCGGTAGGTGGCCCGCCTGATCCCCCAGGGCGGCCAGGAAGGCCTGGAATTCGGCGTAGAGCCGTTCCATGGTGTTCTGGTCCAGGGGCTGTCCGCTCAGTCGGCACATGGTGACGGAGCTTTCGAAGAGCGTCGCGACCACCCACGCCCGCACCTCGGGGTCCATCGCGTCGTAGGGCTGGTTCCTGGCGTCCGTGCCGCTGAGGCGTGCGTGCAGGCGGTTGAGCCGTGCCGCCTCCCTCTGCCTGGTGTGTTCGTCGGCTCCGAACATGCGCTGCAGGCTCACGAGGGTGTTGCGCAGCCGTCGCCATGGGTGCACCACGAAGGAGGAGTTGTCGACCAGTGCCGCCCCGATCTGCGGGTGGGCGGCTTCCAGCACCGTGGCTCTGACGACAGCCAGAGCCCAGCGGGGATCGTTGAAGAAGCGGTGGAACTGCGAACCGGGGCCGAACAGGGAATCGGCCGGCGGTTCGGTTGGCTCCGGGCCGGGGTCTCCGTACGGCACCCCGGCTCCGGGCCCGGTCCGCGTGGAGCGGCTGCTGTCCGCGTGCTTCATCCTTGAGGTCCTCGATTCGCTTGCGGTGCCACCCCGCCGAAGCGGCGGTCGCGGCGCCGGTATTCGTGCAGGCACTCCAGAAGGTGCGGTGCACGGAAGTCGGGCCAGAGCACCGGCGGGAAGATCCACTCGGCGTAGGCCACCTGCCAGAGCATGAAGTTGGACATGCGCTGTTCGCCGGAGGTACGGATGACGAGGTCCACGTCAGGTGTGTCGGGGACGGGCAGATGCGCGGCGAAGCGCTCCTGGTCGACGTCATCGGCGGGCACCCCGGCGCGGATGAGGGACCGCGCTGCGGCGACGATGTCCTGGCGCCCGCCGTGGTCGAACGCCACGGTCAGCGTCATGCCCCGATTCCCCTCGGTGAGTGTCATCAGGTCGGCGAAGTCCCGCGCCAGAGGGGCCGGAATTCTCGGGTCCTCAGCTCCCAGGAGTCGGCATCGGATGCCGCGTGCGTGCAGCAGCAGAGCGTGTTTGCGCACCACACGGCGTACCAGGCGCATGAGGAAGTCGATCTCCTCGCCCGGGCGGCTCCAGTTCTCGGTGGAGAAGGCGTACAGGCTGAGCCATTCGACCCCCGCCGACCGCGCCGCCTCGATGACGTCGATCACCGTCGCCTCCGCCGCCCTGTGCCCGGACGTGCGCGGCAGGGAGCGCTGCTGCGCCCACCGGCCGTTCCCGTCCATCACGCACGCGACGTGACGGGGCACCGTGCGCTGCCGCTCCTCATCCGGCGGGCGGTCCGGCTGTACCGGAACCGTCGGGACGACCGGAGCCCCGGGCCGCGCTCCGACGCCGTCGGCCGGCTCGCCCGCCGCGTACGCCCGACCGGATGGCCCCGCTGAACCGAATGTCACTGAAGCGCCCCCTTCGACTCGCGTCCGCCGGGCTTCGCCGGGGCCGTGACACCGCTTGCGGAGGGCGGCGGCAGCGGGCCACTGGCCTGCGAATCCCCCGGCTGCCCCTCACTCACTCAGCAGAGTGCCGGTGCCCGGCCCCCGGCGCATGGCGATGCCCACGTATTCACCCGTAGCACGTCAGTCGGAGTCCCCGGCAGGAGATCTGACGGGGCATCGACCCGGCCGGTGGGCCGCGCCTCAGCCCGCCGAGGGACGGGCGGGGCGGGTGCTCCACCATCGGCTGCGGCAGCTCCTCGTGGCGACCCGGGCTCCGCCGCACCGAGAAGAGCAGCCGCCCGGGCGATGATTTTTCGCGGTGTGTGAGGTCTCATTACCGACATCCGACACAGGAGGAAGCACGTGGGACAGGACCCTCAACAGCTGTCCCACGTGCTTCCTCCTGTGTCGGATGTCGGTAATGAGACCTCACACACCGCGAAAAATCATCGCCCGGGCGGCTGCTCTTCTCGGTGCGGCGGAGCCCGGGTCGCCACGAGGAGCTGCCGCAGCCGATGGTGGAGCACCCGCCGACCGCGCCGCCTCGATGACGTCGATCACCGTCGCCTCCGCCGCCCTGTGCCCGGACGTGCGCGGCAGGGAGCGCTGCTGCGCCCACCGGCCGTTCCCGTCCATCACGCACGCGACGTGACGGGGCACCGTGCGCTGCCGCTCCTCATCCGGCGGGCGGTCCGGCTGTACCGGAACCGTCGGGACGACCGGAGCCCCGGGCCGCGCTCCGACGCCGTCGGCCGGCTCGCCCGCCGCGTACGCCCGACCGGATGGCCCCGCTGAACCGAATGTCACTGAAGCGCCCCCTTCGACTCGCGTCCGCCGGGCTTCGCCGGGGCCGTGACACCGCTTGCGGAGGGCGGCGGCAGCGGGCCACTGGCCTGCGAATCCCCCGGCTGCCCCTCACTCACTCAGCAGAGTGCCGGTGCCCGGCCCCCGGCGCATGGCGATGCCCACGTATTCACCCGTAGCACGTCAGTCGGAGTCCCCGGCAGGAGATCTGACGGGGCATCGACCCGGCCGGTGGGCCGCGCCTCAGCCCGCCGAGGGACGGGCGGGGCGGGTGCTCCACCATCGGCTGCGGCAGCTCCTCGTGGCGACCCGGGCTCCGCCGCACCGAGAAGAGCAGCCGCCCGGGCGATGATTTTTCGCGGTGTGTGAGGTCTCATTACCGACATCCGACACAGGAGGAAGCACGTGGGACAGCTGTTGAGGGTCCAGAACTTCACCGTTTCCAGCGACGGTTTCGCCGCCGGTGAGCATCAAAGCCTCGAAAGACCGTTCGGCGACGCCGATCCCGGGGCCCTGATGTCCTGGGCGGGCGCCACGGCGGGCTGGCCCAATCGCACCGAGCCCGGGGGGACCCGGGGCCTCGACGACTACTTCACCCGGGACTTCGCGAACAACATCGGTGCCGAGATCATGGGCCGCAACAAGTTCGGGCCTCAGCGCGGGCCCTGGGAGAACGATGAGTGGCGTGGCTGGTGGGGCGACGAGCCCCCGTTCCACACCCCGGTGTTCGTCATGACCCACCACAAGCGGCCCTCGTTCACCCTCTCCGACACCACGTTCCACTTCGTCGGCGACGACCCCGCCCACGTCCTCGAACAGGCGCGGGAGGCCGCGCGGGGCAAGGACGTCCGGCTCGGCGGCGGGGCCACCACCGTCAGGCAGTTCCTCGACGCCGGGCTCGTCGACACCCTGCATGTGGTGGTCGCCCCGGTGAAGATCGGGGCCGGGGTACGACTCTGGGAGTCACCCGACGAGCTGCTCGACCGGTATCACCTCGATGTCGTCCCCAGTCCGAGCGGTGTGACGCACCACCTGTTCTGGCGGAAATGACTCAAGGCGGTCACCGCTGCGGGCGGCCGGTGCTCAGCGCACCTCCTGGATGCGGATCTGGTTGCCCGCGGGGTCGCGGAAGGCGCAGTCGCGGACCCCGTACGGCTGCTCGGTCGGCTCCTGGATGACCTCGGCGTCACCGGCCTGCAGCTTCTCGAAGGTGGCGTCGAGGTCCTCGGTGGCCAGGAGAATCCAGCCGTAGGTGCCCTTGGCCATCATCTCGACGATCGAGCGGCGCTCGTCCTCGGTGATGCCCGGGTCGGCGGCCGGGGGTGCCAGCAGGAGAGACGTGTCGGGCCGGCCGACCGGGCCGACCGTGATCCAGCGCATCGCGCCGGTCCCGACGTCGCTGCGCACCTCGAAGCCGAGGGTGTCGCGGTAGAAGGCCAGGGCCGCGTCCGGGTCGTCGTGCGGGAGAACGCTCGTACGAATGCTGATGTCCATGGCCGTCACGCTAGCGGGGGCTCGGGGGCCCGGGCTTCTCGATTCCTGACCGGCCTGGTCACCTGCTTCGCCACGCACGGCGGCACTCCCGCCGCGTCGCTCTCCGCCCGGCGCCGGTAGACGCTGGGCGGCATGCCGACCAGCTCCGTGAAGCGCGTGCTGAAGGTGCCCAGCGACGAGCAGCCGACCTCGAAGCAGACCTCGGTGACGCTGAGGTCCCCACGGCGCAGCAGCGCCATCGCCCTCTCGATACGGCGCGTCATCAGATAGCCGTACGGCGATTCGCCGTACGCCCGCCGGAACTGACGGCTGAGGTGCCCGGCCGACATGTTCACGCCCCGGGCCAGCGCCTCGACGTCCAGCGGCTGCGCGTACTCCCGGTCCATCCGGTCGCGGACGCGGCGCAGCAGTGCCAGGTCACGCAGGTACTGCGCCTCGGTGGGCCTGTTCGTCACGTGCGCGATCGTGCCACGTGTGGCCGGAGCCGCGCATGGCGTTCGGCGCGACGGGCGGGCCCGTTACCGGGGTTGTGCGTGGCTCAGTGGGACTCCTTCTCCCATTCGAAACCGTCCGGGTCGGTGAAGGGGCCGATGTCGCTGCCGAGCGCGATCCGGTGCGATCCGGTGCCGTCCGGCGGGACGCCGGCGTCCTTGGCCAGGGCCCGGCGCCCGTAGAGCGCCACCGTGACGGGGCTCGCGGGGGTGTCGAACTCGACGTACTTGCGGCCGAAGCTCTTCCCCACGGTGAGACCTCGGCCGACGTAGAACCGCTTGCTCGCGAGCACGTCCTCGACACCCAGGAGCAGCACGAGGCGGTCGATCTGCCGGGTGGCCGGGCCCTTGTCCTTCTTCGCCGAGGTGGCGATCTTCCAGAGCGTCCCGTCGGGAGTCCGCACGACGCCGCCGTAACCCCAGAGCGACTTCGAGGGCGGCTTCACCGCCGAGGCACCGGCGTCGAGTGCGGAGTCGACCAGGCTGTCGACGGTGGACGGCTGGGAGACCGTGAGCGACAGCGTGAAGCCGCGGAAGCCGGTCGTCGGCGCGTCGGAGCCCCGCAGGCGCAGCTCGGGGCCGAGCCCGAAGGCGGCGGAGTAGAAGTGTTCGGCGGCGGTGGGGTCGGCCACCTCGAGGGTGACGGATGCGATGGAAGCCATGAAACGAAGCTATGGCGGCTCCGCGCCGCGCGCTTCTCGATTCCTGACCGGTCCGGTCGGGGGCGGGGGGACCCTGGCCCGCCGTGCAGTCCCCGCCTCCGGCCTCGTGCCTGCCGGACCGTGGTCAAGATCACAGAAGGCGGCACCGTCCGCCGCGCAACTCTTCGACGGCGTCACCGATCCCATTCATGCACACCCGCACGGCCCGCCGTCCGCCCCGCACCGGGCGGCGATGCGTCGCGTTCCGACGAAGGGGTCCCATGAAGCAGTTCCACCGCGCCCTGGCCGTCGCAGCCGTCACGGCTGTCATCGGCCCCGTAGCCCTTTTCACAGCTCAGGGTGCGTACGCGACCGGGGAGGGCCCGTCCGGCGCCTCCCCCTCCGTGTCGTCCTCTCCGACGACGCCCGCGGAACCCTCCGCCACCACCGGCGCCACCGCCACCACCGGTACGAGTGCCGCCGAGCGGCCGACCGCCGCCGCGGTGGCGGATCCCACCGCCACGGAGTCGGCCGCGCCGCGTGCGGCCGAACCGTCGCCTTCGTACACCCGCCCGGCCTTCTGCTCCGGCATTCCGGACGAGGAGCGTGGCAAGACATCGCTGCGGGGGCTCCCGAGCAAGATCGTCGCCGGGTCCGGCTGGCACGACTTCACCTACCGCGTGACCAACGTGTCCACCACCAAGGTGATGGAGACCGACGTCTCCCTGGACCTCGGAACCGCCGATCCGGACCTCGACGACATCGCCCAACTGGACGTCACGGTCGAGTGGTTCAACCCCGTGACCGACGCGTGGAAGCCCATCGAGGGCGAGGGCGCCGGTGTCCTCGACAACCATGAGTTCGCCACCGTCGGGGCGCTCGGGCCCGGCGAGTACGCGGACGCGAGGATGCGCATCAAGGTCGGTGGGAAGGCCGAGGCCGGGACCGGCTACTTCTTCACCACCGGCCACTCGTACGGCGAGGACGGCCAGTGCGGGTTCGACGAGATCAGCCAGTTCGACTTCACGGTCCTCGTCCCCGGAAGCGAGCCCGGCGCGGTGGAGGACTCAGAGGGCAAGCCCGGCACGGTGGACGGCCCCGGGACCGCAGTTCCCACCGGTACGCACGGCGGGAACAAGCCCGCGGCACAGGGTGAGCTGAGCGAGATACCGGTGAGCGGCAAGCTCGCGGAGACCGGCTCGTCGAGCGCGGTGCCGGCCACCGCGGCTCTCGGTGCGGGCGCCGTCGCGCTGGGCGCCGGTGCCGTCCTCGTCGTACGCCGGCGCAGGGCGGCCGGGTCCGCGTCCTAGGGCCGTGCTCCGGGGCCCCGGCGGGACCGGGGCCCGGAAGGCGCGGTGCCGGACCGCGGCGTCCCGGAGCGCGCCCGTGATGCGGGAGCCGCTGGACGGGCCCAGGCTGTTGCAGCGGGCGGACGAGGCTCGTGGGAACCCCGCCCCGGTGGATCGAGGTGCTTCAGGTGCCGAGGGAGATGTCCCTGGTCACCCGGTCCGCCGACGCCAGCAGGCTCTGGCGGACCTGGCTGGTGCGGTACATCCGGTCCGCCCGGAACGAGACGCCGAGCGAGCCGACCGTGCCCCCGCCGTACACCGGCACCGCGATGCACACCGTGCCGAGGTCGTACTCCTCCCGGTCCATCACCGCCGGTACGGAACGCGAGGACTCCAGCTCCCGGATCAGCTCCTCCCGGTGCGTGATCGTGCGGGGAGTGAGGTCGGCGAGGGTATGACGCGACAGGTACTCGCCACGCGCCTCGTCGTCCAGCTCGCGCAGGACGCACTTGCCGAGTGCCGTGGCGTGACCGGCGTCCTGGAAACCCACCCAGAGGTCGACCTTGGGCGTCAGCGGGCCGTCGACGATCTCGGCGATCCTGATCTCGCCCTCCTCGTAGAAGGTGAGGTAGGCGGCGGCCGAGAGATCGTCCCGCAGGGAGGCGAGGGCAGGGCGGACCAGACCGGCCGGATCCCGCGCCGAGTGGTCGCCGCGCGGCGTGTCGCCCAGGACGAAGGAACCGTCGTCGAGCCTGCGGAGGTAGCCGTCCCGCGTGAGGTCCCGCAGCAGCCCCAGGGTGGTGTCCGGCGGCAGCCCCGCCTGCCGCGCCAGCTCGTTCGCGGGCGCGCCGCCGTCGTGCGCCGCCACGGCTTCCATCAAGCGGAACGCGTGCTGGACAGAAGCGATCGGCGTGTGGCCCGCTCGGTCACCCATCCCACAAGCTTGGACCCGTGGGCGGAAGGCAGCAAGGCAGGACGTGGCCCCCCGGCCGGGGAGGATCCCCGGCCGGTGTGCCGCTCAGTCCTCGCCCTCCAGGTCGCCCTCGGTCTCCAGGAAAACCTGCCGCAGCGCTTCGAGGACCGCCGGGTCGGGCTTCGCCCACATGCCCCGGGACTCCGCCTCCAGAAGGCGTTCCGCTATGCCGTGGAGGGCCCAGGGGTTGGCCTGCTGGAGGAACTCGCGGTTCGCCGGGTCCAGGACGTACGTCTCGGTCAGCTTGTCGTACATCCAGTCCGCGACCACGCCCGTCGTCGCGTCGTACCCGAAGAGGTAGTCGACCGTCGCGGCGAGCTCGAAGGCACCCTTGTAGCCGTGGCGGCGCATCGCCTCGATCCACTTCGGGTTGACCACCCGGGCGCGGAAGACCCGCGACGTCTCCTCGACCAGCGTGCGGGTGCGGACCGTCTCGGGGCGGGTCGAGTCGCCGATGTACGCCTCGGGGGCGGTGCCCTTCAGCGCGCGCACCGTCGCGACCATGCCGCCGTGGTACTGGAAGTAGTCGTCCGAGTCCGCGATGTCGTGCTCACGGGTGTCGGTGTTCTTCGCCGCCACCGCGATCCGCTTGTACGCGGTCTCCATCTCGTCCCGCGCCGGGCGCCCGTCCAGCTCACGGCCGTAGGCGTAGCCGCCCCACACCGTGTACACCTCGGCGAGGTCGGCGTCCGTGCGCCAGTCGCGGGAGTCGATGAGCTGGAGCAGCCCGGCGCCGTACGTCCCCGGCCTGGAGCCGAAGATACGGGTGGTGGCGCGCCGCTCGTCGCCGTGTTCGGCCAGGTCGGCCTGGGTGTGGGCGCGTACGAAGTTCCGCTCGGCGGGCTCGTCGAGGGAGGCGGCCAGGCGCACGGCGTCGTCGAGCAGGCCGATGGTGTGCGGGAACGCGTCGCGGAAGAAGCCGGAGACGCGCAGCGTGACGTCGATGCGCGGGCGGCCCAGCTCCTCGTACGGGATCGGCTCCAGGCCCGTGACACGGCGCGAGGCGTCGTCCCAGACGGGGCGGACGCCGAGCAGGGCGAACGCCTCGGCGATGTCGTCGCCCGCGGTGCGCATCGCGCTGGTGCCCCACAGGGAGAGGCCGACGGAGGTGGGCCAGTCGCCGTTGTCGGCGCGGTACCGCTCCAGGAGCGAGTCGGCGAGGGCCTGGCCGGTCTCCCAGGCGAGGCGGGACGGGACGGCCTTCGGGTCGACGGAGTAGAAGTTCCGGCCGGTCGGCAGGACGTTGACCAGGCCACGGAGCGGCGACCCTGACGGGCCCGCGGGGACGAAGCCGCCGTTCAGCGCGTGGACCGCGTGGTCGAGCTCGTCGGTCGTCGCGGCGAGGCGGGGCACGACCTCGCGGGCCGCGAAGTCCAGGATGTCGGCGACGGCCTGCGGGTGGCCCTCGGCCACACCTGCGACGGCGGCCGGGTCCCAGTCCGCGTCGTCCATCGCCTGGACGAGCGCGCGGGCCTTCTCCTCGGTCTCGTCGGCGGCGGTGCGGGTGGCCGCCGACTCGTCCAGGCCGAGCGCCTCGCGCAGGCCGGGCAGTGACGCCGTTCCGCCCCAGATCTGGCGGGCGCGCAGGACGGCGAGGACCAGGTTGACGCGGTCCTTGCCTGCCGGAGCGGCGCCCAGGACGTGCAGGCCGTCGCGGATCTGGACGTCCTTGATCTCACAGAGCCAGCCGTCGAGATGCATGATGAACTCGTCGAAGCCCTCGTCCTCCGGCCGGTCCTCCAGGCCCAGGTCGTGGTCGAGCTTCGCGGCCTGGATGAGGGTCCAGATCTGGGCGCGGACGGCCGGGAGCTTGGCCGGGTCCATCGCGGCGATCTGGGCGTGCTCGTCCAGGAGCTGTTCGAGGCGGGCGATGTCGCCGTAGCTGTCGGCGCGGGCCATCGGCGGCACGAGGTGGTCGACGAGGGTGGCGTGCACACGGCGCTTGGCCTGGGTGCCCTCGCCGGGGTCGTTGACCAGGAACGGATAGACCAGCGGCAGGTCGCCGAGGGCGGCGTCGGGGCCGCAGGCGGCCGAGAGACCGGCGTTCTTGCCAGGCAGCCACTCCAGATTGCCGTGCTTGCCGAGGTGGATCATCGCGTCGGCACCGAAGCCGTTGTCGTCGGCGGACGCGGCGATCCAGCGGTACGCGGCCAGGTAGTGGTGCGAGGGCGGCAGATCGGGGTCGTGGTAGATCGCGATCGGGTTCTCGCCGAAGCCGCGCGGCGGCTGGATGAGGATCAGCAGGTTGCCGCGGCGCAGGGCGGCGAGCACGATGTCGCCCTCGGGGTTGCGGGACCGGTCGAGGAACATCTCGCCGGGCGCCGGGCCCCAGTGCTCCTCCACCGCCTCGCGGAGTTCGGCGGGCAGCGTGGCGAACCAGCGGCGGTAGTCGGCGGCGGGGATCCGGACCGGGTTGCGGGCCAGCTGATCCTCGGTGAGCCACTCCTGGTCGTGGCCGCCGGCCTCGATGAGCGCGTAGATCAGCTCGTCGCCGTCGCCCGAGACCAGGCCGGGAATCTCTTCCTCCGGCCCGAAGTCGTAGCCCTCGGCGCGCAGCCTGCGCAGCAGCGCCACGGCGCTCGCGGGGGTGTCGAGGCCGACGGCGTTACCGATGCGGGAGTGCTTCGTCGGGTACGCGGACAGGACGAGCGCGATCCGCTTCTCGGCGGCCGGGATGTGACGGAGCTTCGCGTGCCGTACGGCGATCCCGGCGACCCGGGCGGCCCGCTCGGGGTCGGCGACGTACGCGGGCAGGCCGTCCTCGTCGATCTCCTTGAAGGAGAACGGGACGGTGATCAGGCGGCCGTCGAACTCGGGCACGGCGATCTGGGTGGCGGCGTCGAGCGGGGAGACGCCCTCGTCGTTCTCCTCCCACGCGGCGCGCGGGCTGGTCAGGCAGAGCGCCTGGAGGACGGGTACGTCGAGGCCGGTGAGGGCGCCCGCGTCCCAGGACTCGTCGTCGCCGCCCGCCGAAGCGGTGGCCGGCTTGGTGCCGCCCGCCGCGAGGACGGTGGTCACGATGGCGTCGGCGGCGCGGAGTTCGTCGATGAGTTCGGGCTCCGGCGTGCGCAGCGACGCGACGTACAGCGGGAGGGGGCGGGCGCCCGCGTCCTCCACGGCCGTGCAGAGTGCCTCGATGAACGCGGTGTTCCCGGACATGTGGTGGGCGCGGTAGTAGAGCACCGCGACCGTCGGGCCGGTGACGTCCCGGGCGGTCCGCTCCAGCGGGCCCCACGCGGGGGCCGGGGCGGGCGGTTCGAAGCCGTGACCGGTGAGCAGCACGGTGTCGGAGAGGAAGCGGGCCAGCTGTTCCAGGTTGGCGGGGCCGCCGTGCGCGAGGTAGGCGTGCGCCTCGGCGGCGATACCGATCGGCACGGTGGAGGCGGCCATCAGCTGGGCGTCGGGGGCCTGTTCACCGGTCAGGACGACGACGGGGCGGCCGGTGGCCAGCACCTGGTCGAGGCCGTCCTGCCAGGCGCGGACACCGCCGAGGAGACGTACGACGACGAGGTCGGTGCCGTCCAGGAGCTGCGGCAGATCGTCGAGGGCGAGCCGGGAAGGGTTGGCGTAGCGGTAGCTGACCGGGCCCTGGGAAGCGCGGGCGCTCAGCAGGTCGGTGTCGGACGTCGACAGGAGCAGGATCATGCGGCGTCAGGCCTTCCTCGGGGTGTCCACGCCCCGGGCGGTGTCGGACGGCAGGAGTTCCTGACTCACCCGGCCGGGGCCGGGCTCACAGTGGCGGGACCGCGCCGGAATCTCACCGGGCTTCCTCCCATGTCGCCGTCTGGCGATGGCGGGCCGAACGGACCGCCGCTAGGCATAGTAGGCCGGGGGTGGGGGGTCCTGACCAGACGGCCCCCGCCCCGGCCGGGGGCCGGCCGGGTGTCCCGTAGGTCACAGTGACCGTAGGGGCCTGCCACGGTCACGGTGGGTATGCTCGCCGCCATGTCCGCCTCCCCCCTTCCGTCCCGGTCTCCGGGCGATGCGTGCGCCCGGAGCAGCGGTGACGCCTGCCCCGGCGCACTGCGGCTGCACCGGGCGGACGACGGTGCGCTGGCGCGGATACGCATACCCGGCGGGGTGCTGACACCCCGTCAGGCAACGGTGCTCGGGCAGACCGCCGAGCGTTTCGGTGACGGTGAGTTGCATCTCACCTCCCGTGGGAACGTGCAGCTGCGGGGGCTCGCCCCGGACTGCGGCGCGGAGCTGGCCGGGGCTCTGGAAGAGGCCGGACTGCTGCCCTCCGCACGCCATGAACGGGTGCGCAACGTGGTCGCGTCCCCGCTCTCCGGGCTCGACGGCCTCGGGGCCACCGATGTCAGGCCCTGGCTGACCGGACTCGACCGCCTGCTGTGCGGAAGCGAGGGCGCGACGGCGCTCTCCGGACGCTTTCTGTTCGCCCTCGACGACGGACGCGGCGACGTGGACGCCCTCGGGGCCGACCTCACACTTCTGGGCCTCGCCGACGGCGGCGGCCTGCTGCGTGTCGGGCACGGTGACGCCGTGCTGCGTGTCCCGGCCGCCGACGGCCCCCGCGCGGCGCTCCTCGCCGCCGAAGCCTTCCTGGACACCGAGCGCGAGACCGGCGCCTGGCGGGTGAAGGACCTGCCGGACGACGCGGCGGCGGCACTGCCCGGCGAGGTCGAACGACGGCTGGCGCAGGCCGGGATCACCTGCGTACCAGAGGTCCTTCCGCGCCCCCTCGAATCCCTGCCCCTGGCTCACGGCCGTATCCCGGACGGCGGCGGCGAGGCCGCGCTGTCGGTCGGTGTACCGCTCGGGCGGCTGGACCAGGAGCAGTGGCGGCTGCTGTCCGGCGCCGGGGAGCTGCGGCTCACCCCCTGGCGCGGAGCGGTCATCACCGGCATCGCGCCCCACCGCGCGGACGGACTGCTGCGGGAACTGTCCGAAGCGGGCCTGATCACCGGCCCCGGCTCCCCGTGGTCCGGTGTCGGGGCCTGCATCGGGCAGCCCGGCTGCGCGAAGTCGCTGGCCGACGTGCGGGCCGATGCGGGGGCCGCCGTCGGACCGGCCGGACGGCTCCCTGTGTACTGGTCCGGGTGCGAACGCCGCTGCGGCCATCCGCGGGGGGAGTGGATCGACGTGGTCGCCACCCCCGGCGGATACCGGATCTCCCATGTGCGGGGGGACCGGTCCACCGAGGCGGCAGCGGTCCGGGACGACCCGGCCGCGCTCGCCGACGCCGTGGCGGCGGCCCGGGGCACGCGCACCTGACCACGACGTACCACCACCCTGTTCGACCTGTTCGATGAAGAAAGCGACAGCACTGTGCATCAGTACGAGAAGGACGGACCGGCGATCTACCGCCAGTCCTTCGCCACCATCCGCGCGGAGGCGGATCTGGCAGGGCTGCCCGCCGATGTGAGCCAGGTCGCCGTCCGGATGATCCACGCCTGCGGCATGGTCGACCTCGTACGCGACATCGCCTTCTCACCGAGCGTGGTGGCCGACGCCCGTGCGGCCCTGCGGTCCGGCGCGCCGATCCTGTGCGACGTGGCCATGGTCGCCAGCGGTGTCACCCGCAAGCGCCTGCCCGCGGACAACGACGTGATCTGCACCCTGTCCGACCCCGCCGTCCCCGAGCTGGCGGCGAAGCTCGGCACCACGCGCAGCGCCGCCGCCCTGGAGCTGTGGCGGGACCGGATGGAAGGTGCGGTCGTCGCCGTCGGCAACGCGCCCACCGCGCTCTTCCGGCTGCTGGAGATGATCGAGGAGGGCGCCCCGCGCCCCGCCGCCGTCATCGGTGTACCCGTCGGATTCATCGGCGCCGCCGAGTCCAAGGAGGCTCTGGCCGCCCACCCTTCGGGCCTTGAGCACCTCGTCGTGCGCGGCAGGCGTGGTGGCAGCGCCATCGCCGCCGCCGCCCTCAACGCGATCGCCAGCGAGGAGGAGTGAGCGTGCCCGAGCAGCAACGGACGACCGGCACGGGACGGCTGTACGGGGTCGGGCTCGGCCCGGGCGACCCCGCCCTGATGACCGTGAGGGCCGTCCAGATCATCGGCGAGGCCGACGTCGTCGCCTACCACTCCGCCCGGCACGGCCGCTCCATCGCCCGCTCGATCGCGGCGCAGTACATCCGCGCCGACCACATCGAGGAGGCGCTGGTCTACCCCGTCACCACGGAGACCACGGACCACCCGGGCGGCTACCGGGGCGCGTTGGACGACTTCTACACCGAGGCCGCGGCCCGCCTCGCGGCGCACCTCGACGCCGGGCGCACCGTCGCCGTGCTCGCCGAGGGCGACCCGCTCTTCTACGGCTCGTACCAGCACATGCACAAGCGGCTCGCGGACCGTTACGACACCGAGGTCATCCCCGGCGTCACCTCGGTCAGCGCCGCCGCCGCCCGTCTCGGCACCCCGCTCGTCGAGGCCGAGGAGGTGCTGACGATCCTGCCCGGCACCCTGCCCGAGGAGGAGCTGACGGCACGTCTGGCGGCCACGGACTCCGCCGTGGTGATGAAGCTCGGCCGGACGTTCCCCGCCGTGCGCCGCGCCTTCGAGGCGTCCGGCCGGCTGCCCGAGGCGCGGTACGTCGAGCGCGCCACGATGGCCGGGGAACGGACCGGGGACCTCGCGGACACCGACGCGGACTCCGTGCCGTACTTCGCGGTGGCCGTCCTGCCCAGCAGGATCGACGCCCCCCGGCCCTCACCGGCGGCGGGCCCGGACAGCGGCGAGGTCGTCGTGGTCGGCACGGGGCCGGCCGGACCGCTGTGGCTGACGCCCGAGACGCGCGGCGCGCTGGCCGCCGCCGACGACCTGGTCGGCTACACGACGTATCTGGACCGGGTGCCGGTGCGGCCCGGCCAGCAGCGCCACGGTTCCGACAACAAGGTCGAGTCCGAGCGGGCCGAATTCGCCCTGGATCTCGCCCGCCGCGGGCGCCGCGTCGCCGTGGTGTCCGGGGGCGACCCGGGGGTCTTCGCCATGGCGACGGCCGTACTGGAAGTGGCCTCGCAGGACGCGTACACCGACATCTCGGTGCGGGTGCTCCCCGGGGTGACGGCCGCCAACGCCGCCGCCGCCAGGGCGGGTGCGCCGCTGGGCCACGACTACGCCACCATCTCCCTCTCGGACCGGCTCAAGCCGTGGGAGGTCATCGCCGAGCGGCTGCGTGCGGCGGCCACGGCCGACCTCGTCATGGCGCTGTACAACCCCGGTTCCCGCAGCCGGACCTGGCAGGTCGGCAAGGCCCGGGACCTGCTCCTGGAGCACCGCTCCCCGGACACGCCCGTCGTGCTCGGCCGCGATGTCGGGGGTCCCGCGGAGAGCGTGCGGACGGTGCGGCTGGCCGATCTGGACCCGGGCGAGGTGGACATGCGGACGATCCTCATCGTCGGGTCCTCCCAGACGCGCTGGGTGCGCCGGGGTGACGGCCGGCAGATCGTCTGGACGCCGCGCCGCTACCCGGAGGACTGACAGCCGGGCGCCTCCCGGCCGGTCCCGCTCCCGGGTCACGGACCGGTGAGGCGTCCCAGCAGCGCGAGGGCCTCCTCGGGCGTCCCGGCCACGGGCACACCCGGGGGGACCGGCGGCCGTCCGACCACCACCACCGGGATTCCGGCCTCGCGGGCGGCGGTGAGCTTGGGGGCGGTGGCCTCACCGCCGCTGTCCTTGGTGACGAGGACGTCGACGCGGTGGCGCCGGATCAGCTCCCGCTCGCCCTCCAGCGTGAACGGCCCCCGGCCCAGCAGCACCTCCATCCGCGCCGGGTGCGGGGCGTCGGGGGCGTCCACCGAGCGCACCAGGAACCACAGCGGGTCCAGCCCCGCGAACGCCGCCAGCCCCATGCGCCCCGTGGTGAGGAAGACGCGTGACCCGAGCTCCGGCAGCAGTTCCGCCGCACCCGCGAGGGAGTCGGTGACGTGCCACCGGTCACCCTCCACCGGCACCCAGCCGGGCCGTCGGAGCGCCAGCAGGGGAACATGGACAGCGGCGGCGGCCGAGGCCGCGTTGAAACTGATCGTGCCTGCGAAGGGATGGGTGGCATCGATGACCGCATCCACATGGTGTGCGCGGAGCCACTCGGCCAGGCCCTCGGCCCCGCCGAAGCCGCCGACGCGTACCTCGCCGGGCGGCACTCTCGGCCGGGCGACGCGTCCCGCGAGTGAGCTGGTCACCCGGATCCCGTCCACCGCCACCAGGGACTCCGCGAGCCGACGGGCCTCCGTGGTGCCGCCGAGTACGAGTACGTGCAAGGGCATCGGATCGGTCCATCCATGAGCAGTGAGGCGCAGGGCGGGCGCACCGCCCAACTCAAGCACACCGGTCTCCGGCCGGGATGGACGACCGGGGCCTGTGCGACGGCGGCGACCACGGCCGCGTACACGGCCCTCCTGACCGGCGAGTTCCCCGACCCGGTGACCATCACCCTGCCCAGGGGCCAGACCCCCGCCTTCGCGCTCGCGGTGGAGGAGCTCGCCGACGGCCGGGCCACGGCGGGCGTGGTCAAGGACGCGGGCGACGACCCGGACGTCACCCACGGCGCGCTGGTGCGGTCCACCGTCCGGCTGCTTCCCGCGGGGTCCGGGGTGGTGTTCCGGGCCGGCCCGGGTGTGGGGACGGTGACCCTCCCCGGGCTGCCGCTCGACGTCGGGGAGCCCGCGATCAATCCCGTCCCCCGTCAGATGATGCGGGACCACATCGCGCGGGTGGCGGCGGAGCACGGGGGCACCGGCGACGTCGAGATCACGGTCTCGGTGGACGACGGCGAGGAGATCGCACGTTTCACGTGGAACATCCGCCTGGGCATCCTGGGCGGGATCTCGATCCTGGGGACGACGGGCATCGTGGTGCCCTACTCCTGCTCGGCCTGGATCGACTCGATCCGCCGCGGGGTGGACGTGGCACGCGCGGCCGGCCACCGTCACGTCGCGGGATGCACGGGATCGACCTCGGAGAAGACGGTGGTGGCCGAGTACGGCCTGCCGGAGATCGCCCTGCTGGACATGGGGGACTTCGCGGGCGCGGTGCTGAAATACGTACGCCGGCATCCGGTGGAGCGGCTCACCATCTGCGGCGGGTTCGCCAAGCTGTCCAAGCTGGCCGCCGGGCATCTGGACCTGCACTCGGGCCGCTCGCAGGTCGACAAGCCGTTCCTGGCGCGGCTGGCGCGACAGGGCGGGGCGAGCGAGGAGCTGGCGGCGGAGATCGAGGCCGCCAACACCGGCCTCGCGGCACTCCAGTTGTGCACGGCCGCCGGGGTGCCCCTGGGCGACCTGGTCGCGGTGGGCGCCCGGGACGAGGCACTGTCGGTGCTGCGGGGAGCGCCGGTGGCGGTGGATGTGATCTGCATCGACCGGGCGGGGGCCGTCGTGGGGCGCAGCGAGGCGCGGTGAGCCGGGGCGGGACGGTACGGCAGGCGTCCCGCCCGTCCGTCAGCAGCTGTGGCGGTCCCGCGCCGGGGAGTACAGGTGGCTGTCGCGGAACTGCTCCGCGCCCAGGGTCCTGCCGACCATGATCACCGCTGTACGGATCACCCCGGCCTCCTTCACCTGCTCCGCGATGGAGTCCAGCGTCCCGCGCAGGATGATCTCGTCCGGGCGCGAGGCCATGGCGACCACGGCGGTGGGGCAGTCCGCGCCGTAGTGCGGCAGCAGCTCCTCGACCACCCGGTCCACGTACCGCGCCGCGAGATGCAGCACGATCAGCGCGCCGCTGCGGCCCAGCGTGGCCAGGTCCTCGCCCTCGGGCATCGCGGTCGCCCGCTGGGCGATCCGGGTGAGGATCACGGTCTGGCCGACCGTGGGCACCGTCAGCTCCCGCTTGAGCGCCGCCGCGGCCGCGGCGAAGGCGGGAACCCCGGGCACCACCTCGTACGGAACGCCCGCCTCGTCCAGCCGTCGCATCTGCTCGTTCACGGCGCTGAAGACCGACGGGTCGCCCGAGTGCAGCCGGGCCACGTCGTGGCCCTCCTCGTGGGCCCGCACCAGCTCGGCGGTGATCTGGTCGATGTCGAGCTGAGCGGTGTCCACCAGCCGGGCGTCCGACGGGCACTCGGCGAGGAGTTCACGCGGCACCAGGCTGCCCGCGTACAGGCAGACCGGGCTGGCGGCGAGGACACGGGCGCCGCGCACCGTGATCAGGTCGGCGGCACCGGGGCCCGCGCCGATGAAGTACACGGTCATCTGTCGTCTCCTGGAGCGTGCGGGGGTTTCTGTACGGACCACTGCGTGACGGGCATGGCCTGACGCCAGCCGGTGAACCCGCCGACCGGCACGGCGTGGGCCACCGAGAGCCGGACCAGGTCACCGCCGAGCCGCCGGTACCACTCGGCGAGCAGCGCCTCCGACTCCAGCGTGACCGTGTTGGCGACCAGCCGGCCGCCCGGGGGCAGCGCGGCCCAGCAGGCGTCGAGCAGCCCCGGCGCCGTGAGCCCGCCGCCGATGAACACCGCGTGGGGCACGGGCAGTCCGGCCAGGGCGTCCGGTGCGCGGCCGGTGACCACGCGCAGCCCGGGAACGCCGAGCCGGTCGGCGTTGCGGGCGATGCGCTCCGCCCGGGCCGGGTCGCGTTCCACGGTGACGGCACGGCAGGAGGGATGGGTCCGCATCCACTCCGCCGCGATCGACCCCGAGCCGCCGCCGACGTCCCACAGGAGCTCGCCGGGGGCGGGAGCGAGCACGGCGAGGGTGGCCGCCCGGACATGGCGCTTGGTGAGCTGGCCGTCGTGCTCGTACGCCTCGTCGGGGAGCCCGGGGACGGCGCCCAGGCGCAGGGCGTCCGGGGTGCTCCGGCACTCCACCGCGATGACGTTGAGCGGGTCCCCGGGCGGGTGCTCCCAGGTGTCGGCGCTGCCGTCCAGGCAGTCCTCGGCGGGTGAGCCGAGCTGTTCGAGCACCCGCATCCGGCTGGGCCCGAAGCCGTGGTCCCGCAGCAGGGCGGCCACGGCGGCGGGGGTGGCCGCGTCCGCGGAGAGCACCAGCAGCCGCCGCCCGTCGTGCAGCGCAGCGGCCAGCCGGGCCGCGGGGCGGCCGACGAGGGTGACGGTCTCGGTGTCCTCCACCGGCCAGCCGAGCCGGGCGCAGGCGTACGACACGGAGGACGGGTGCGGCAGCACCCGGAGCGCTCCGGCTCCCAGCTCCTCGGTGAGGGCCAGGCCGATGCCGTAGAACATCGGGTCGCCGCTGGCGAGGACGGCCGTCCTGCTCCCCGTGTGCGCGGCGAGCAGACCACGCACGGCGGGCCGCAGAGGCGACGGCCAGGGCACCCGCCGGCCCCGGCATTCCGGCGGGAGCAGGCCCAGTTGGCGCTCGCCGCCGATCAGGACCTCCGCGTCCAGGAGCACCGCGCGGGCGCTTTCCGGGAGGCCGGCCCAGCCGTCGGCGCCGATTCCCACGACGCTCACGGCGGACTGGGGCGCCGGGACGGCGGGCAGGGGTGACGCGGGTGACACAGCCGGTACCTCGGGGTTGGTGGGACGACGCAGCCGAACTCTACGGGGACGGTTTCCGGACCCGCGCGGCGGAGTGATTCCGGAAAACTTCCCGCGTGGTGTCGAGAACCGGTCGCCGGCTCCGACGTCCCCTGTGAGAGTTGCCCACAAGGGGCGGCGACCACAGAAGCCGAGGAGCGACACCATGAAGTACCTCGTGATGGTTCAGGGCTCGCAGGCCGACTACGACGCCATGAACGGCAAGCCGTCGGCCGGGAGCCCGTCCTGGAGCAAGGAGGACATGCAGGCGATGTTCGCCTTCATGGGAAGCCTCAACAACGACCTGGCCGAGTCCGGCGAGATGGTCGACGGCCAGGGCCTGACCGAACCCGCCAGGACCCGCTCGGTGCTGCCGGGCGCGGACGGCCGGCCGGTGATCACGGACGGCCCCTACGGGGAGACCAAGGAGCAGCTCGCCGGGTACTGGGTGCTCGACTGCGCGAGCCTGGAAAGGGTCACCGAGATCGCCGCGCGCATCCAGGAGTGCCCGCAGCCGGAGGGCGCGCCGGTCTACCCGGTGCTGATCCGTCCCATCGACGAGGGCGGGGACCCGAGCGCTCCTGAGTAGGGCGCTCGCGCGCTCCGAGAGAAGGGCCGTGTGAACGACAGGCCGACCGGTATCGAGGACCTGCTGCGCCACCACGCGCCGCAGGTCCTCGGCGCGCTCGTACGCCGCTACGGCCACTTCGACACGGCGGAGGACGCCGTCCAGGAAGCGATGTTCGCCGCCTCCCAGCAGTGGCCGGCCCACGGAGCGCCCGACAATCCGCGCGGCTGGCTGATCAGGATCGCGTCACGGCGGCTGACGGACCAGCTGCGGAGCGACTCCGCGCGGCAGCGGCGTGAGGAGAGGGCCGCCGCGCTCACTCCCCGCGACGCGTTCACCACCCCGCCGCCCGGGGAGAGCCGCGCCCCGGCCGCCGACGACACCCTCACCCTCCTCTTCCTCTGCTGCCACCCCGAGCTGTCCCCCGCCGCCCAGATCGCGCTGACCCTGCGCGCCGTGGGCGGCCTGACGACGGCCGAGATCGCCCGGGCGCACCTGGTGCCCGAGGCGACGATGGCTCAGAGGATCAGCCGGGCCAAGCAGAAGGTGCGGGGGGTGCCGTTCCGGCAGCCGGGCCCCGCCGACCACGACCTCCGCCTGGCCGCCGTGCTCCAGGTGCTCTACCTGATCTTCAACGAGGGGTACACCGCGACGTCCGGCCGCGAACTTCACCGCCCCGACCTGGCCCGGGAGGCGATCCGGCTGACCCGCGCCGTGCGCGGTCTGCTCCCCCGCGACGGACGGGTGACCGGGCTGCTGGCCCTGATGCTGCTCACCGAGGCCCGCAGCGCCGCCCGCAGCGGACCGCACGGTGAGCTGATCCCGCTCGACGAGCAGGACCGCGCCGTCTGGGACGGGGCCGCCATCGAGGAGGGCACCGCCCTGGTGGAGGAGGCCCTGTCCCAGGGACCCGCGGGGGCGTACCAGCTACAGGCCGCGATCGCGGCGCTGCACGACGAGGCGGCCCGCGCCGAGGACACCGACTGGCCGCAGATCCTCGCCCTGTACGACCTCCTCGTGCAGGGCGCCCCCGACCCGATGGCGGAGCTGAGCCGGGCGGGGGCGCTCGCCATGGTGCGGGGGCCCCGGGCCGGTCTGGCGGCGCTGTCCGCACTGGAGGACCGCCTGGCGGGCCACCACCGGCTGGACGCCGTAAGGGCGCACCTGCTGGAGAGGGCCGGGGACCGGGAGGCGGCCCGCGCCGCCTATCTGAGGGCGGCCGACCACACGCTCAGCGCACCCGAGGCCCGCTATCTGCGGCTCCGTGCGGCCGGGCTGCCGCCACCGGGCGCCGGGTAGCCGAGGCACCGGCGGGGTCACGCACCGAGTCGCCGATCCCGGTCACTCTCGCGATCATCGAATACATGACCAAGAGCGACAACGGCAAGGCCCGCACCGTGCGGATCGCCCAGGAGCCCGACGCGGACGAACTGCTGGGCCGCAGTCCGCTGGCCGCCCTCGTCGGCATGCTGCTGGACCAGCAGGTACCGATGGAATGGGCGTTCACCGGTCCGTTCACGCTGGCACAGCGCATGGGGTCGGACGATCTGGACGCCCGGAAGATCGCCGCGTACGACCCGGACGCCTTCACCGAGCTGTTCACCACCAAACCGGCGCTGCACCGCTATCCGGGCTCCATGGCCAAGCGGGTCCAGCAGCTCTGCCAGTACCTGGTCACCGAGTACGACGGACGGGCGGACGCTGTCTGGGCGGATGCCACCACCGGGGCCGAGCTGCTGAAACGGCTCAACGCGCTGCCCGGGTTCGGCACCCAGAAGGCACAGATCTTCCTGGCGCTGCTGGGCAAGCAGTTCGACGTACGTCCGACGGGCTGGCGGGAGGCCGCCGGGGCGTACGGCGAGGAGGGCTCGCACCGCTCGGTGGCCGACATCACCGGCCCCGACTCACTCGCCGAGGTGCGGGCGTTCAAGCAGCAGGCGAAGGCGGCTGCCAGGGCGGCCCGTTCCCGGTGACCGTTCAGGCGCGCCCCTCGACCGTTCACACCGGAAGGACTCCTGTGCTCACCACACGTCGCAGAGCCGTGGCGGCCGTGGCTGCCGCCGCCCTGGCCACCCCGCTTCTCCTCGCCGCGTCACCGGACAGCGGTCACGCGTCACCGGCCGCCGCGTCCGCGCCGCAGGACCCGGCCGACGACGCCGCGGAGCTCGCGCGGCGACTGGTCCGGGACGCGTCCGCCGACGACGCGTACCGCCACCTGGAGCGCTTCCAGGCGGCGGCCGACGCGGCGGACGGCCACCGCGCGGCCGGTTCACCCGGCTACGACGCCTCCGCCGCCTACGTCCACCGGCTGCTCCGGAAGGCCGGTTACGAGGTCGGCTACCAGGCGTTCGACTTCGTCTACACCGAGACGCTCGCCGAGAAGCTCTCCGTGGTCTCCCCCACACCGCGTGACATCTCGGTCAGGGCGATGACGTACACCGCCTCCACCGAGGAGGGCGGCATCACCGCGGCCCTCGCCGCCGTCCCCACCGACGCCACCACCGGCTGCGAGGCGGCCGACTACGCGTCGGGCGGCTTCGACGGCAGGATCGCCCTCATCGAGCGGGGCGGCTGCTCCTTCGCGGAGAAGCAGGCCGCGGCAGCGGCGGCGGGCGCGGACGCAGCGGTGATCTACAACAACACCGAAGGCGCCCTCTCCGGCACCCTGGGCGGCGCGGAGGCGGGCAAGATCCCCACCGGCGGAATCACCCAGGACGAGGGGAAGAAGCTGGTCGCGGAGGTGGCGAAGGGCGAGGTGAAGGTCTCCCTGGAGATCCGGGAGTTCCGGGAGGACCGCGTCACCCGCAACGTCGTCGCCGAGACCCCCGGCGGGAACCCCGCGAGGACGGTCATGCTCGGCGCGCACCTCGACTCGGTCACGGACGGCCCCGGCATCAACGACAACGCGTCCGGCTCGGCGGGACTCCTCGAAGTCGCCCTGGCACTGGCTGAGTCCCCCAGGCCGCCCGCCAACAAGGTGCGGTTCGCCTGGTGGTCGGCGGAGGAGAACGGACTGCTGGGCTCGGAGGCGTACGTCGCGAAGCTCTCCGGGGCGCAGCGCGAGAAGATCGCGCTCTACCTCAACTTCGACATGATCGCCTCGCCGAACGGCGCGCAGTTCGTCTTCGACGGCGACGACTCCGACGGGGTGGGCGAGGGACCGGGCCCCGAGGGATCCGCCCAGCTGGAGCGCGACATCAACGCGTTCCTGGACCGCGAGGGCAAGCCGCACACCGGCACGGACTTCAGCGGGCGCTCCGACTACGGGCCGTTCATCGAGGTCGGCATCCCGTCCGGCGGTACGGACACGGGCGCCGAGGGCATCAAGACGGCCGCTCAGGCCGAGACGTACGGCGGAACGGCCGGCGTCGCCTACGACCCCTGCTACCACTCGGCCTGCGACGACCTGAGCAACATCGACATGGGGCACTTCGACACCAACATCGATGTGATCGCCCACGCGGTCGGCACCTACGCCCACGATCTGAGCTCCCTGACCCGCCCGGCCCCGGCCGCCTCCGCCACCGGCGAGGAGCGCGGCGGCGGCGGTCTGCGCGACGGGCACGCCCACGGCGTCACCGAATAACACGCGGCGCGCACCCCGCACGCCCCGGTGCGTCACCGGGCCGTCACCGCCCGGCCACCGGGGCACGCTCACAAACATGCCTCACAAACATCACAGACGGCGCGCCTGTTTGGGCGTCTTCATGCCGTTTTGACCGGCATCGCAGTCGTGTTCCCTGGCTGCGCCCGGAGGCCCTTGCCCGGTAGGCTTTCCGTGTGATCTTCAAGCGCATCGGAAATGGGCGGCCATATCCCGACCACGGCCGGGAAAGCACCCGACAGTGGGCGGATGTCGCGCCGCGTCCGGTCCGCCTGGACCAGCTGGTGACCACCAAGGGCCAGCTGGACCTCGAGACCCTGCTCGCCGAGGACTCCACGTTCTACGGCGACCTGTTCGCCCACGTCGTGAAGTGGCAGGGCGACCTCTACCTCGAGGACGGGCTGCACCGCGCCGTGCGCGCCGCTCTGCAGCAGCGCCAGGTGCTCCACGCACGCGTGCTCGAAATGGGCTGAGCCCGCCACTCCCACCCATGGCGCATTTCGGGCCTTTCGGGTGCTTTTATGCTCGTACGGGTGCCATAGGTTGATCGTTTAGTAGGCATCATCACCAGGTCGCACTACGCTGCGCCCATGAGCATGCTGACCCCTCCCGGCATGGGCGGAAAGTACCGCATCACGGGTAACACGTACCCCCGCATGCGCCGCCCCCGCCATCGCCGCAAGCTGGTCCTCTCGGTGACCGCCGCCGTGGTGGCCCTCGGCCTGGCCGGCTGGGGCACGCTCCAGGTCATCGACGTCTTCACCGGCGGCGACGGACAGGCCAACGCCGCCGGCCGGCCGAAGGTGTGCCCCTCCCCGAGCGCTTCGACGCCCGCGAAGGTGCTCCCCGAGCCGGCCGCCATCAAGGTCAACATCTACAACGCGACGCCCCGCAGCGGACTGGCCAAGGCCGCCGCCGACGAGCTCAAGAAGCGCGGCTTCGCCATCGGCAAGGTGGACAACGCACCGGCCGCGTACGACAAGAAGGTGCCCGGCACCGGAATGCTGCTCGGCGGCCCGAAGGCCATGAACGACTCGTTCCCGGTGCTCGCCACACAGCTGCCCGGGGCCGCGCAGAAGACCGACACCCGCAAGACGGCGGACATCGATCTGATCATCGGTACGAAGTTCAAGGCGTTCAGCACGCCCGCGGCGGCGGCGACGGCCCTCACGGCCCTCACCGAGCCGTCCCCGGCGCCGTCCTCCTGCTGAGGCGTCCGGGCCCGCCCGGGCCCGGACCGGCCGGCGGTGCCGACCGGGTCAGCCGGCGGTGCCGTACATCCGGTCCCCGGCGTCCCCGAGGCCGGGCACGATGTAGCCGTGCTCGTTGAGCCGCTCGTCGACCGAGGCCGTGACCACGGTGACCGGCGTGCCCTCCAGCTCGCGCTCCATCACCTCGACGCCCTCGGGCGCCGCGAGCAGCACGACGGCGGTGACGTCGTCCGCACCGCGCTTGATGAGCTCCCTGATGGCCGCGACGAGCGTGCCGCCGGTGGCCAGCATCGGGTCCAGGACATAGACCTGACGGCCGGAGAGGTCCTCGGGCATCCGCGTGGCGTACGTCTCCGCCTGGAGCGTCTCCTCGTTGCGGATCATGCCCAGGAAGCCGACCTCGGCGGTCGGGAGCAGCCGCACCATGCCGTCCAGCATGCCGAGACCGGCGCGCAGGATCGGGACGACCAGGGGACGCGGATGCGACAGCTTCACACCGGTCGTGGGCGTCACCGGGGTCTCGATGTCGACCTGCTCGGTCCGCACATCCCTGGTGGCCTCGTACGCGAGGAGGGTGACCAGCTCGTCGGCGAGCCGCCGGAAGGTCGGGGAGTCGGTGCGCTTGTCGCGCAGCGTGGTGAGTTTGTGCGCCACCAGCGGGTGGTCGACGACGTGGATCCGCATGCCGTCAACAGTAACCGGGCCCCGGACGGGCTCCCGCCCGTCCGCGCTGGCATCAAGCACCTGTTCGGGGGGAAGGTGGGGGCATACGGACCCAGGCTTGGGGTGGTGTGTCGATTGACCGACGGCGAGCAGCGGAACCAGCGGCAGGCCGGACGCGACGCGCGCGACCTGCCCGACGCGCCGGAGAACGTGCCGGACGCGCAGGAGAGTGACGCGGCACGCCGGAGGCGCAGGGCGCAGTTCCTCCGAGAGCTCCACGAGGCGAAGCAGCTCCGCGACCGGGTCCAGCCGCGCCGCGCCCGTGCGGCCCGTATGCGCCAACAGATGCGGATGCGTACGTTCCGCTGGTGAGGACGGCCGCCGGAGCAGCCGGACCGCCCCCGAAGGAGTCACGGAAGCACCGCCGTCGGACCCGCACCCGGAACAACTGATGGCCGACGCAACGGTCGAAGAGGTCTCGCATCGCGCTCGTTTCTGCCACGATGCCGATTGGGCGGGGCCCAGAGCAGCCGGATGACCGTCTGCCCTCCCGTCGGACCGATTCACCTATGACCAGTGGGAGAGTCACGGTGTACTTCGCCGCACTGCTCGCGCGCACCGAAGACGGGTGGGAAGCGAGCGATACAGAGCTCGACGATGTGGAAACCCTGTCCGACCTGACGGATCTGGCCCGTGAGGCCTCGGTGGACGAGGACACGGTCCTCGTCTACATCGAGCAGGAGGACGCCTGGTTCGGCGTCCTCCGGGTGGACGGTGAGGAGGACCCCCGTATCTACGTCTCGGACGCGTCCGCCGCCGCCCGCTCCTCGTACGGGGAGATCCTGCTCACCGATGAACTGCTCGGCCGCGAACCGGGGGCCGAGGACGAGATCGCCGCACTCGAGGAGCTCGTCGACCTCGACGGTACGGAGGACGGCGAGCCGGACGACCCCCTCTCCGAGGCCGACGGCGCCGGCACGGCCGTCGGCGAAACCGACCTGGACCAGGAGGACCCCGACGCCGTTCCGGCGGGGCCGCTCGGCGATCTCGGGGTCCTCGCCGACCTCGGCCTGTCCGAGAAGGATCTGCTGACCCTGCGCACCGACGCGCTGGCGGAGATCGCCGACGCGCTGGGAGCGGCCGACGTCCTGGAGGCCGTCCGTTAGGGTCCGCGGGTGAACGCACCACCACCCACCTCCTCACCGCCTCCCCCCGATCCCGTGAGGGACCCGTGGCAGGCCCCCATGCGCCAAGCCCTGGACGAGGCGGCGCAGGCGGCGTCGGCCGGCGATGTGCCGGTCGGCGCCGTTCTCCTGGGTCCGGACGGCGCCCTGCTCGCCACCGGCCACAACGAGCGCGAGGCGACCGGCGACCCGACGGCGCACGCCGAGGTGCTCGCGCTGCGCCGGGGCGCCGCCGCTCTCGGCTCCTGGCGGCTGACCGGCTGCACGCTGGTCGTCACTCTGGAGCCCTGCACGATGTGCGCGGGCGCACTCGTCCAGTCCCGGGTCGCCCGGGTGGTCTACGGGGCGCGGGACGAGAAGGCCGGCGCCGCGGGTTCGCTCTGGGACGTCGTACGCGACCGCAGGCTCAACCACCGGCCCGAGGTGATCCACGGCGTCCTGGAGGACCGCTGCGCGGAGCTGCTGACGACGTTCTTCAGGGACCGCTGAGGCCGCCGCACGAGGGCTCCGGACCCTCGTCCGGGAATCGGATTTCGAACCAGGCCCCGGCATGGTCTAAGCTCTCTCTCGGTAGCGTGTCCGAGCGGCCGAAGGAGCTCGCCTCGAAAGCGAGTGTGGGGAAACTCACCGAGGGTTCAAATCCCTCCGCTACCGCAGATGGATGAAGGGACCGACCCGTCCGGGTCGGTCCCTTCTCTGCGTTCCGTGCCGCGTCAGCCGACCCGTCGTGTCCTGACCCCGTCGGTCTCGAAGTCGTAGACGTTCTGGTTGACGCGCAGGCCGTCGACCGCGCCGATCCACATGTGGTCGCGCCCCTTGCCCACCGCGGCCGTGTAGATGGTCGCCCCCGCGCCGCCGTCGTCGAGCGCCTCCTTCAGCTGCTCCAGGGAGCAGTCCGCGGCCTGGTTGCAGGCGGGGACCTCGTTGCCCGTGAGGTACCAGTGACCGGTCGAGGTGGCGTCGATGAAGCCGCTCCACTGGTTCGTCACCGGAGCCTCCTCCGGCACCCACACCATCGTGGAGTAGTTGTCGCCCGAACCGACGAGGTTCGGATCGATCTCGAACCTGATGTTCGGCATGTTCTCGGGGCCCCCGTAGGACACGTTCTCCCCCGTCTGGAAGACGTGGAAGCCGACCCTCCGCAAGCCCTGCACCGGGTCGCCGAAGAAGTCGACCTCGTTTCCGAAGTCGACCTTCTCGCTGGGAGGGGTCAGCGAGGTGGAGTCGTCCGCCACCTCGATGCCCAGGCTGCCCCGTCCGTAGGGCGGCCTGGCGGAGGGTCCCGTCACACCGAACGAGCCGAACGGGCCGTTCCGCAGATCGGCGACGGGGGATCCGATCGTGTTGCGGGTGATCACGCCCCAGTGGTCCGAACCGCGCTCGCGGTCCCCGCCGTTCCCGTTCGCGACGGCGGACGCTCCCGAGAGGGTCGAGGCCACGATCGCGGCCAGCGCTGTGACCGTGAGGGCTTTCCTCCGGGTCACGCCAAAGCGAGTGCTCACACTCACTCCTTCTGAGTAGTTGAAGGGCACCCGGCGTGCGCCGGATGCCCGACCGACGCAGAGCACGCCACCGAGGAGTAACCCTCGGTGGCGGCATAATCACCATATGTAGGCATATTCATCTCTTACGCAACGTACGATTCGCGTCGACCGCCACCCTCCCTCCCGACTCCGGGGTCATGGAGTCGGGAGACGGCCTTGACCGCGACGGGAGAAGGGGCCGCCACCCGGGCGCCCATTCGGGGACCGTCCGGTCATCGGAGGCCCGCCACTCATACAGCCGCACCGGCCGACGCCTGGAGGGGTCCGTAAATAATTTTGCAGGATGTGCATCTTTGCCTACTATGCACGTTGTGCCGAAGACCACGACATCCGGACCCGGGCTGCGGGAGCGCAAGAAGCAGGCCACGCGCAGGGCCCTCGCCGAGGCGGCCGTGCGGCTCGCCGCGGAACACGGCGTCGAGAACGTCACGGTCGAGGCCATCAGCGAGGCCGCCGGCGTCTCACCCAGAACATTCTTCAACTACTTCCCCAGCCACGACGACGCGTTCGTCCTGGTCGACGACGAGGTGGGTGAGCGCATCAGGGAGTCCGTGCGCCGCGCCCCCGCCGAACGGCCGCCCCTCGACGTCGTACGCGACGCCCTCGTCGCCGAACTCGACGGGTTCGAGGCCCGCCAGGAGCTGTGGGCCCTTCAGTCCAAGGTGCTCCAGCGGTCGCCCCACCTCATCCACCGCGGCCTGAAGGCGCACGTGGCGGAGGAGAAGGCCCTTGCCGTCGCCATCTCGGAATGGCTCGACGCCACCCGTGGCGGGACGGACGGGCCGTCCGGGACCGCCGTCTTCCCCCGGCTCCTCGCAGCCGTCACCCAGACCGCTCTGCGCGTCGCCGTCGAGCACTGGTGCGACCACCCCGGCGAGACCGTGCTCGCGGAGGTCTTCCAGGACGTCTTCGCCCAGTTGGCGCAGGGCCTCCCGCGGCCCTCGGCGTAGCGCGCCCGTCGCGGCCGAAGTCCCGCACACCACCGACCTGTTCTGCTCAAGTACCGAAGAAGGACACCGTGACCGCAACCGAGGCGCCCGAGCAGGCGCCCACCTCCATGACCAACAAGCAGATACTGCAGGCGATGTCCGGCCTGATGGCGGGCATGTTCGTCGCCATCCTCGCGGGCACGGTCGTCGCCAACGCCCTGCCGCGGATCATCGCCGACCTCGGTGCGAGCCAGTCCTCGTACACCTGGGTCGTGACCTCCGAACTGCTCGCCATGACGGCCACCGTGCCGCTGTGGGGCAAGCTCGCCGACCTGTTCAACCAGAAGCTGCTGCTCCAGCTCTCGCTCGGCCTGTTCGTGGTCGGGTCCCTCGTGGCCGGCTTCTCCCAGGACGTCGTCACCCTGATCGTCAGCCGCGTCATCCAGGGCATCGGCGCCGGTGGTCTGACGGCACTGGCCCAGATCGTCATGGCCGCCGTCATCCCGCCGCGCCGGCTCGGCAAGTACGCGGGCATCTTCGGCGCGGTCTTCGCCGTGGGCACGGTCGCGGGCCCGCTGATCGGCGGTGTCCTCGTGGACACCTCGTGGCTCGGCTGGCGCTGGTGCTTCTTCATCGGTGTGCCGTTCGCCCTGGCCGGGATCGTGCTGCTCCAGCGCACCCTGAAGCTGCCGACCGTGCGCCGCAAGGTCCGTATCGACTGGCTGGGCGCCTTCCTGATCGTGGCCGGCGTCTGCGCGCTGCTGATCTGGACGTCCCTCGCGGGCAACAGCTTCGACTGGGCGTCCTGGCAGACGGCCGCACTGGTGACCACCGGCGTGGTGCTCCTGGTGGCTGCGGTCTTCGTCGAGCGGAGGGCCGCTGAGCCGGTCATCCCGCTGGACATCTTCCGCAACCGCACGGTGTCGCTCACGACCCTCGCGAGCTTCTTCGTCGGTGTCGCGATGTTCGCCGGGACCGTGTTCCTGTCCCAGTACTTCCAGATCTCGCTGGGCAAGTCCCCGACCGTGGCGGGGCTCATGAGCCTCCCGATGATCGGTGGTCTGCTGGTCTCCTCGACCGTCGCCGGACAGATCATCTCCGCGACCGGCAAGTGGAAGATCTACCTCGTCTCGGGCTCCGTCGTCATGATGGCCGGCCTCGGACTGCTCTCGACCATCGACGCCGACACGCACTTCGGCCTGCTCAGCCTCTACATGGCGCTCATGGGCATCGGCGTCGGCATGCTGATGCAGAACCTCGTGCTCGCCGCGCAGAACGACGTGCCCGCGCACGAACTGGGCGCCGCGACCTCCGTGCTGTCCTTCTTCCGCAGCCTCGGCGGCACCATCGGCACCAGTGTGCTCGGCGCGATCCTGGCCAACCGGGTGGCCAGCGAGATGAGCAAGGGCCTCGCGGACAGCGGGCTCCCGGCGGCAGGCGGCGGCCACAGCAGCGCCGTGCCCGACATGACCAAGCTGCCCGAGCCGATCAAGCAGATCGTCGAGCACGCGTACGGTGTCGCGACCGGTGACCTCTTCCTCATCGCCACCCCGTTCGCCTTCCTCGCCCTGCTCTCGGTGCTCTTCATCAAGGAGAAGCCCCTCAAGACGACGAGCGGCATGGAACGTCTCGCCGCCGAGGAGGCCGCCGTGGCCGCCGTCCCGGCTCCCCGGGACGGTGCGGACTCCGGTGTCCAGGACGCCGCCCCCGGCCCGGTCGGTCTGAAGAAGGACTGACCCGTACGGACGGACGACACGAAGGGCCCGGCGCGATGCGCCGGGCCCTTCGGGCGTCAGGTCGGGGGAAGCGGCATCGGGGGGACAAGCCGCTTCCCCCGATGAGAACGGGGACCGTAGGCCCTCGCCGCGGTCGGGGGGAAGTCACGCGGTGGGGACCTCGTAAAGGTCCCGTTCCTCGGCCCGCGCATTCCTGCCGTTGCTGCGGGCCCACACCCCATCCTCCTCCCCGCCGTAAGCCGCGCCCGCCGACAAAGGGCCCGAATCGACGGGTCCTTCGACCCTAAAAGCCGCATCAGTGATCGGAAACGGCCAGCGGATTCGGCCGGTCGTGCGGCTAGAATCACCCGACTGCACAGGTGATCGAAGGGGAGGGGCGGGGCTGTGGTGCAAGCGAGGAAGATCGCGCTCTACATGATTGTGGTCTTCGTGCTGTACACGATCATCACCTCTCCCGAGCGGAGCGCCGACCTCGTTCAAATAGGGTTCGAGGGTGTTTCGAGCGCCGCGCAGGGCGTCGGAGACTTCATGTCCGAGCTCGTGAAGTAGGAGATCCACCATGATCCGCCACCTGGTCCTGTTCAAGCTGAACGACGGCGTCGAGCGGGACGACCCGCGGGTCGTCGCGGGCGCGGAGGCCTTCCGGGAGCTCGGTGGGAAGATCCCCGAGCTGCAGTTCTGGGAGTGCGCCTGGAACATCACCGACCGGCCGATCGCGTACGACTTCGCCATCAATTCGGCGGTCGCCGACGAGGACGCGCTCAAGCGGTACGTCGAGCACCCCGAGCACCAGGCCGCGGCCGGCCAGTGGCGCGCTTTCGCCACTTGGGTGATCGCCGACTACCCCTTCTGACCCTTTCGCATCTCCGGTCCCGCAGGCCCCTCCCCTACAGGAGAGGGGCTTTTCGGCATGTTTAAACCAAAACACCCTCAACACGACTCTATGCGGTGCTTGCACACAGTGGACATGTCTTGTGATGCTATGACCGCTTTTGACGGATGAGTTGACCGTAGTTGACCGCAAAGGGGTGGCGACACCGTGCCGGCCAGTACAGCGCCTCAAGTCCCGCCCCAGAACGTCCAGACGGACGACATCCAGACCGAGACCCCCGACCCCACCACGCCGGCGAGAACCCGGGGCGCCGACACCAGGGCGCTGACCCAGGTGCTGTTCGGACGCCTCAAGGACCTCGAACCCGGCACCCCGGAGCACCACAGTGTGCGCACGGCGCTGATCGAGGCGAACCTGCCGCTCGTGCGGTACGCGGCGGCCCGCTTCCGCAGCCGCAACGAGCCGATGGAGGACGTCGTCCAGGTCGGCACCATCGGCCTGATCAACGCCATCGACCGCTTCGACCCGGAACGCGGCGTCCAGTTCCCCACGTTCGCCATGCCCACCGTGGTGGGCGAGATCAAGCGCTACTTCAGGGACAACGTGCGAACCGTGCACGTACCCCGGCGGCTGCACGAGCTATGGGTCCAGGTCACCGGCGCCACGGAGGACCTGACGACCGCTCACGGCCGCTCACCGACCACCGCCGAGATCGCCGAGCGCCTGAAGATCTCGGAGGACGAGGTCCTCGCCTGCATCGAGGCGGGCCGCTCCTACCACGCGACCTCGCTGGAGGCCGCGCAGGAAGGTGACGGGCTGCCCGGGCTCCTGGACCGCCTCGGCTACGAGGACCCGGCGCTGGCCGGGGTCGAGCACCGCGACCTGGTCCGGCATCTGCTCGTCCAGCTGCCCGAGCGCGAACAGCGGATCCTGCTGCTGCGCTACTACAACAACCTGACGCAGTCACAGATCAGCGCCGAACTGGGCGTCTCACAGATGCATGTGTCAAGGCTTCTGGCCAGAAGTTTCGCCCGACTTCGATCCGCAAACAGGATCGAAGCGTAGCTGGAACGGGTAGACCCCCGGAGGGCCGTATCCGGGGGCGTAAAAGCCGCACACCCCCTGTTTCCTGCGCAGTTTCGGCGCTGACTTGTCGACAAGTCACTACAGCGTGTTGCCGACATGTGACATTCTGCTTGAACCGCGTTTGCCGCAGCCCTACCTCCGGTATTCAGGTGGAGGCTGCGTTCCTCCGATGGTCGTGGCCACCGCGACCGTCCGCGACCTCAAGGGGGTGGCATGTCCGCAGAACAGGGCAGCTCGAAGGTGCTCACGCTCACGAAGAGCGTGCCGGCACCAGCCGTGCTCACCAGCTCGCCGGAAGCCATCGACACCCGCACCCTGTCCCGCTCCCTGTTCCTGCGGCTAGCCGCGCTGGGTCCCGCTCCGGGCCCCGACGGAACGGACAGCCCTGAGCGGGCCTATGTGCGGGACACACTCATCGAGCTCAACCTCCCGCTCGTGCGGTACGCGGCGGCACGGTTCCGGAGCCGTAACGAACCCATGGAGGACATCGTCCAGGTCGGGACGATCGGCCTGATCAAGGCGATCGACCGCTTCGACTGCGAACGGGGCGTGGAATTCCCCACGTTCGCCATGCCGACCGTCGTGGGGGAGATCAAGCGCTTCTTCCGTGACACCTCGTGGTCGGTGCGGGTGCCGCGCCGGCTCCAGGAGCTGCGGCTCGCCCTCACCAAGACCAGCGACGAGCTCGCCCAGAAGCTCGACCGCTCACCGACGGTGCCGGAGCTGGCCAAGGCGCTCGGGGTCTCCGAGGAGGACGTGGTCGACGGCCTGGCCGTGGGCAACGCCTACACGGCCTCCTCCCTGGACTCACCGTCGCCCGAGGACGACGGCGGCGAGGGCTCGCTGGCGGACCGCCTCGGATACGAGGACGCGGCGCTGGAGGGCGTGGAGTACCGCGAGTCCCTGAAGCCGCTGCTGGCCAAGCTCGCCCCTCGCGAGCGACAGATCATCATGCTGCGCTTCTTCGCCAACATGACCCAGTCGCAGATCGGCGAGGAGGTCGGCATCTCGCAGATGCACGTCTCCCGGCTGCTGACCCGGACGCTCACCCAGCTCAGGGAGGGGCTCATCGCCGACTGACCCCTGACGGGTCCGTACGGAGCGGCTCACCGGCCGCCGGGGCACCACGCGCGCCGCCCCGGCGGCCTCGCCGTGTCCGGGCCCCCCGCGCCGCACGGAACCCGCCCGCGGCGCCGCCCCGGCGGCCTCGCCCTGGTCCGGGCCTCCCGCGCCGTCCACGACGCGGACCGCTCCCGCACCGACGTGCGGTGCGGGAGCGGCGCGGAAGGACGGCGTACACGCTCACGTGGGCGCCTGGCCGGCCCCCGCGCCCCCGGAGAGGGGCGACGGGCCGGCAGTGAAGTGGACGGGCGGTGGTCAGCCGAGCGCGAGCCAGGCGACAGCGCCGAGGACGACGATGACCGCGACGACGGCCACGATCACCCCGGTCTTCGAGCCGGACGAGGCCGCTGCGGGCTGCTGCCTGCGCTGCGGCTCGCCCTCGTCGACGAAGGCGCGGAACATCTGCGTGCTGCCCGCCGGGTCGTGAGTGCCCTCGGGGCCCGGCTGCGGGGCGTGGGGGTTGTGTGCCATGGCCCAGGACACTAGCGAACACCAGCCTTCCGCCCAACCCCCGGGTCCACAGGGGCCGATGCTCCCCCTCCGCGCACACGGCCTCTTCACCCGTCCGCCGGAGCGCTCCGCACCGCCTCCACGCGCCCCCTCCCCGCCCCCGGAGCGGTGACGAGGAACACATCCGGCGGGCTCCACCCCCTCTGCGCTGCACGCTTGACCGGGCCCCTACGCAGCCTTTTGCGTTCCTTTACTTCTGCAAGGCCCATTTCGTTTGCCTGCGGCAACCAACTGCTTCTATCGTTGCCCTAAGCAACAAGATGTTCCCGCAAGACGCCTGGAGGGCCGGTGGCAGCACGGAGCCAGTACGAAGAACTGGCCCGGCAGCTCAGTGCCGTCGGAGCCGTCAAGCGGGGCGTCGCCCGCATCCTGCCCGCAGAGTGTCCCGGTGGCGCGGCCGCCGTGCTGACACTGCTGGCCCAGTACGGCGAGATGCGGATCTCCCGGCTTGCCGAGCTCCTGGCCGTGAACATGTCGGTGACCAGCCGACACGTGACTCACACGGTGGAGAACGGCTGGGTCGAACGGTCTCCGGACCCGGCGGACAAGCGGTCCCGCATCCTGCGGCTGACCCCCGCGGGCTACGAACTGATCGACGAGCTGGGACGGCGGACGACTGAGATGTTCGCCCACAACCTCGTCGACTGGTCCGACGAAGAGGTCGGTCAGCTGAACACGTTGTTGTCCCGGCTGCGCGACAGCTTCTCCTGCCGCGGCTCCGGAGGGTGCGCCCCCGGACGGCACAGCGGCGACTGCCGCGCCGGGCACTCCGACGATTCGCAAACCCGTACACCCGTGTAACAGAAGCAAAGAGAAGGAATTTAATGGCTACGACCACACCACCCGGTGTGCGGGGCGGCCACGCCAAGCACGGGGCTCCCGAAGCCCCCGCAGGCACGCCGATGACACACCGGCAGATCATGGAAGCGCTGACCGGGCTGCTGCTCGGCATGTTCGTCGCGATTCTGTCGTCGACGGTCGTCTCCAACGCCCTGCCCGAGATCATTTCCGACCTCGGCGGCGGCCAGAGCGCCTACACCTGGGTCGTGACGGCCTCGCTGCTGGCCATGACCGCCACCACCCCGCTGTGGGGCAAGCTCGCGGACCTGTTCAGCAAGAAGCTGCTGGTCCAGATCGCCCTGATCATCTATGTGGCCGGCTCCATAGTCGCCGGTCTCTCGACCAGCAGCGGCATGCTCATCATCTGCCGCGTGGTGCAGGGCATCGGCGTCGGCGGTCTCTCCGCCCTCGCCCAGATCGTGATGGCCGCGATGATCTCCCCGCGCGAGCGTGGGCGCTACAGCGGCTACCTCGGCGCGGTCTTCGCCGTCGCCACCGTGGGCGGCCCGCTCCTCGGCGGTGTCATCACCGACACCAGCTGGATGGGCTGGCGCTGGTGCTTCTACGTGGGTGTGCCGTTCGCGGTCATCGCCCTGATCGTGCTCCAGAAGACCCTGAAGCTCCCCGTGATCAAGCGCGAGGGCGTCAAGATCGACTGGTCCGGCGCGTTCTTCATCAGCGCCGCGGTCTCGCTGCTGCTGCTCTGGGTGACCTTCGCGGGCGACAAGTACGACTGGGTCTCGTGGCAGACGTACACGATGCTGGGCGGCACCGTCGTCCTCGGCGCCCTGTTCCTCTTCATCGAGTCCAAGGCCCGCGAGCCGATCATCCCGCTGCGCCTCTTCCGTAACCGCACCATCACGCTGGCCTCCGCGGCCTCGCTGTTCGTCGGTATCGGGATGTTCGCGGGCACCGTCTTCTTCAGCCAGTACTTCCAGCTGGCGCGGGACAAGTCGCCGACGATGTCCGGCGTCATGACGATCCCGATGATCGCCGGGCTCTTCCTCTCCTCGACCGTGTCGGGCCAGATCATCACCAAGACCGGTCGCTGGAAGGCCTGGCTGGTCTCCGGTGGCTTCCTGCTCACCGCGGGTCTCGGGCTGCTGGGCACCATCCGGTACGACACCGAGTACTGGCACATCGCGATCTTCATGTTCGTCATGGGTCTCGGCATCGGCATGATGATGCAGAACCTGGTGCTCGCCACGCAGAACCAGGTGGCTCCCGCCGACCTGGGCGCGGCCAGCTCCGTCGTGACGTTCTTCCGTTCCCTCGGTGGTGCGATCGGCGTCTCGGCGCTGGGTGCCGTCCTGGGCAACCGCGTCACCCACTACGTCAAGGACGGTCTCGCCGACCTCGGCCCCGAGGGTGCCGCGCTGGGCCACGGCGGTACGGGTGGCGGGGGCATCCCGAACCTCGACGCGCTGCCCGCCCCGCTCCGTACGGTCATGGAGGTCGCCTACGGCCACGGTGTCGCCGACGTCTTCCTGTACGCCGCGCCTGCCGCGCTGGTCGCGTTCGTCCTGACCCTCTTCATCAAGGAGGTCGCCCTGAAGACCAAGGCGGGCAACGACAACCCCGCCGAGGCGGCCGCCGCGACGGAGTCCGTCGAGACGCCCACCACCGACACCGCGCTGATCGCCGAGGGAACGGCCGGGGTCACCTCGGTCGCCGTTCTGGAGGAGACGGCTGCCACCAAGGAGCTGACCATTCAGGGAACGCCCGTACGCGGCGTGGTCCGGGGCGCCGAGGGCGCACCCGTGGCCCGTGCCGCCGTCACACTGATCTCGCTGGGCGGCCGGCAGCTGGGGCGCTCCGTCGCCCAGGCCGACGGCGGCTACGTCCTGGACGCTCCGGGCTCCGGCAGCTACGTCCTGATCGCCTCCGCCGACGGCTTCCAGCCGCAGGCGTCCACCGTGGTCGTCGGCGAGGAGCCGCTGGCCTACGACATCCTGCTCGCCGGTACGAGCGGTCTCTCCGGGACCGTCCGGACCGCCGAGGGCGGCACCCCGGTCGACGGCGCCATGGTCGTCGTCACCGACGTGCGCGGCGACGTGCTGGCCACGGGTGTCTCGGGCGACGCCGGTGAGTTCACCTTCGGTGAGCTGATCCCCGGCTCGGTGACCGTCGCCGTCACGGCCGCGGGCTTCCGTCCGCTGGCCCTGCCGGTGGAGGTCGGCGGCCAGGGTGTCACCCGGGTCGACGTGGCCCTGCGCTCCGGCGCGCTGGTGCGGGGTGTCGTCAAGGCCGGCTCCCGCCGGGCACCGCTGAACGACGCCCGGGTCACGCTGGTCGACGCGGCCGGCAACGTGGTCGCCACCTCGACGACCGGGGAGGACGGCGTGTACGCCTTCACCGACCTGGACGCCGGTGAGTACTCCGTGATCGCGACCGGCTACCCGCCGGTGGCGGGCTCGCTGACCGTGAGCGGCAGCGGAGTCGACGGTCACGACATCGAGCTCGCCCACCCGGGCGAGTAAGAAGAAAGATCCGCAAAGACCCCTGGCGGGACAGCACTTCGAGCGGAGAGGCTGTGGCCGCCGGTGGAAATGGGCCCCGTGGCGGGAACGGCAGGCAGGGGACGGCCTGCCGATCCCGCCCCGGGGCCCGACTCATTGAGTCGCTGCTTCACGAGTGATTTGAGCAAGGAGAGAACACGGGATGGGACTTCGCGCACAGGTACGTACGCGGGACGGCTGGGCGGTCCAGCACGCGGTCGTGACGGTGACCGACATGACGGGCGCCCAGGTGCTCCGGGCCGCCGCCGACGAGGACGGGGCCGTCCGCACCGACGACCTCCTGCCGGCCGGCGCGTACACGGTGATCGTCACGGCGGTCGGTTACGCCCCCGCCGCGTCCACCGCGCTCGTCACGGCCAGCGGCCGCGTCGAGGCCGGGACCGTGGTGCTGGCCCGGCAGGGCGGCGTGGAACTGCCGCCTCCGGGCGTCTGGTCGCTGGACCCGGTGCACTCCTCGGTGGCGGCGGTCGCACAGCACCTGGGGATCTCCAGCGTGCACGGCCGGTTCACCGAGTTCGGCGGCCGCATCGAGATCACCGAGGACGTCCAGAACTCCCGGGTGGAGGCCTTCATCGCCTCCAGCAGCATCGACACGGGCAACGCCATGCGGGACAAGCACCTGCGCTCGGCGGACTTCCTGGACGTGGAGACGTTCCCGGAGCTCACCTACCGCTCCCGTGCGCTGACCCCGGTCGGGCCCGACCGCTGGACGGTGCACGGCCTGCTCACGATGCACGGCATCGCGCGGGACGTGGACCTCGACCTCAGCTACCTGGGCACCGGCCCCGACCCGTGGGGCGGGGTGCGGGCGGCCTTCCACGCGACGGCGGAGCTGCGCCGCGACGACTTCGCGATGAACTACAACCAGGTGCTGCAGGCGGGCATCTCCGCCATCGGCACGACCCTGCGCGTGGAGCTCGACATCCAGGCGGTCCAGGGCGACTCCCTCCCGGGATAAGGCCGGCCGAAGGCTCCTGGCCGTGTCCGCGAAGTCCTGCCCGGCCCACAGGGCGTACGGCGGGACCTCGCGGACACGGCCTAGGGTTGGCCGTATGGCACCCAACATCGCGACCAACACCCCCGTGGAACTCGGGGAACTGCTGGACTTCGTGCGGCCCCGGCACCGGGCGATCCTGCTGACCACCCGGTCCGACGGCCGCCCCCAGGGCTCCCCGCTCACCTGCGGCGTGGACGACGCGGGGCGGATCGTCGTCTCGACCTACCCCGAACGGGCCAAGACCCGTAACGCCAAGCGTGACGAGCGGGTCAGCGTGATCGTCCTGTCGGACGAGTGGAACGGCCCCTGGGTCCAGATCGACGGCTCGGCCGAGGTGATCGACTCACCGGATTCGGTCGAGCCCCTCGTCGAGTACTTCCGCAACATCTCCGGCGAGCACCCGGACTGGGACGAGTACCGGGCGGCGATGATCAAGCAGGGGAAGTCCATCATCAGGATCACTCCGGAGCGGTGGAGCCCGGTCGCAACCGGCGGCTTCCCCGCACACCTGGCAGGCGGCTGAGCGTACCGATGAACCCGCCCCACCCCGACCCGCTCGCCCGGGCCCGGCTGCTGACCTCCCCGTCCGTCGGACCGGCCGTCGTCCGTGAGCTGGAACGGATCACCGGCCGGCCGGCCGTACCGGTGTACGCCACGGCGCCCGACGTCCCCTTCCTGTACGTGGGGGACGTGCTGCCCGAGGCGCTGAGGGTCCCCGGCCTGTTGTGGTTCCACAGCGTCAACGCGGGTACGGACGCACTGCTCGCCGCCGGACCCTGGCCCGAGGGGGCCCTGCTGACCCGGACGGTGGGGCGGATGGGCGAGCGGATCGCCCAGTACACGCTGGCCTGGATCCTCGCCGAGTGCCAGTCCGTCCCCGAGCACACCGCGCAGCACTCCAGGTCCGAGTGGCGCCGCCTGCCGTCCGAGCTCGTCGCCGGACGGACCGCCGTCGTCCACGGCACCGGTCGCATCGGCTCCGCCGTCGCCGGCCTGCTGCGCGCCTGTTCCGTACGCACGGTGGGTGTGGGCCGCACGCCGCGCGCCGCGCCCGCGGGCTTCGACCGGGTGGTCCTGGCCGGCTCTGCGGAGGAGACGGCGGCGCTGGCGGAGGCCAGGTGGGTGGTGTCGGCCCTGCCCCTGACAAGTGCCACGGAGCGCTTCTTCGACTCCGCCAGATTCACCGCGATGCGGGGCGCCACCTTCGTCAACGTGGGCCGGGGCGCGACGGTGGACATGGCGGCGCTGGAGGCCGCGCTGCACGGCGGGGAGGTCCGCCGGGCCGTGCTCGACGTGCTGCCCGACGAGCCCGCGGCTCCCGGCGACCGCGCCTGGCGGCTGCCGCGCACGGTGATCACCTCGCACTCGGCCGGCATCACGGCCAACGAGGACGTCGTCGCCGACTTCGAGTCCTGCTGGCAGGCGGTCGCCGAGGGGCGCACACCGGCCCTGGCCGTGGACACCCGCCGCGGCTACTGAGGGCCGGGCTCGTCCTACGGCCGGTGTGCGGCCCGTTCGCACGTCGCCTCGATGCCCGCGATCAGGAGGTCCAGCGCGAACGTGAAGTCCCGGTCGCGCATCTCCTCCACCGTCGCCCCTCCGCGCGCGTCCATGAGGTTCTCCGAGGGCCGCATGGCCTGGTGGATCTCCGGGTCCGCGCGGATCGTTCCCATCGCCCGCTCGAAGTACTCGTCCTGGGTGAGCCCCGCCTCCACCGTGCGCTGCACGAAGTGCCCCTCGGTGGTGCCGAATCCGTAGACGAACTGGAAGACGGCCGCCATCGCGCCCGTCCGCCGCTCCAGGGGCAGCCCGGTGGCCCGGACGACGTCCTGGACGGCGTACGAGAACAGCATCGAGTGCGGGCCGATGTTCAGGAAGCTTCCGATGAGGGCCGACACCCAGGGGTGCCGGACGAACATCTTCCGGTAGCTGGTGGCCAGTTCACGCAGGCGGTCGCGCCAGTCGAGGTCCTGCGCCGTGGCCGGGATCTCGCCGAAGACGGTGTCCAGGGCGAGTTCCAGCAGGTCGTCCTTGGTGTCGACGTACCAGTAGAGGGACATCGCCGTGACGTCGAGCTCGGCGGCGAGCCGCCGCATGGAGAACTTCGCGAGGCCGTCGGCGTCCAGCAGCCGGACGCTCGCCGCCGTGATCCTGTCCCGGTCGAGACCGGCCGGCTGATCCGCCTTACGGGTGCGCGACGGTGTCCGCCGGTCCAGCCACACACTGACCCTGGAAGGGTTCTTCACACGGTCTGCCGCGGACCCCATGGCGCACACTCCTCGACTCGCGGTGGCTCTCCTGCGTACCGGTGCCCCCCGTCCGATGCTATGCCCGTCACCTGGGGTACTCAGCCGCCTCCGTACGCTCCGCCCGCCTCAGCAGGACCGCGGCCAGCAGTCCACCGGCCAGGACAGCGGCCGCTCCGACCAGTTGGCTGGTCTCCAGGCCCGAGGCGAAGGCGTCCGTGATGCGCTCGCGGTCCGCCGCCCCGTCGGCCGCGGCGAGCGCCGCAGGCAGTGAGGCCGCCCCGGCGACGCCCGGTACGAGGGCGGCGAACCGGGAGTTGAGCACGGCTCCGAGCACGGCGACCCCGAGCCCGTTGCCGAACTCGGCGAGCGTGCCGTTCACCCCGGCGCCCACGCCCGCCTTCTCCGGCGGGATGGCGCTCATGATCGCGTTGGCCATCGCGGGCATGGCGAGCGCGACGCCCGCCCCCATGACGAGCAGACCGAGCAGCATGCCTCCGTAGTCCCGCCCGCCCAGCAGCGCGATCGCCCCGAGCCCGGCGGCCAGCAGGCCCATCCCGGCGGCGATGACGGCGGGCGTCCCCAGCTTCCCCACCAGCAGGGCACCGAGCCCCGTCAGGTTGAGCGCGACGACGGTGAGTGCGAGCGGAGCCGTCCGCAGTCCGGCCTCCAGCGGCTCGTAGCCGAGGACGAACTGCAGGTGCTGGGTCAGCAGGAAGAGTGAACCCGTCATGCCGAAGGCGACGAGGATCGCGCCCGCGACCGCTCCGGTGAACCTCTGGTCGCGGAAGAAGCGCATGTCCAGCATCGGGTACGGGACATGGAGCTCCCACAGCACGAACCCGGTGAGGACGGCGACCCCGGCGAAAGCCGTCAGCAGGACCGGGCCGGAGCCCCAGCCGTGCTCCGGGCCGGAGATGATCGCGTACACGACGGAGGCCATGCCGAGGGTGGAGAGCAGCGCCCCGACCAGGTCCGGGCGGTCGCCGTGGGGGTTCCTCGACTCGGGGACGAGCCGGACGACCGCGACGAGGCCGATGACCGCCACGGGGATGTTGATCAGGAAGATCGCGCCCCACCAGAAGTGGTCGAGCATCGCCCCGCCGATCAGCGGACCGGCCGCGAAGCCCAGTGAGCTGACGGTGGACCAGATGCCGATGGCCTTGACGCGTTCGGTGTCGTCGAAGATCTGCACCACGACGGCGAGGGTGGTCGTCATCAGCAGCGCGCCACCGACACCCATCCCCGCGCGGGCGGCGATCAGCTGCCCGGAGGACTGCGCGAGCCCCGCGGCCAGCGAGCCGACGCCGAACAGAGCGAGCCCTGCGACCAGCATCCTCTTGCGGCCGTAGCGGTCGGCCGCGCTGCCCGCGGTGAGGACCAGCCCCGACTGGACGAGCGCATAGGCGTTGATCATCCATTGCACATCGGCGGTGGAGGCGTGCAGATCGGCGGTGAGCGAGGGGATCGCGACGTTCAGGACGGTGTTGTCGAGCAGCACGGTGAGCTGGGCGAGGCAGATGACTCCGAGAATCACCCAGCGCCGCGCGTGGCCGCTCCGGGGGGTGAGGTCGTTCTGCTCGGCGGCGGTCGCCGTCATGCGGGCTCCTGGTTCCGGTGCGCTTGTACGGTGTATGGGAGGTCTTCCTGTACACCGTAAGGCATCCCCTGTACGGCGTACAACACATATGCGTACGGGCTCCGGATCCGCGCCGGTAATGCCACAGGGCGGTGGCCCCGAAGCCTGTGCTCCGGGGCCACCGCCCTGTCACCGGGGTCTCAGCTCCTGGGCTGGGTGAGGTCGTAGAAGGTCGCGCTCCCCGCGGTGACCTCCTTGAAGTTCTCCTCCACCCACGTCGAGATCTGGGAGGAGGCGCCCTCGCCACCGCCCATGCCGCCGCCACCCGTGCCACCCGAGATCAGATAGTGGATCTCGCCGTCCTCCACGTACTGCTTGAACCGGGCGAGCGTCGGGGACGGGTCGCTGCCGTTGAACCCGCCGATCGCCATCACCGGGTCACCGGTGGCGAGCTGGTAGCTCGCGGCGTTCTGCGAGCCGATGGCCGCGGCGGTCCAGGTGTAGGCGTCGGCGTCCTGCTTCAGGAGCGTCCTGGCCTCGGAGTCGACGGAGGCGCCGTTGAGCAGCCCGCCCATGCCTCCTCCTCCGCCCGCGCCGCCTTCTCCCGTGCCGCCGCCGGGCATCCCGCCCTGCTGACCGCCGGGAGCCTGGCCCTGGAGGCCCTGCCCCTGCCCCTGCCCGGGGGCGCCGCCGCCCGGCATGCCGCCCGTCGGCGCGTTGCCGGGAGCCTGGCCGCCCTGCGACTGGCCGCCCGGCCGGGTGCCCTGGCCGGGGGGCCGCGTGCCGCCGCCCTCACCGCCGCCGGGTCCACCGCCCCGGCCGCCACCGGGGCCGCCCATGCTCGCGCCGGACGGACCCGCGGTGACGATCGAGCCCTGGTGCCCGGTGCCGAGCGTGCTGATCGTGTACGCCGTCGGCCCGGCCAGCGACGCCGCCAGACCCAGACCCGCCACGCCCAGCAGGAGCGTCCGGCCCAGCCGTGCGGCGAACAGCAGCCCCACCGCGCCCGCGAGGCCACCGATCAGGACGGCCCAGCGCAGCCACGGGAACCAGTCCGGGGTCCGCCCGAGCAGGACGTACGCCCAGACGGCCGTCGCCGCGACGGTCACGCCGAGCGCGGCGCCCGCCCACCACTTGCCCCGTTCCTCCCAGAGGACCGTGGCGCCCATGCCGACCAGCGCCGCGATGTAGGGCGCCAGGGCCACCGTGTAGTACTGGTGGAAGATGCCGGCCATGAAGCTGAAGACGAGGGCCGTCATCAGCAGCGAACCGCCCCAGGCGAGGAACGCCGCACGGGCCGTGTCGGTCCGCTTCGCCCGCCAGGTCAGCCAGACCCCCGCGGCCAGCAGGATCAGCGCGGCGGGCAGCAGCCACGAGATCTGGCCGCCGATCTCGGAGTTGAACATGCGGCCGATACCGGTCTCGCCCCAACCGCCGCCCTGCCCGCCACCGCCGCCACCGCCGACGCTGCCGGTCTCCTCGCCGTTGATACGGCCGAGTCCGTTGTAACCGAAGGTGAGTTCGAGGAAGGAGTTGTTCTGAGAGCCGCCGATGTACGGGCGTGACGAGGCGGGCCACAGCTCGACGATCGCCACCCACCAGCCGCCGGACACGATCATCGCCAGCGCCGCCAGGCCGAGCTGCCCGAACCGCTTCCGCACCGGGACCGGCGCGAACACCGCGTACAGCACGGCGAGCGGCGGCAGGACCAGGAAGGCCTGCAGCGTCTTCGACAGGAACGCGAGCCCCACCGCGACGCCCGCCCAGACCAGCCACTTCGTACGGCCGCCCTCCATCGCGCGCAGCACGCAGTAGACGGTGACGGTCATCAGGAGCGCGAGCAGCGCGTCCGGGTTGTTGAAACGGAACATCAGCGCGGCGACCGGAGTCAGTGCGAAGACCACCATGGTGATCAGCCCGGCGGCGGCGCTGAAGCGGCGGCGCACGGCCCCGTGGAGGACACCGGCGGTGGCGACGGCCATCAGCACCTGGGGCGCGAGGATCGCCCAGGAGCTCAGGCCGAAGATCCGGACCGAGAGGGCCATCGGCCAGAGCGTGGCCGGGGGCTTGTCCACGGTGATCGCGTTCGCCGAGTCCAGCGAGCCGAAGAAGAAGGCCTTCCAGCTCTGGCTGCCGGCCTGCACGGCCGCGGAGTAGAAGGAGTTGGCGTAGCCGGACGCGCTCAGATTCCACAGGTACGCGAGCGCGACGACGAGCAGCACTCCGAGGAAGGCGGGCCTCGCCCAGCGCGGGTCCTCGGGCCTGCCCCGGCGGATGCGCCGCCACAGCGGCTCCCGCACGCCCGCGACGTGCCCGGACGACCCCGGGGTGCCGGGCGGGGCCTGGAGACGGTCGGAGTGGGTGGCGGTCATCGGGCGTCCCTCGATTCGTGTGCGGCACCCTGGCGGGCGTCCTGGTGGTCGGTGCGCCGGTCGGGGAAGACCCAGGCGCGGAAGAGCAGAAACCGCAGCACCGTCGCCGCGAGATTGGCCGCGATCAGCACGGCGAGTTCCGTGCCGTGCGACGCCGATCCGGACGCCGTGCCCAGGGCGGCGAGCGAACCGCTGGTGAGAGCGAGCCCGATCGCGAAGACGACGAGCCCCTGCGCCTGGTGTCGCACGGCCCCGCCCCGGCCGCGTACGCCGAAGGTGAGTCTCCGGTTCGCCGCCGTGTTGGCGACGGCCGACACCAGGAGTGCCGCCGCGTTGGCGAACTGCGGGCCGACGCCCAGCCGGAAGAGGGAGTACAGGACGAGGTAGACCAGGGTGGAGAGCGCCCCCACGACGCAGAACCCGACCAGCTGCCTGGCGAGTCCGCGCGGCACCCCCGGCACGGCCCGGTCGCGCGGGTCGTCACCGAAGGGCCGGGCCAGGCGGTCCAGCGGAAGCGCTCCGGTGGCCAGGGCCCGGCCCACCCGCCAGACGCCCTTGAGGTCATCGGTCGCGGTCCGCACGATGTGCACCGTGGAGTCCGGGTCGTCGACCCAGTCGACCGGCACCTCGTGGATGCGCAGCCCGGCCCGCTCGGCGAGCACCAGCATCTCGGTGTCGAAGAACCATCCGGTGTCCTCGACCATCGGCAGCAGCCGCTGCGCGACCTCGCGCCGTATCGCCTTGAAGCCGCACTGGGCGTCGCTGAACCTCGCGGCCAGCGAGGAGCGCAGGATGAGGTTGTAGGCCCGCGAGATGAACTCACGCTTCGACCCCCGCACCACCCGCGAACTACGGGCGAGACGAGACCCGATGGCCAGGTCGGAGTGGCCGGAGATCAGCGGGGCGACCAGCGGCAGAAGGGCGTTGAGGTCGGTGGAGAGGTCGACGTCCATGTAGGCGAGGACAGGGGAGTCCGAGTGGGACCAGACGGTCCGCAGCGCCCGGCCCCGGCCCTTCTCCTCCAGCCGGTACGACCGGACCTCGGGGATCAGGGCCGCCAGCCGGGCCGCCACCTCGGGCGTACGGTCGGTGCTCGCGTTGTCCGCCACGGTGATCCGGAAGCCGTAGGGGAACGTACGCGCCAGATGGTCGTGGAGGCGCAGCACGCACGTTTCGAGGTCCTTCTCCTCGTTGTACACGGGGACCACTACGTCGAGTACGGGAGCGCCGACCGCTGCGGCCAGGAGATGTTCCCGGGCCGGCAGGGTGCTCCAGGCAGTGTCGGTTCGCATGGCACAGACACTCGCCAACCGCGCTGTCACATCCGTGTGCTGAGCCTGTGGTCCGTCTGTGAGTACGCCACGGGGGCGCCAGCCGTGCCGTTTTCCCAGGTCACAGCCTCGCCTCCGGCTCCGTCCACCCTGGGCGCCGAGGCCCGGGCGGAGCTGTCCGCGCCTTCCCCGTACACCGTGTCGGCCGGCAGACGGACCGCGAACACCGTGTCGCCCGGCACCGACCGCACCTCGGCCAGCCCGCCGTGTGCGGCGACGACGGCCTGCACGATGGCGAGGCCGAGGCCCGTCGATCCGGCGTGCCGTGAGCGTGAGGCGTCACCCCGCGCGAACCGCTCGAAGACACGCGGCTGCAACTCGGCGGGGATGCCCGGCCCGTCGTCCTGGACCTCCAGGGTCACCCAGGGCAGCTCCCTGCGCGCCTGTCGCAGACGGACCGTGACGGTGGTCCCCGGCGGGGTGTGGGTGCGCGCGTTCGCGAGCAGGTTGACCAGCACCTGCTGGAGCCCGGTCGGGTCGCCCGACACCGTCGCGGGCACCTCGGGCAGTTCGAGCCGCCAGTGGTGGGTGGGTCCGGAGGCGCCGCCGGGGGCACGGTCCGCGACGCGGGCGTCGCTCACCGCGTCGATGACGAGCGGCGAGAGATCGGTGCTCTCGTACGAGAGCGGCCGTCCGGCGTCGAGCCGGGCCAGGAGCAGCAGGTCCTCGACCATGCCCGTCATCCGTTCCGCCTCGGACTCGATCCGCCCCAGGGCATGCCGGGTGTCGGGCCCGGCGTTCTCCCTTCCGCGGCGCGTCAGTTCGGCGTACCCGCGGATCGAGGCGAGCGGTGTGCGCAGCTCGTGACTGGCGTCCGCGACGAACTGACGTACCCGCGTCTCGCTCTTCTGCCGGGCCTCCAGGGCCGAACCCACGTGGCCCAGCATCCTGTTGAGGGCGGCGCCGACCTGGCCCACCTCCGTGCGCGGATCGGCCTCGGCGTCCGGCACCCGTTCGAGGAGAGCCACCTCACCGCTGTGCAGCGGGAGTTCGGAGACCCGGGTAGCCGTGGCGACCACCCTGCGCAGCGGACGCAGGGCGACACCGACCATCGCGGCACCGGCGATACCGGCGGCGATGAGCCCGGCACAGGTGACACAGACCTCGACGACGATCAGGGTGTTGACGGCCTTGTCCACCTCGGCCGTGGGGATGCCGACCACGACGGACGTACCCGCTCCCGAAGGGACGACCTGCACGCGGTACCCGCCCAGCCCGGGAAGCTCGACGTCATGGGCCTCGCCGTCCGGGGCCACGTCGGCGGCCTCGATGGCGTCCTTCTGCGCGTCGGTCAGCTCCTCGGCGCTCTCCCGGGCGTCCGGACCCTTGATCACCTTCGAGGCGGTGACGGAGCCGCCCGAGACGACGGCACCGAACGTGTCGGGCGTACCCCTGCCGATGAAGGCCAGCGGCTCCTCGTCATTCGTGGGGCCGCCCCGGTCGATCTTGCCGCCTCCCGGCGGAGGCCGCTGGGCCACTCCGGCGATGTCGCGCAGCTGGCCGTCCAGCTTCCCGGCCATGTAGCTCTGGAAGGCGATCGCGGTGACCGAACCGATCACGGCGGCGACCACCGCGATGAGCGTCACCGCGTACACGACGAGACGGGTCCGGAGCGTCCAGGGGCGACCGGCGCTCTTCCCGCTCACGGGGTCAGTCACCCGGCTTGATGAGGTATCCGGCCCCGCGCCGGGTATGGATCATCGGGGTGCGTCCCGCGTCGATCTTCTTGCGCAGGTAGGAGATGTACAGCTCGACGACGTTGGCCTGACCGCCGAAGTCGTAGTTCCAGACCCGGTCGAGGATCTGAGCCTTGCTCAGCACCCGGCGCGGATTGCGCATCAGGAAGCGCAGCAGCTCGAACTCGGTCGCCGTGAGATGGATCGAGTCGTCGCCCCGGCTCACCTCGTGGCTGTCCTCGTCCAGCACCAGGTCACCCACGACGAGCGTCGAATCGCTGCGGGCCGAGGCCGTACCCGAGCGGCGGATCAGCCCGCGCAGCCGTGCCACGACCTCCTCCAGGCTGAACGGCTTGGTGACGTAGTCGTCGCCCCCCGCCGTGAGCCCCGCGATCCGGTCCTCCACCGAGTCCCGCGCGGTCAGGAACAGCACGGGCACGTCGGAGAGCTCGCGCCGCAGCCGGCCGAGCACCGCCAGCCCGTCCATGTCGGGAAGCATCACATCGAGGATCACCGCGTCGGGGCGGAAGTCGCGCGCCGTACGGACGGCCCCCGCGCCGTCCCCGGCACTGCGCACCTCCCACCCCTCGTAGCGCAGGGCCATGGAGAGCAGCTCGGCAAGCGGAGCCTCGTCGTCCACGACCAGCACGCGGATGGGACTGCGGTCGGCCCTGAGCAGTTCTGTACGCCCCTGGGGCGAGGTCGTCGTCATGGCTCAAGCCTGTGAGACGGCCGTGAGAGAGGCCTTTCGCCTACCTGTGAATTTCCTGAGAAACGCGCCCGCGGCCTGTGGGGTCTACCGGAACAGCTCGCTCGCGTTCCCGTGGCAGACCGCCCGCAGCCAGGCGTCGCCCAGCCCCAACCGCTCCAGGGCGTGCAGCTGGTGGGCGTACGGGTAGGGGATGTTCGGGAAGTCCGTGCCGAGCAGGATCCGGTCCCCGAGATCGGCGAGGCGTCCGCGCTCCGAGGGCGGGAACGGCGTGAAGTCCTCGGTGAAGTCCGTGAACGCCATCGTCGTGTCGAGCCGCACCCCGGGGTACGCGGACGCCAGCGCCAGGAACTCCGCGTACTCCGGCATTCCCATGTGCGCCACCACCAGCTTCAGCCGGGGGTGGCGGGACAGCAGACGGCCGATCGGCCCGGGGCCCGTGTGCGCGCCGGGCGCCGGACCGGAGCCGCAGTGCGTCACCACCGGGATCCCTGCCTCGGCCAGCAGCCCCCACACGGGCTCCAGCAGCGGGTCGTTCGGATCGTAGGCCCCGACCTGGAGGTGCGACTTGAAGACGCGCGCCCCCGCCTCGACCGCCTCGCGCACATAGGTCCCCGCGCCCTCCTCCGGGAAGAACGTGGCGGTGTGCAGACAGTCCGGCACCCGCGCGGCGAAGTCCGCCGCCCAGCCGTTCAGCCAGGAGGCCATGCCGGCCTTGTGCGGGTAGAGCATCGAGGTGAACCGGAGCACGCCGAACGAGCGCAGCAGCGCGAGGCGTTCGTCCTCGTCCCGCCGGTAGGTGATCGGCCACTCCAGCCCCGTCAGAGGGCCCGCCGAGTCGAAGTAGGCCCACACCTTGCTGAGCACCCGCTCCGGCATGAAGTGCGTGTGGACGTCGATGATCCCGGGCAGCCCGAGCCGCTGCCAGAACCGCACGACATCCTCACGGTCACGGTCGTCGTCGCTCATCCACCCCACCCGCCTCGACACCTCACCGGCAACGATCTCCGGTGACGATCTCAGAACAGCCCGTCCTGCACGCCACCGCCCCCCAGGGCCGCGGTCGGCACACCGGTACCCGCCCGCGCGTCGGCGCCCACCAGGTCCCAGCCGGTGACCAGCCGCGTGTCCAGCACGACGACCCCCTCGTCCACCGTCTCCAGGTGCAGATCGGGACCGGCCGCGGCCACCAGCCGGCCGGCCACCACCCCGCCGTCCACCAGCCCGGTCACCACGCGCGCCGCCGCCTCCGCACCGTCGAGCCCGAACACCCCGGCGTGGTCGACGGCCACGAACGGCAGCCGCTCCAGCGCCTCCGGCCAGCCGGCCCCCTCCAGGGCGGCGGCCCGCCCGTACAGCCCCTCGATCTCGGCGGCCCGTTCCGCCGCCCCCGGCAGCTCGCCCCGCACCGCGCGCTTGCGCGCGTACGGGATCCGGTCGGGCACCCCGAGCGCCGAGCGCAGCAGCTCCTCCGTACGCCGCGCGGCCATCAGCGGCCCGCGCCCCAGCCAGCTGAACACCACGGCCCCCTGCTCCCGCAGCCGCGCGGCGTCCCGCGACTCCCCCGTGATCCCGACCTTGACCATGCCAGGACCGAACCAGGCCAGATAGACGCGGTACGTACGCGGGTCGTCGGCGATCGTGTCGGCGGCCACCGAGTGCGCCCGGTCCAGCCGTGCGCACTCCGCGCACCGCGCCCCCGTGCTCCGTACGGGCACCACGGCCCCGACCGGACACGGGTTGCCGCGCGCCCCCAGGCAGTGCCGCTCCCCCTCTGCCCGGAACGCGAGCTCCTTCCCGTACGCCAGGACGCTCTCCCGCCCCCGCCCGGTCCCGTCGCTCCGCGCCCACCCGAGGACGGGCTCGCCGTGGGGCCAGCGCAGGCCGGTGCACCGCCAGCCGCTCATGCCGCCCCTCTCAGCTCGCACCCAGGGTGTGGACGGACGCGCGGGAGGCCTCGGTGAACAGGTCCGGGGGACCGGACGGATCGGGCGGGCCCTCGATGCGTGGGGCCATGTCGTTCTCCTCGGGACGGCCGGCGTCGACCGGGAGACCCTAACGGACCGGGCCGGCCGGCGAAGGCCCTGCCGGAACTCCAGGCGGCCGGCTCCTCGTCCTACGAGCCCTGCGCCGAGAACCCGTACGCGAGGCCATGGCCAGGCCGTCCCCTTCACGTCGGACATGAGCAGGTGCGACTCCAACAGGGCTAGGATCCGAGCCATGGCTCTGACCGTGGACGACGTGGACCGGTTCGAGGCCTTCATGCCCCGGCTCGAAGCCATCGCCTACCGCCTCCTCGGCTCCGCGAGCGACGCCGAGGACGCCGTGCAGGACACGTTCCTGCGCTGGCAGGCCGCCGACACGGACCGGATCGAGGTCCCCGAGGCCTGGCTGACGAAGGTCCTCACCAACCTGTGCCTCAACCAGCTCACCTCGGCCCGCGCCCGCCGCGAGACCTACGTGGGTCAGTGGCTGCCGGAACCGCTGCTCCCCGGGGATCCGATGCTCGGCCCCGCCGACACCGCCGAGCAGCGGGAATCCGTCTCGTACGCCGTCCTCGCCCTCATGGAGCGTCTCTCCCCCAACGAGCGGGTGGTGTACGTGCTGCGGGAGGCCTTCGGCTACCCGCACCGGAAGATCGCGGAGATCCTCGACATCACCGAGTCCGCCGCCCAGCAGATCCTCCACCGCGCCAGGAAGCACGTCGCGGAGGGCAAGGCCCGCAGCGCGGTCGACGAGGCCGCCGCCCGGCGGATCGTCGAGGAGTTCATCGAGGCCGCCACCAGCGGCCGTACCGAGCCGCTCGTACGGCTGCTCACCGCGGACGCCGTCTCGATCGGCGACGGCGGCGGGAAGGTCCCGGCCCGCACCAAGCCGTTCGAGGGCGCCGTCGCGGTCGCGAAGTTCCTGCGGGGCCTGTTCAAGCCCGGCAAGGCCAAGCGCGCCATGGCCGGCGGCTCGCCCGGGGTCTACGTCACGACGGCCAACAACGGCCCCGCCCTCGTGGCGGTCGTCGACGGCCGGGTCATCGGCGTCATGTGCCTGGAGATCACCTCCGAGGGCATCGCGGCGATCCGCGCCCAGGCCAACCCCGACAAGCTCGAACGCGCGACCCAGCGGTGGGCCGCCTCCGACCACGGAGAACCCCTGCTCAACCTGTACTGACCCCGGTGTGACCTGCTTCACATCGCACTCCTGTCAGGAAACGGCGGGCTGCCCGGTTCAAGGGGCAGACCCGCGCGAGACAGGAGCAGGGAAATGAAGCACCGCATCATCGTTCTCGGAGCCGGATACACCGGAGCCGTCGCCGCCGGCCGCCTCGCCAGGCGACTGCGCCGCGAGGACGTCGACATCACCCTCGTCACCGCCGAGCCCGACTTCGTCGAGCGCGTCCGGCTGCACCAGCTGGCCGTCGGCCAGGAGCTCAGGCCCCGGCCCTTCAGCCAGATGTTCGCGGGCACCGGCGTCGAGCTGAGGCTCGCGACGGTCACCGGTCTGGACGTCGACCGCGGGACCGTGGCCGTCGTCGACGCGAACGGCGCCGAGGAGCTGGAGTACGACAGCCTCGTGTACGCCCTCGGCAGCGGCTGGAACACCCAGGGCGTCCCCGGCACCGCCGAGCACGCCCACGAGATCGCCGGCCGCCCCGGGGCGCTCCGGCTGCGCGAGCGCCTGGCAGGCCTGGACGCCGGACAGCACGTGGTCGTCATCGGGGGCGGCCTCACCGGCCTGGAGGCAGCGACCGAGATCGCCGAGTCCCGCCCGGACCTCGACGTCGCGCTCGCCGCCCGGGGCGGGCTCGGCGACACGCTCTCGCCCAAGGGCCGGCAGCACCTGTGGAAGGTCTTCGACAAGCTCGGCATCACCGTGCACGAACACACCGCCGTCACCGGTGTGGAGGCCGACCACGTCACCACCGCCGACGGCACGTCCGTCCCGGCCGCGGTCACCGTGTGGACCGCCGGCTTCGCCGTCCACCCGATCGCGAAGGCCACCGCTCTGGAGGTCTCCGACACCGGCCGGATCGTGGTCGACGGAGCGATGCGCTCGGTCTCGCACCCGGACGTGTACGCCATCGGGGACGCGGCCCTGGTGAAGGGCCCCGGCGGCAAACCGCTGCGGATGTCGTGCGCGTCGGGCCTCCCCACCGCATGGCAGGCCGCCGACTCCATCGCGGCGGGCCTGACCGGCGGCAAGCTCCCGGACACGCCGCTCCGCTACTTCAACCAGTGCATCTCGCTGGGCCGCAGGGAGGGCCTGATCCAGTACGTCACCGCCGACGACCGGGCGGTCCGGTCAGCCCTGACCGGCCGGCTCGCCGCGTTCTACAAGGAGCTGGTCTGCAAGGGCGCGGCCTGGGGTGTCGCCAACCCGACCTTCGGACTGCCGACCCGACGCCGCCCCGTGGTCCGGGACCGGGCCCCGGCGGCGGAGCCCCTCGCGGAATCGGCCTGACCCGGCCGGGCTCCTCCGGGCCGGCCCGGCGGACTCAGGCGCCGGTCCGGAGAGGCTGACGGGGCACGAGGGCGGGAGCGAGCTCACGCCACTCACGCTCCGGCAGCGCGGCCGGGTCGGAGGTGAGCACCTGCAGGCAGACGTGATCGGCTCCCGCGTCGAGGTGCTGCTGTACGCGTCGGCGGATCGCGTCCGCATCCCCGTAGACGACGATCGCGTCCACCAGCCGGCGGCTCGGACCGCCGACGATGTCCTCATCGCCGAAGCCGAGCCGGCGCACGTTCGCTTCCTGGTGCGGCGCCATCGAGACGTACCCGGCGACGTGTGCCGTGGCCACCTCCCGGGCCCGGCCGAGGTCGGAGTCCAGCACGACCGCCTGCTCGACCCCCAGAAACGCGTCCGGTCCCATGATCCGGCGCGCCCGTACGGTGTGCTCGACGGACACGAAGTACGGGTGCGCGCCCCACGTACGTTCGGCGGCCAGTTCCAGCATCCGCGGGCCGAGCGCGGCCAGCACACGCCGCGGGGCCGGGTCCGGCACCGGACCGTGGGCGGGCACCGCGTCCATGGAATCCAGGTAGGCGCGCATCGTGCTCAACGCTCTGCCGCGGGCCGGCACGGGATAGCCGTCCACGTCGTGAACCGTGTCGTCGACCCGGTGGCCGCCCAGGCCGAGTACGTAGCGCCCGGGGAACGCCTCTCCGAGCGTGCGCGCCGCGGTGGCGATGGCGATCGGGTCCCGGAACGCGATATTGGCTATGCCGGACGCCACGCGGATACGACGGGTCGCCGACAGCAGCAACCACGCCTGGCCCACCGCATCGCGGCCGAACGCCTCCCCGTACCAGATGGCTCCGTAACCCAACTCCTCTATCTCGGCTGCCGATTCGCGTACGTGACCGGCGGGCCGGCCCTCATAGGCAAGGGTCCAGATCCCGATCCGGCCGAGCTCATCCCTCGTACGTGCTGTCATCCGTGCTCCCCAGGCAGGCGTTCCGGAGTAGTTCTCCGTTTAATGGCGACTACGATACGGAGAATCTCTCCGCTTAGCCATCCCGAGACGCCCGGAGGACGGGACAATGACGATCAGGCACGGCCACACCTCCGCGCAGCCGCAGCGGCGCACGGACGCGCGCCTCAATCGGGAGCGCCTCCTGGCCACGGCACGGGACGTGTTCGGCGAAGTCGGCCCCGGGGCATCCCTCAACGAGATCGCCCGCCGGGCCGGCGTGGGCCCCGGGACGCTCTACCGCCACTTCCCGACCCGTCACGCCCTGCTGACCGCGGTACTCACAGACCGGATCGAGAGCCTGTGCGCGCAGGCGGAAACACTGCTCTCGTCGGAATCGGCCGACGACGCCCTGGAGCTCTGGCTGCGCGCGTTCCTGGCGCACGCCCGCGTCAACCAGGGCATGGGCAGCGCGCTGATGGTCGAGGAGCCCGACGCGACGGGCCTCGACTGCCACCGACTGATCCTGGACGCGGCAGCCGGGCTGCTGACCCGGGCTCAACAACGGGGAACTGCTCGCACCGACCTGACTGCCGACGACCTGGTGCAACTCGTCGTCGGGATCGCACTGTCCACGGCTCGCCGCGAGGACCCGGACCAGCCGGAGCGGCTGCTGTCCCTGGTGCTCGACGCCACGCACGGGATACCGCGACAAGGCGAGTGACGCCCGCCCGCCTCCGCATGCGAGCACAGCGACCACGGTGCGGGCCTTCTCGGGAGCTGGATTGCCGCATCCGGATGAATCTCGCCCGAGGCTCGGCCCAGATCTTTCGGAGCCCGGCGGTCCGGGGATGTCGAGAACGTGCCACCGGCTCCGTCCCAGGGACATGAGCGGCCACCACCGGCCGCACGAGGAAGCAGGGAGAGACCAGCATGGCGATTCAGCGGATGGACAACGTCGGCATCGTCGTCGAGGACATGGATGCCGCCATCGCGTTCTTCGTGGAACTCGGTATGGAGCTGGAGGGCAGGGCGGAGGTCGAGGGCCCCGTCGCAGACCGGTGCACCGGACTCGACGGCGTGCACTGTGACATCGCGATGGTCCGGACCCCGGACGGCAACAGCCGGCTCGAACTGTCGAAGTACCGCAGCCCCGCGGCGATCAGCACCGAGCCCCGCGACAAGCCGCACAACATCCTGGGCACGCACCGCGTCATGTTCGCCGTGGACGACCTCGAGGACACCGTTGCCCGCCTGCGCCCCCACGGCGCCGAACTCGTCGGCGGGATCGCCCGGTTCGAGGACAGCTACCTGCTCTGCTACGTCCGCGGCCCGGAGGGCATCATCGTCGGCCTGGCCGAACAGCTGCGCTGAGGACCTCGCCGCTGTACGGCCAACGCGAGAGGCCCCCGGGATTTCTCCTGGGGGCCTCTGGCCTGCTGTGCACTCGGCAGGATTCGAACCTGCAACCTTCTGATCCGTAGTCAGATGCTCTATCCGTTAAGCTACGAGTGCTTGTCCTCGGCCTGAGCCTCGGTCCCGCTTCCCGGGCTTTTCTGCCCCGTCGGCGTTGCGAGAACAACATTACATGACCTGCGCCGTGACGCGAAATCCATTAGCCATACCGCCCCCGAGCTGCGGAAACACGGCTCTCAGGCACGTTCCCACAGCCGTCCGGGGGCCGGATACGACCGAAGCCCCACGCCTGGGGCGTGGGGCTTCGGGTTCCTGCGGAGGCGGAGGGATTTGAACCCTCGATGGGCTTTAAGACCCAAACCGCATTAGCAGTGCGGCGCCATAGACCGGACTAGGCGACGCCTCCAGCACACCTCGCGCAAGCGCGAGTGGTGCGTGCAGATGATGACACAGTCGAGCGCGCTGTCACCAATCGCCGCCCACGGTACTAGGCAGGTGGGCGGCGAGGCAAAGCGCCCTGCGGCGGGAGTTCCGGTCCGGCGTTCCTGCCGCGACCGGCCCCGGGGGCTCCGCCGCGCGACCGGCCGGGTGTTCGAGCGCGTGGGGCTGTTCCGGTCGGCCCCCCATGAGTTGCGCAACGTGCGGGCGTAGGGAGCGTTAGAGAGGACGAGGGCTCCGCCCTCCGTCCGTCACCCCCGTGTGCCCTGCGCGCGCCTCCACCCGGCGCGTGCCGGAGCAGGCCGGCGCGCTCCAGGGCGCGCCAGAACAACAGGAGCCCCGCATGCTGCGTCGTCTCACCCTCACCGCCGCCGCGTCCCTCGCCGTGCTGTCCGCCGCCGCGCCCGCCGCCACAGCGGTGTCCCCTCTCGTGCCGCTGCCTCCCCTCCCCGTACTCCAGGGGGACTGGCCGACGGCACAGGACGGTGGGACGCGGCTCACCGTGACCGTCTCGGAGTCCGGCAACCCGGCTGCCGACGGAGTCTTCGAGCTGGAGTGCGGCCCGGCGGGCGGCAGTCACCCGGAGGCGCAGCGTGCCTGCGACCTGCTGGACGAGGCCGCCGAGGCGGGGGACAACCCCTTCGTGGCCACCGACCGCAACGCCATGTGCACCCAGCAGGCCGGCGGGCCGGCCGCGGCCCGTGTGCAGGGCACCTGGGAGGGCGAGGACGTCGACGCGCGATTCAGCCGGGCCAACGGCTGCGAGATCTCGCGCTGGAACAACCTCGTGCCGGTGCTCCCCTCCGCGAGGTAGCCGGTTCGGCGGGGCGTGCGCCGGGACTTCGGCTGCGTCCGACGGCGCACACCGGGGCGCGCACAGGCCGCCCCGGAAGCCTCGCAGGCCGCGATCCGGGGCGTTCCGGGCAGCCTCCGTGCGCGCCCCGGAACGCATACGCGCACGTCAGAGGGGGCGCTCGCCGTCACACTCTGGGCCACCGGCGTACACCGTGTGCACAGAACCTTGGTGAGAGCTCCCCCTCATCCGCCGCCCGCCATGCGCTCCCTGCCTTTAGACTCCTCCAGTGACAGCCTGAGGCCCGAGGGGCAGGATGGGGCCCGCTGTCGGCAAGGTGCGGTATTCAGGGAGGAAGCGTCTCGTGAGCAGCAGGCCATCCCGAGGCGCTGCTCGCCTCGCAGCCATACTCGACGCCCTTCCGGACGGGCTCCTGCTCGTCAACTGCAACGGCACGGTCGTCAACGCCAACACCATCGCCCTCGAAATGTTCGAGACCCCGGGCACCGCGCTCGTGGGCCGCGGACTGCTCGATCTGCTTCCGGAGTTCGACTCCAGGCTGATCCCGGGGTCGATGCGCAGGCCGGATGCTGCGGACGAGCAGGGCAGGACCAAGCCGACGCGGATGACCGCGCGCCGGACCGACGGCACCGAGTACCCGGTCGAGGTCACCAGTGCCTCCCTGGACAGCGGTCAGGCCGGCTACAACGACATCCACTCCAGCTACACCGGTGACGAGCTCCTCATGCTCGTCGTGCGGGACCTCTCCGGCACCGTCGACACCGAGGCCGAGCTGGCCCGTTCGCAGCGCCAGACCGAGATGATCCTGCGGGCCGCCTCCGAGGGCGTCGTCGGCACGGACACGGACGGCCGGGTCGTCCTGGTCAACCCCGCGGCCGCCCAGATCCTCGGCTTCCGGGCCAGCGACCTCGGCGGCAAGGAGCTCCACCCGCTGATCCTGCACTCGCGCGCGGAGGGTGACCCGTTCCCGTACGAGGAGTCGCCGCTGGCCGACACCCTGCGGTCCGGCCGCAAGCACCGCGTACGCGGGCAGGTGCTCTGGTCCAAGAGCGGCGGCCGGGTCCCGGTGGATCTGACGACCGCCCCCGTGCGCGACGGGGACCAGCTGGTCGGCGCCGTCATGACGTTCACCGACCGCAGGCCGTACGAGGAACTGGCACAGCAGCACACCGACGAGGTCTCCGGGCTGACCGACCGGCACGCGGCCGAGATCGCCCGGCTCACCGAGAGCCACCGGGCCGAGATCGCCGAGCTCACCGAGCGGCACGCGGCGGAGTCCGCCGACCGGACCGAGCGGTACGCCTCCGAACTGGAGGAGCAGGCGGAGCGTCTCACCGGGCTCGAAGCGCGGCACACCCAGCTGACCGCCGTGCTGGGCGAGTCCCTGCGGGGTCCGCTGGAGGAGCTGCGCGGCGAGCTCTCGGCCCTCGCCGCCGACCCGGCCGGCCAGCTCTGGCCCGAGGCCAACCAGATCCTGCACCACCTCGCCGCGGGCTACGCGCGCATGACGACGCTCGTCGACAACGTGCTGAGCTATCAGCGCCTGGACACCGGCACCGAGGAACTGGTCAAGCGGACGGTGCTGCTCGACGCCGTGGTGACCGCGGGCATCGACGGAGCCGTCGAGCTGATCGGTCCCGGCCGCGCCCAGTTCGCGGTGCACGCCCCGCCGATCGAGGCCGAGGTCGACGCGGGCCGGCTGATCACGGCACTCGCCCACCTCGTCGCCGACGTGGCCGGTGTCGACTCGACCGGCAAGGCCCGGCCGGTGCCGGGCGGCGGTTACGTCGACTCGACCGTCGTCGTGGCCGCGGCGCAGCGGGGTGAGGTCGTACGGATCGAGGTGCGCGGGCCGTTCGCCGGGGGCGACCCGGTGCACGTGCCGATCGTGCGCGGGATCGTACGCGCGCACGGGGGTGTGCTCCAGACGCACGAGATGGCCGGGATGAGCGGCAGCGCGTACGTCCTCGAGGTGCCGCTCGGCACGGGCGCCGGGACCGTCGTCCCCGAGCCGCTCCCGGTGCCCGAGGCGGCCGCCGTGCCGGAGCCGGCGCCGGAGCCCGCCCCGCAGGGCGGTCGGCGCCGGGCGCGCAGGGCGTCGACGGACGCGTTCCTGGACAGCCCCGTGGACGCGGGCCCGGCCGGCACGGAGTCCGGCGACACCGCGGCAGCGGAGCCGACCGGCCGGCGCAGGGCCCGCCGTGAGTCCACGGACCAACAGGCGCAGCAGGAGGAACAGGGCCTGACCCCGCCTCAGCGGAACGAGGGTTCCGGTCGCAGGCGCGGCCGCCCCAGCCCCGCGGAGACGGGCGGGGAGCCCCGGCAGGCGCTGGCGCTGCCCGCGGCGGCCTCCGCTCCCTCGGAGGGGTCCGTGGTCACGGCGGCCGAGGGCGCGCAGGGCGGGGGCGGCCGCCCGCAGCGGGGGCAGACGGTGCCGCCCCAGGGCGTGCCGCAGACCGCCTCCGGGCGCCAGGCCGGCGGCCGGGCCGCGCTGCCCGCGCTCGCCTCGCCCGAGGCCACCGCACAGCAGGACCGGTCGCGGCCGGAACAGCCGGCGCAGCAGCCCGGAGGGCGGCGGGCCCGCCGGGCCCTCGCCGCGGCGCAGGAACGCGCCGCCGCGGCCGAACCCTCGGGGCCTCGTACCGCGTTCGCCCTGCCGCCCGCCGCGGCGGACCGCATTCCGCCGGTGGCTCCGGGCCCGCCGGTCGTGGCACCGCCTTCCGCCGCCCCGGCCTCACCCGCCCCGCAAGCGGTCCCTGCCGGTGCACAGCCGGATCCGGCCGGTGCGCAGCCGGGTCCCGCCGGTGCGCAGCCGGGTCCTGCCGGTGGTCAGCCGCTGCCGGCCACCGGGGAGGGTCCGCTGCCCGAGCGCCACGACGCCGTACGGAACGCCCCGGACGCGGACCACACCCCGCCGCAGCCGCACCCCGTGCCGTCCGGCCGCCGGAGGGCACGGCCCTCCGAGGCACCGGAGGCGCCGTCCCGGCCGGGTCACCCCGTCCCCGGGCAGCCGCTGCCCGCCGTCCCTCCGCAGCCCGACTGGGCGCAGAGCGCCTCGGCCCAGGGTCCGATCGCGTCGGCGCCCGAGGACGACGTGAACCCGGACGGGGAGGAGTCCTGGGCGGCCTCCGGCAGCACCACCCACACCACGGGCACCGCCGCCCCGGTCGGCCCCGCGCCGGAACCCGTGCCCGAGCCGGAGCCGCATCCGGCCGACAGCGACGCGCAGGCCCCCGTACCGGACGCGCGGCGCCAGCCGCTGCCCGCCGAGGCGCCCATGCCGGGTTCCTCGGACTCGACCCAGGGCCGCGCCTTCAGCGTGCGGACGCTGGGACAGGGCGTGCCCTTCGCGCAGCACCTCGCGCACCAGCAGAACCAGACGCTGGGCGGGGCCGGGCGGCGCCGCAAGCTCGCCGCCCCGCCGGAGGCCGAGCGTCCGGCCCCGCCCGCCATGGCTCCGGTACCGCCGCAGCCCGCCCCGGCCCCCGTTCCACCGCAGCCCGGCGGCGCGCAGGGCAGCACGGTGCAGGGCTCCGGCTCCGGCCGGCTGCTGTCCGCACCGGCGTCCGAGGGACGCTCGTACGCGATCGGGGCCCCAGACGCGGGTGCCGAGGGGCCGGAGCCGCTGGACGGCCCCGGTGGTGCCGTCGAGGTGGCGAACCGCCCGCAGCCGCAGCCCGTGGACGACGAACTGCCCCCGGAGCCGCTGGACAACCCGCGGCGGCTGCTCGTCTGGCCCGCCCCGGACGTCTCCACCCAGCAGGCCCTCAGCGACCGCGGCTACCGTCCGGTGATCGTGCACTCCCGCGAGGAGGTGGACGCCCAGATCGCGGCGTTCCCCGCCGCGCTGTTCGTCGACCCGCTGACCGGTCCGATCACCCGTACGGCGTTGCAGTCGCTGCGCCAGGCGGCCGTCGCGGCGGAGGTCCCGGTGCTGGTGACGGCCGGTCTGGGGCAGGCGACCAGGGAAGCGGCGTACGGCGCCGACCCGGCCGTGCTCCTCAAGGCGCTCGCCCCTCGCGACAGCGACCAGCATCCGCCGAGGGTCCTGGTGATCGAGGAGCACGAGGAGATCGCGCTGGCGCTGACGGAGACGCTGGAGCGGCGCGGCATGCAGGTCGCCAGGGCGTCGGGCGACAGCGAGGCGGTCGACATCGCCACCCGGATGCGGCCGAATCTGGTGGTGATGGACCTGATGCAGGTACGCCGCCGGCGCGCCGGGATCATCGACTGGCTCCGCGCGAACGGCTCGCTGAACCACACGCCGCTGGTCGTCTACACCTCGGCCGGCATGGAGGAGGCGGACCTGCCGCGGCTCGCCTCCGGTGAGACGGTGCTGTTCCTCGCCGAGCGCTCCACGAGCGACGAGGTGCAGTCCAGGATCGTGGATCTGCTGGCGAAGATAGGGACGAACTGACGCCCGGAGGCCGTCGGGCGCGTACGACGAGGGCGGTACGGGAAGATCCGTACCGCCCTCGTCGTACGACGTGTCCCGGGTCGCCGGCCGGGGTCAGAGCCGCGTGACGTCCAGCTCGCCGTCCGCGTACTGCCTGCGGATCACCTTCTTGTCGAACTTGCCCACGCTCGTCTTCGGCACCGCCGGGACGATCGTCCAGCGCTCGGGCAGCTGCCACTTGGCGACGGACTGGGCGAGGAAGGTCCTGAGCTCCGCGTAGTCGACGGTGGCACCCTCCTTGAGGACGACGGTCGCGAGGGGGCGCTCGCCCCACTTCTCGTCGGGCACGGCGACGACCGCGGCCTCGGCCACATCCGGGTGGGCCATGATCGCGTTCTCCAGGTCGACGCTGGAGATCCACTCCCCGCCGGACTTGATGACGTCCTTGGCCCGGTCGGTCAGCGTGAGGTAGCCCTCGTCGCTGATCACACCGACGTCTCCGGTCTTCAGCCAGCCGTCCTCGCTGAACTTGTCCTCGGGGCGCAGTTCCCCGCCGTCCGCGCCGCCGTAGTACGCGGCGGCGATCCAGGGCCCGCGGACCTCCAGCTCACCCGCGGACTCGCCGTCCCACGGCAGGTGTTCCCCTCCGGGACCGGTCAGCCGCGCCTCGACACCGGCCGGGAACCGGCCCTGGGTGATGCGGTACGGCCACTCCTGCTCGTCGGTCAGACCGGCGGGCGGGTTGGACATGGTCCCGAGCGGCGAGGTCTCCGTCATGCCCCAGGCGTGGCAGAGGCGGACGCCGAGCTTGTCGTACGCCTCCATCAGGGAAGGCGGACACGCGGCGCCGCCGATGGTGACACGGGCCATGGAGGAGAGGTCGCGCGGCTTGGCGGTGACCTCGGCCAGCAGCCCCTGCCAGATGGTGGGGACGGCCGCCGCATGCGAGGGCCGCTCCCGCTCGATCATCTCGGCGAGCGGAGCCGGCTGCAGGAAGCGGTCGGGCATGAGCATGTTGACGCCGGTCATGAACGTCGCGTGCGGCAGCCCCCAGGCGTTCACGTGGAACTGCGGCACGACGACCAGCGTCGTGTCCTTGTCGGTCAGCCCCATCGACTCGGCCATGTTGATCTGCATGGAGTGCAGATAGATGGAGCGGTGGGAGTAGACGACACCCTTGGGGTCGCCCGTGGTGCCGGAGGTGTAGCACATGGCGGCGGCCTGGCGTTCGTCGAGCTCGGGCCAGTCGTAGGAGGTCGGGCGGCCGGAGATCAGCTCCTCGTACTCGTGCACCCGGGGCACGGCGCCGTCCAGCGCGGAGCGGTCACCGGGCCCGGACACCACCACGTGCTCGACCGAGGGCAGGTGGGGGAGCAGCGGTGCGAGCAGCGGCAGCAGCGAACCGTTGACGAGGACGACCTTGTCGTCGGCGTGCGCGACGACCCAGATCAGCTGCTCGGCGGGGAGCCGCAGGTTGAGCGTGTGCAGCACGGCGCCCATCGAGGGGATCGCCAGATACGCCTCGACGTGCTCGGCGTTGTTCCACATCAGCGTCGCGACGCGCTGGTCGCCGTCGACACCCAGCTCGTCACGGAGGGCGTGCGCCAGCTGCGCGGCACGCCCGCCGATCTCGGCGAAACTGCGCCGGTGCGGCTCCGGGTCGCCGGTCCAGGTCGTCACCTGCGACTTCCCGTGGATGGTCATCCCATGGGTCAGGATGCGGGTCACAGTCAGCGGTACGTCCTGCATGGTGCTCAGCACGGCGTCCTCCCGGTGGGCGCTACGCGGCGGTAAGGGTGCGCTGATTCTGCTCACATACCAAGTGGTATGTCACTACTTCCGGGAGTACGAATCGGTCTCGGCCCGCAGAACCGGGCCGCGTGGCAGCCCGCACGCGGGGCGCGGATCACCGGTGCGGGCCCGCGGTCAGCGGACCGGGCTGAGCTCCGGATCCTCACGGAGCTTCCCGAGCGCCCGCGACACGGCGCTCTTGACCGTACCGACGGAGACGCCGAGCACCTCGGCCGTCTGGACCTCGCTGAGGTCCTCGTAGTACCTCAGGACGACCATGGCGCGCTGGCGGTCCGGCAGCTTGAGCACGGCACGCCACATCGCGTCGTGGAGCGACTGCTGCTCGGCGGGGTCCGGCGCCGGCGCGGCCTCCTTCTCGGGCAGCTCCTCGCAGGCGAACTCGTCGACCTTGCGCTTGCGCCACTGCGAGGTCCGGGTGTTCACCAGGGCGCGGCGGACGTATCCGTCGAGAGCCCGGTGGTCCTCGATCCGCTCCCAGGCGACATACGTCTTGGTGAGGGCGGTCTGCAGCAGGTCCTCGGCATCGCTCGGGTTCGCGGTGAGGGAACGCGCGGTGCGCAGCAGCACAGGGCCCCTGGCCCGCACGTACGACGAGAACGACGGATAGCGGCGGGGTCCGGCGGAGGCAGCGGCCGCCCTGGAGGCTCCGGTGCAGACTGGCGTGGTCATGGCTCCACGCTAGGAGCGGGCACGGCCGAGGGGATCGGCCCCAGGTCCCGAAGCCACGTCCGCCTCAGGTTGTAGGGGTCGGACGGGCTCCACCTCCTGAAGGTGGAGGGCGGGGTCACCCGCGTCAGGGTCCTCACCCCCGGGGCGGGCGCCCTACGGCGCGGGCGGCCCGGGCGGCGTCGCCGCCGCACGGGCCGCCCGGGCTCAGTTCGCCCAGAGCGGCGGGAAGATCACATAGAAGTTGTACGTGGACTGGTCGATGTACGTGAAGGGCGACCCACTCACCTGGACCGTGTTGTTGTGGTTGGAGGCACCGGCGCCCACGGCCTGCTGCTGCGAGGTGGACGAGTTGCCGGAGTTGTCGCCACCGACACCGCCCGACCCGATGGTCGCCACCCCCGCGTTCGATCCGTCGCTCGCGAACGCACCGTTGTCCGCTGCGGCGACCCCTCCGAACAGGGCGACGGCCAGAGGCACGGCGGCGACGGCGGCGAGGGCGCGAGCAGTGCGGATACGTGCCATGTCAATTTCCTCCAGGAACCGAAAACGTGGCTGTTCCGAAGCGGCCGGCCGACCACTCCGATGCTGTTCACGACGTCGCGGAGCAGAACTGCCCACCGCGCCCCCGGCGAACCGCCCCCGGCCCACGATTCCCCCGCACGTATGAGGAACGCCCGATAAACCTCCCGCACCAGGGCGAGCGTTCCGCCCGGAGCGCACCGCCCCCCCCTTCCCTTCTTCGAACGCTTGTACGAAAATAGCCGCATGGCCACCACCGACCGGCAGACCGCCACCCTGGCCCTGGCCCACGCGCTCTCCGCCGCCGAGCGTGGGCTCCCCGTCTTCCCGCTGTCCGCCACCAAGCTCCCCGCGCTGCGCTCGCCGCACCGTGCCGAGGACCCTCCCGTGCACTGCCGGGGCGCCTGCGGGCTGCCCGGCCACGGGGTGCACGACGCCACGACCGACCCGGCCGCCGTCCGCGCCCTCTTCGCGGCGGCGCCCAGGGCCACCGGGTACGGCATCGCCTGCGGGCGGGAGCCGCACCGCCTCATCGGCATCGACCTCGACATCGACACCACCCACGGCAACGACTCCGTCGCCGCGCTCCAGCACCTGGCCCTCCAGCACCTGTTCACCATCCCGGCCACCGTCACGGTGCTCACACCCAGCGGCGGCCGGCACCTCTGGCTGACGGGCCCGTCCGGCGTCTCCGTGCCCAACTCCGCCGGCCGCCTCGCTCCCGGCATCGACGTACGCGGAGCGGGCGGCTACCTGGTCGGCCCCGGCTCGGTCACCACCCACGGCAGATACCGCCTCGCACCCGGCACGGCCGACCTCGCGCCCGCGCCCTGCCCCCGCGCCCTCCTGCGCCTGCTCACACCCCCGCCGCGCCCCCACCACACCACCGAGGGCCGGACCTCAGCCACCCGGCAGGGGCAGGGCCTGGTCCAGTTCGTACGCGCCGCGCACGAGGGCCAGCGCAACACCCGCCTGTTCTGGGCGGCCTGCCGCGCGTACGAACACGGCTTCGGCGACGACCTGGCGGACGCCCTCACCGACGCGGCGGTCGGCACCGGCCTCACCGAACAGGAGGCCCGCGCCGCGATCGCCTCGGCCGCTCGCCTGACCGCCCCTCGGCGGAGCCTCTGACGGGCTCCTCTCCACGCCACCCCGGGGACGCCCCAGGCGGGGGCGCACCCCTCGTGGCTCAACACCGGCTCGGCACACGCCGCTTGAGGCTCCACGCGCCGCCGAGGAGAACCTGATGGTGTCCCTCTTCGAGGCCACACGCACCGAGGACGCCCGAAAAGCCGTCGTAGAGGTCTGACGCAAGGGCTGAGCGGCGGCAGGGCAAGGAACCGGCGTGGCGACGGCCCCCGACCGTTTACCCGGTCAGGGGCCGTTCACCTGAGCGCGCCGGGACCGGTCGGGGCGTCAGCGCATCGGTACCTGAGTTCCTGGCCGTGGCTCGGTCCCGGGCACTGCCCTTCAATCGCGGCTTGGGGCCTGTTTCCTGGACCAGGCGCTGGCGTCGACTCCGTATCGAGTCAGGAGCCGTACGAACTGGGTTCGCTCCTCCGGTGACCAGGCGACAGTGATCTCCAGGAATGCTTCTCGCTGTTCGGCGGCGAAGCGGTTGCGTTCGGCTTCACCGTGCTCGGTGAGTTCGAGTACGGTGCGGCGCCCGTCGGACTGGGATGCCGCCCGCCGCAGCAGCCCGTCCGCGATGCATGCGGCGACGGTCCGGCTGGCGACCGGCTGCGCGACGCCCATCTCGGTGGCAAGCCCGCCGACAGTCGTCTCGCCCGGCGCGTCGGCGATGACGTTGAGCACGAGGTTGCGGGAGAGATCCTTGCCCGTTGCCGGTGCGCGTCGCCGCAGGCGGGACAGCGCCGGACCGATCTGATCCAGCGTCCGGTCGTCGGAGGGCTGCTCGGAGGAGGTGCTGCTCATGTACCGAGTCTAGGCCCGGTCAGCACATTTGCATACCATGCGATAAGTCCATAGCATCAGGTATGTAAATCTTGAACGAGCCAGGAAAGAGGCGGACCGCCATGGCGCTCACCGCGATCACCAACGCGCAGATCTTCGACGGGGATAAGGCGGTCGGCGTGCGGACCGTGGTCATCGACGGCGGGAGAATCGCCCGCGTCGGTGGCGACGCTCCCGAGGGCAGCGAGATCGTCGACGGCAGCGGCGCCACACTGCTGCCGGGACTCATCGACGCCCACGTCCACTCCGCCCCGGGCTCCCTGGCTCTCGCCCTGCGGTTCGGGGTGACGACCGAACTGGAGATGCAGGGGATGAACACCCGGGAGAACCGAGGGGTCATCACCGACGACGACACACAGGCTGACGTGCGCTCCTCCGGCTTCGCCATCACACCGCCCGGCGGTCACCCGAGCGAGCTGATGCCCGAAGGGTTTCGGCCCAAGTGGGACCTTCCCCCGGTCATGCCCCTGATGCCGTTCTCCACCACACCCGAGGAGGCCGCCGCCTTCGTGCCGCAGCTCCTCGCCCGGGGGTCCGACTTCATCAAGTTCATGATCGACGACGGCAGCGTAGAGGGACACCCCGGGCTGCCCACGCTCGACCGGGCCACCGTGCACGCCGGTGTCGCCGAAGCCAAGAAGTACGGCGCCCTGACCGTGGCCCACGCGCTGACCGTGGAGGCCACCAGGACGGCCGCCGAAGCCGGCATCGACGGCGTCACCCACGTGTTCATGGACCAGCCGCACACCGCCGAGATCATCAGCCTGATCAAGGACGCGGGCATGTTCGTCATCCCCTGCATCACTCTCAACGCCTCGATGATGGGGATCACCGGCAGCGAACTCGCCGACGACCCCCGGGTCGCCGCGCGCCTCGACGCCGACTGGGACCGGACCCTGCGCTCCAGCTATGACCGCTACCCGCAGGGCAAGCTCCACGACGTCTACGACACCGTGCGCGCGCTGGACGCCGCCGGTGTCGACGTGCTCGCCGGAACCGACGTCTCCATGCCCGAGACGTTCTTCGGGGGCCTGGCACACGGAGCGAGCCTGCACCACGAACTGCAATACCTGGTGGCAGCCGGCCTCACACCCGCACGGGCCCTGCGCGCGGCCACGGCGACCACGGCCCGCCGCTTCCGCCTGAGCGACCGGGGCCGCATCGCCGAGGGCCTCCGCGCCGACCTCCTACTGGTCGACGGCGACCCGACCAGCAACATCAGCGACACCCTCAACACCCGTGCCGTCTGGCGCCGCGGAACTCGTATGGCGGCATGACCCCAGCCCCTGGGACGCGATCCTTTCGGCGACAACTCGGACGACGGGATGACGCGGTGGAGCAGCCCGAACCGTGGCACGCGACCGCCGAGGAAGCGTCGCTGCTAGGCATCCAGAAAGCCGCGCTCGTGACGCACACCCGGCGGACGTACTACAGCGACCAGGGTCGTCCCGTGGAGACAGCGGACATCGTGGTGCCCGCAGCACACTGCGAGATCGTCTACGAGATCCCGATCAACCGCTGACGAGCTGCACCCGGCAGCTCCAGAGCCGTGACCCAGCCGTGCCCCCCGCGTGCCCCCCGCGTGCCCCTTCCGTGCCCGACAGACCGGGAAACCAGGGGGAACAGCGGTGTCCGTGCGGGGAGCAGGCATGGCAGAGGCCCCCGACCATACGTATTGGTCGGGGGCCTCTCGCCTGCGGTGGGTGTGGGATTTGAACCCACGGTGACTCGCGCCACGACGGTTTTCAAGACCGTTCCCTTAGGCCGCTCGGGCAACCCACCCTTGCTCCGGTCACGCGCGCCGGAGCGCCTACAGCGTACCGGGTCGCGGATCCCGTCGTGCGATCCGACGAGGGGGCCGCCCCTGACCACGTCGGCCGGGGGGACTCGCGCTCCGGTACGTCACCCGTCGGAACGGACAGGGTGCCTCATCCCCGATCGACCACACACCGTCTCAGTTCCCCGCGTTGTTGCCCTCACGGCGTGGCGGCGGCAGAAGGAGATCCCTCTGCGGATGCTGGTCCCCTCTGAGGCTGCCCTGGACCCCGAGGTCCACCCGGACCGCCTCGTGGAATTCGTTGATCTCCCGGAAAGCCGTGCGATGCCGCGTTCGCCACTCCTCCAGTGTGCCGACCGTCCTCCCGTCGGCCTGCCAGTCGATCGCGAGCGCCGCGGCGTTCAGCTGGTGCCCGGCCTCCACCACCGCGTCACCCCCGAGCATCATCACGCGTTCGAAGGCCCGTCCCCGAAGCCGCGCCGCCTCCCGCAGCTCTTCGAGCAACTCGGGCTCGGGCTTGCCGCTCTCGCGGATACCCTCCTTGTGCTCGTAGAGCTGTACCGCCAGGAACACACCCGCCCGTAACCGGTCGACGTAACCCTCGTAGGCGTCGATCTTCCTGTCGTCCCAGCGCGTGAGCATGGCGTACTTGTTGCGGCTCCGCTCCATGATGTACGTCGTCAGGTGGGTGGTGAGCGCACCCAACAACACAGCTGCAATCGTGACGAGTTGCTCGCTCGTACCCAACCTGTCCCCCTGTTCCGAAGCACTCTCGAGAACGCCTGGGTGATCGTAAGGGTTCTGGCGTACGGGATGTGACGGAACATCAGTAACGGCGAAGGGGGTGGGCGGCTCGCCGCCCAACTGCTCGACGGATACTGTGCGTACGGACCGGCGGGACCGTCGGCGCGCTGTCCTTGCGTGAAGGCGCGGCCGCTGCTTCGCTGCTCGCAGAGGGCTCGTGCACCTCCGCAAGGGCGTGCCCAGCGCCGGCCGCCCGGACGTACGACTGCCGGATGTGCCCCGGCTGCCGGACGTGCACGGGCGCGGACCGGGAGGGCGGGGCTGGATCTACATGACGGAGCTGGAACACTGACGAAGTCGACGATCAGCATCGTCACCGCCGTCTTCGACGGCGGGCACCGATACCTGCCCGACGCCTTTCGGTCGATCGCTTCGCAGACTCTGCCGTCGGGCTGGACATGGGAATGGATCGTCCAGGAGGACGGTCGTACCGGCCGCCCCGCCTCGCTGTTGCCCGCCGACCACCGCGTCCGCTACGCCACCGGCCCCCGCGGCGGGGCCGGGGTCGCGAGGACTCTGGCGCTCGGCCGCGCGACAGGGGAGGTCGTGCGGGCTCTCGATGCCGACGACCTCCTCACCGAGGGGGCCCTGGCCCGCGACATACGGACGCTGACCTCAGAGCCGGAAGCTGGATGGTGCGTCTCGGCATGCCTGGACCTCCTGCCGGACGGCAGCCTCCTCTCCGGTCCTTACGACCCGCCTGCCGGCCCGCTGGACGGTGCCTGGCTGCGCGAGCAGTACGAGGCCGACCGTTTCCCCGTCGTGGGCACGCACTTGGCCGCCCGTACCGACCTGGTACGCGCGCTCGGCGGTTGGCCCGCACTGCCCGCGCTGGAGGCCCTGGCTCTCGCACTGGCCTGCTCCGCGGTCGCCTCGGGCCACATGATCGCGGAACCCGGCGGCTTCTACCGCAAGCACGCCGGACAGACCACCGCACAGCCCGGCTACACCCATGAAGCGGAGTTCGCCCTGCTGCGCCGCTCCATCCTGAGCCGGATCGACGCCCTGACCGAATCGGGATGGAGGTACTCCCCTATGGAAAGCCTCCTCCTGTGACCGCCCGCCCACCTGCCGGACGCGTAACCGCATCCGGCCACCGGCGCCTTCACGAAGAGGTCCGTCCCTCACCGGGGCCGAACCGCATCTTCACCGCCACCTGGGGCAGTCATCAGCGACGAGCGCCGTACATGACGCGCCTTCAGGGCATCACGCGCCGGTGACCGGTGAACCGGCCCGCAGCTCGCGCGGCCTGCCGGAGCACGATGTCCGGCTATCGACCCCCGACGAATCGAGGAGGAGGACTTCGATGTCCGACAACCCCCGCACGTCTCCGCAGGTTCGAGTGGAGATCCATACGGTGATGAACGCTCTGGTCCGTGAGGCGGGCGACATCGTCACACGTCGCAGCCGGGACGGCCAGTGGCTTCCCCCGGGCGAGATAGCAGAACTGGGCACGAACACCGCGCTCGGCAGGGCGGCCGAGGTCTGGGTGCTGGAGCGGCTCGAATCACGCATCCGGGAGGCCCGCGAGGTGATCGAGCGGGTTCAGCGGGAGAGCGATGCCTGGTCCGCCGCCAGCGGCCCCGATGCGCCGGAGCGGACCAGGTAGCGGGCGAACAGGTAGGCGTCGTCCTGGAGCAGGCCGTCCAGGCGCAGCCGTCCGGGCTCGGCCTCCCCCCGCAGGATGCGCGGCGCGTCACCACCGACCAACCACGGCGCCATGGTCAGGCAAACCTCGTCGAGGGCTCCGGCCGCGTACAGCTGTGCCAGCAGACGGGGCCCTCCCTCAGCCAGCACGGACCTCAGTCCTCGCTCCGCGAGGATCTCCAGGGCACGGCCCACGTCGACACGGTCCGTGCCAGCCGTGATGATGTCCGCTCCCTCGTCCTCCAGCCGGCGCCGTCCGGCGGCGGGCGCGGCCTCGGACGTGATGACGAGCACGGAGCCGGGGTCGCCTCGGACGAGCTCCGCGTCGAGCCGGAGGGCCTGACTGACGACCGCGATCACAGCAGCCGGACGACGCCCGGCGGACACGCGCCCGGCCGCCAGGGTGGGATGCGGATCGGCAGGACGGTACCCCTCACGGCGCGCGGTCTCCGCTCCCACGACCACGACGTCCGCCAAGCCGCGCAGGACGGCGAGCACAGCACGGTCACCGGCGCTGGAGAGGCCGCCCGAGCGTCCGTCCACAGTGGCGGCGCCGTCCAGGGACGAGATCATGCAGGCTCTCACCCAGCGTCCGCCGGGCGGTTCGTACGCCGCTGCCAGCCAGCGGTCCAGCATCGCCGGGTCGGTGGGTGCCCGGTCGGGAAACGGGAGCAGGCTCTGCATGGTCGCAGTCTGCCAGCGACGGACTGCGTCCGCGCACGGCACCGTGTCCCACCGGCGGTCCTGAGCTCCTGTCGCTCACGTACGGCGACCGGCGACCGACGACGGCCTACGGAGTCCCCATGGCCGGGTAGGCCCATCCGAGGCTGCCGAGCTCCCGGGCCCGTGCCTCGACGATCGCCATACGCGCTTCCCGTTCGCCCGCGTCGGTGTGGGCGGCATGACTGGTCATCTGCCCTGCCCACTTGCGGTACAGGAGCCCCACCTCGGGAGAGAACCAACCACGGCTGGTGGCGTTCAGCGCGAGGAGCAGGCCGGTGTCCTCCGAAGCGGGCAGGGCCATCCAGCCGCCGAGGGCCAGAAGCAGACCGCGACGCACGAAGAGGGTCGCCGGATGCACCTGGGCCCGGAACCCGTTCGCCTTCCAGAAGTCGAGTACGTCCCCCCGCTCGATGGCGCCTCCCGCCGGGTCGCCGTCGAAGCCGACCGTCGTGCCGTCGTGCAACAGATCCAGCACCCGGGAGGTGGCCCAACCGATGCTCGGATCATCTTCCAGAGCTCTCAGATCCCGTGCCAGTGCGCCTTCGGGCAGCTGGTCGTCGGCGTCCAGGACCTTGACGTACTCGCCTTCGGCATGGGCGAGAGCCATGGTGCGGGCCACTCCGGGCCCCCCGGGGCGCCCCTGCCGAAAGGTAATGCGCTCATCGGCGGGGACGTACGGCGCGACCTCGTCGGTCCGGCCGTCCTCCTGGATGAGCCAGTGCCATTCCCACCCGTCCGGCAGCTCCTGCTGACACAGCGACTTGTAGGCATCGGGCAGGAACGGGGCGGACGGGGGGTGGACAGCCGTGACGATGATGACGCGCCGACGCACGGCCCTCACCACCTTTCCAGGAGCGTGGTGAACAGCATTTCCGTACGGTCGCCGGGCAGAGTGACCTCGGACATCTCCACAGCGCGGTCATCGGTGTCGAACGAGGTCTTCCTGAGGATCAGGACCGAGGCCTCTGGAGGCAGATCGAGCTCTTCCGCCTCCTCCGGCGTGGGCGGCCGCGCCGTCACATGCTCCTCGATACGGCTGAGCTCGATTCCCACCGTGAAGAGTTGGTTCTGGGTGCCGCCCGGCCACGGTTCGTTGGACTCGTCCAGGAGGTCCGCGTTCTTCTCGATCAGGCCCAGAACCATGTAGGAGGTCACCAAGGAGAGCGGCGCGGTCTCGACCACATGGCGCGTGCGATAGGTCCGCTCCAGGAGCGGCTCTCCCACGGGGACGCCGAAGATCTCCGACAGACGTCCGTCCGCCGGCACATCGCGGTAGGACGCCTGAAAGCCCAGATCGTCGAGCCGCAGTCCTGTGTCGTACTCGGTCGCCCCCGTCTTCAGGCGTTCCGCCCGCGGCACGCGGGCGCGCCTCTTCTCCCACTGATGGCGGTCGTTGGTGCGCAGCACCGCGGCCCGGGGACGGCGGACGAAGTTGCCACGACCGTGGTGCGTCTCGATCAGTCCCTCGTCCCTCAGAAGGCGAAGCGCGTCGCGGATCGTGGGGACGCTCCGCCCGTACGTCCGGGCGAGCTTCGACTCTGCGGGCAGGCGGTCACCGGGGCCCATTTCGCCTGTGCGAATGGACTGCCTGAGCTCATCCGCGATGCGCTCGTATGCGACTGCCATGGGTGCGCTCACCGTTCTGTCGATCTAGCAGCAACAGATTACGGCTCCTCACGAGGTATTGACGAGCCGACAGAGGCACACCACGGCACCCGGTGAGCGGGGAGCGAGACACTGCGGAGCTGAACTTCGCTTCTGCGAAACGGACTTGACCGACAGGCCCCCGGGGGGAGAGCACATGCCGTGCCACGCCCCCGGCGTGGGGGAGAGCGCCGACAGTGGGCGGGCGCCTCCGCCGACCGGAACGCCCGGGGCCGCGCGGTCGCCGAAGGCGGCCGCGCGGCCCCGGGAAGTGGAGCGTCCAGCCGGTCAGCTGTCGCCCTTGCGCTCGCCCAGGGTGAGTTCGGCCGTGGACGTCTTGCCGTCGCGCTCGTAGGTGAGCGTGACCTTGTCGCCCGGCTTGTGGGTCCAGATCTCGCCGATCAGCGTCGGGCCGCTCTCGACCGTCGTGTCGTTGAACTTGGTGATCACGTCGCCGGCCTTCAGACCCGCCTGGGCCGCCGGGCCGTCCGGGGTGACGGCGGGGGTGCCGCCGGCGCCCTCGTCCGAGATGACGGCGCCGCCGGTCTTCTCCTCCATCGTCACCGTCGCGCCGATCACCGGGTAGACGGGCTGGCCCGTCTTGATCAGCTGCTCGGCGACGTTCTTGGCCTGGTTGACCGGGATGGCGAAGCCGAGGCCGATGGAGCCCGCCTGGGACTGGCCGACACCGCCGCCGCTGGTGGACTGGATGGCCGAGTTGATGCCGATGACCGCGCCACCCGCGTCCAGGAGCGGCCCGCCCGAGTTGCCCGGGTTGATCGAGGCGTCCGTCTGAAGGGCGCTCATGTACGAGTTCTTGTTGCTGGAACCGTCACCGGAGGCCACCGGGCGGTTCTTCGCGCTGATGATGCCCGTGGTGACCGTGTTGGAGAGGCCGAAGGGCGCGCCGATCGCGATGGTGGAGTCGCCCACCGCGACCTTGTCGGAATCTCCCAGGGCGAGCGGGGTCAGTCCGTCCGGGGCGTTCTTCAGCTTGAGCACGGCCACGTCGTAGCCCTGGGCCCGGCCGACCACCTCGGCGTCGTACTTCTTGCCGTTGGAGAACGTCGCGCTCAGCTGGCCGCTGTCCGCCGCGGAGGCCACCACGTGGTTGTTCGTGAGGATGTGGCCCTCCTTGTCGTACACGAAGCCGGTGCCCGTCCCGCCCTCGCCGTCGCCGGACTGCGCGTCGATGGTGACCACGCTGGGCAGCGCGCCCGCCGCGACGCCCGCGACGGTCCCCGCGTCGCGCTTGAAGTCCTTCGGGCTGTTGGAGGCGGCGACCGTGGTCGAGCCGGAGGAGGAGCTGGAGTCGTTGCTGTCCGCGGCCCAGTAGCCGAGGGCCCCGCCGACGCCGCCGGCGACCAGTGCGGCCACCGCCACGGCGGCGACCAGGCCGCTCGCACGGCGCTTGCGCGGGCGCTCGGGCTCCGAGGCCTCCGGGGCTCCCCACGCCGGGGGGCTGCCACCGTCGGCGTACGAGGGAATGGCGGGAGGGGGCGGCGGCCAGGCGGCCGAGCCGGCCGGGGGCTGCTGCGGTGACGGCGGCGCGTACGGGTGCTGCTCGTGCCCGGCTGCGGGCGGCTCGGCGCCTCCCTGGTGCGTCGCGGCCGGGATATGGGCCGTCGGCGCGTCCGAAGGAGCGGCAGGCGGGGCCTCCGGGGCGGGCGGACCGCCCTGCGGGGTGCCCTCAGGAGCGGCAGCCGGCACGGGAGGTGCGGACGGAACAGACGGTACGGACGGAACCGCGTTGCCCTCGTTGCCCTCGTTCTCGGTGCTCACAGCTCTTTACTCCTCGGTTCCACTCGGCATTCGGCAAGAGATCCGCTGTGCACGTGTCTGCAGTCAGCTTTTCCCACAGCACGTCAGGCCACTGTAAGCAGGACCTGTGCATCCGCACACCAATCTTTACATCAGGCAAAACGGTCCTACACAACAAGGTGTCAGCACCTGACGCGTCTCGGTGACACCATGACGCGGTGACCCACGCACGCCTACCCTCACGACAGCCTCCCATCCAGGTCATCGCCCACCGCGGCGCCTCGGACGACGCCCCTGAGCACACCCTGGCCGCGTACCGGAAGGCCGTCGAGGACGGGGCGGACGCCTTGGAGTGCGATGTCCGTCTCACCGCGGACGGACAGCTCGTCTGTGTGCACGACCGCAGGGTGAACCGCACGTCGAACGGCCGGGGCGCCGTCTCCGCCCTGGAACTGGCCGATCTCGCCGCGCTCGACTTCGGCTCCTGGAAGGACCACGAGGAGTCCCCCGACTGGGACCCGGTGCCGGGTGAGCTCACGTCCGTACTCACGCTGGAACGGCTCCTGGAGCTGGCCCACGACGTCCGGGCCGGCGGCCGTCCGCTCCAGCTGGCGATCGAGACGAAGCACCCCACACGCTGGGCCGGACAGGTAGAGGAGCGGCTGCTCCATCTGCTCAAGCGCTTCGGCCTGGACGCCCCGCCGGCGGACGGGCCGTCCCCGGTACGCGTCATGAGCTTCTCCGCGCGGTCCCTTTACCGCGTCCGGGCGGCGGCACCCACCCTGCCCACCGTCTTCCTGATGCAGTTCGTCTCGCCGAGGCTGCGCGACGGGCGGCTCCCCGCGGGAGCCCGGATCGCCGGCCCGGGGATGCGGATCGTACGCAACCACCCCGGGTACATCGAACGGCTGCACAGGGCGGGACACCGGGTGCACGTGTGGACCGTGAACGAGCCGGAGGATGTCGAGCTCTGCGTACGCCTGGGGGTGGAGGCGATCATCACGAACCGCCCGAAACAGGTTCTTTCGCAACTTGGCCGCTCTTAACATCAGTTACGGGGGGTGCACCGGCGCATTCGCTCCGCAATCGATCGTTACGAGTGCATCACTGACAGGGCTTTGGCCGGTTTCCGGCGCAGCCCAGGGGGGCATCCAAACCGTGGCGTGGGGCAAAGGAGGTCTCGGGGGTGGCGTTTGTGGTGGCACAGGAAGTGCCCGCGTCGTCGAGCATGGCCGTACCCCATGGCCCTGCGGGCGTGGGGCAGGCGAGGCACCGTATGCGCGAGCAGCTGCGCAGCAACGGGGTCTCGGACACCGTGGTCGACGACGCCGTACTGATCCTTTCCGAACTGCTCAGCAACGCCTGCCGGCACGGCAGGCCGCTGGGGCAGCACTCAGAGATGGGGGACGGCGACATCCGCGCCGCGTGGCGCGTGGAGAGAACGGGTGACCTGACCGTCGAGGTCACGGACGGCGGCGGGCCGACCAGGCCGGTCCCGGCCACGCCTTCGGTCACCGCGCGCGGTGGGCGCGGACTCAACATCATCAGCGCCCTCGCCCAGGAGTGGGGCGTACGGGACGACACGGTCGGCGAGGTGACCGTCTGGGCCCTCGTCTCCGCCGGCCCCGGCCCGAGCGGCTTCACGACAGCGGCCCCGGGCGCCGGGAGGTCCGCACGCCGTGAGAGGTCCGGGCTGAACGGACTGGGCGGACTGGGCGTGATGAGCGGCTTCGGCTCGCTGGACGGGCTGGAGCTCGCGGACGCTCTCGAAGCCTTCGACGACGCGGGCTGAGAGCGGTTCGGCGCGCGGCACGGTGGGCCGAGCCGCGAGGGTGCCACGGCGGGTGTGACCCGGCCGTCACAGGGACGGCTAGGCTCGCGCCCGAGACCGCACTGTCGCAATCGGGAGAACGCCCACCATGGCCAAGAAGCGCCCTCAGTCCAAGGCCGGGAAGCCGCAGCTCAAGGACGGTGAAATCCCGGTCGTAGGGGCTCGTGAGCCCTGTCCGTGCGGTTCGGGCCGCCGTTACAAGGCGTGTCACGGACGCGCCGCCGCCCACGCCGTGACCGAGCTGGTCCAGCGCCCCTTCGAGGGAATCTCCGGGGAGTGCGACTGGATCGCTCTGCGCGAGCTGGTCCCGGCCGCCACCGTCGAGCTGACGCTGAAGGGCGGACTCCCCGAGGGCGTACCGTCCGTGTCGCTCGCGACCGTGCTGCCGATGGCCTGGCCGGCGCTGCGCCGCGACGACGGCTCCGTCCTTCTCGCCCTGCAGAACGACACCTCGTCCGGCGACCTCAGCCGCGATCTCGCGGACACCCTGCAGCGCGCGCTGGAGGCCGAGCCCGGTTCGCCGGTCACCGCCCGCCGGGTGCCTGCCGACGGCCCGCGCCTGCAGGACGTCCTCGACCCCGACGCGGCGTTCGAGCCGGTCGTGCACTCCGGCTTCGAATTCTGGGTCCCGGACGCCGAGAACGCCACGGCGGAGGTGTCGGCATCGCTCGAACGTGCCAACGCGGCCGCCATCCCCACCACCCGGCTCTCCGGCGTGGACGCGGCCTACTGGTGCGAGACACCGGACAAGAACCACCTGCGCTGGGTCATGCCGCACCCGGAGGAGCAGCTTCTCGACGCCCTCGCCCGGCTGCACGCGGCGGGAACCTCCTCGCTCGGCGAGGAGACCCGCCTGGTGGGTTCGTTCCGTGCGCACGGGCTCATGGTCCCGGTCTGGGACCTGCCGAGCGCGATGGGGGCCGAGGAGTGCGAGAAGCCCGCGGCGCAGTTCGCGGAGCGGCTCGCCGGGGCGCTCGCCTCGGACGCTCCGCTGACGGCCGACGAGCGCCGCGCACGCGGGGGGCTCACCAACCGCCAAGTGACGCTCAGCTGACAGTGACGAGAGCGGGGAGGCGGCGGTGACGCCCGTCACAACTCCCCGTACCCGTCGGTAAATCGGTGTCCGAATAGGCGAGATCGAATTTGCTAACGGCAGATCTCTTGTTACGGTTCTGGAAGTCCGGTCGCTGGTGCATCCCCCGTCGCCAGCGGCCGGGCGTCCTCGTTTCCAGGCCCGGACGGCCGGGGCGCACGCCGGGGCACCCGGCGCAACGGCCGCCTGCGGCGGCCACCCTCGGCCCCGCCTGCGTCCCGTCTCCGCGGATCGCCCCTTCCACCTGCCCGCGCCCGTCAACCCCCGTGTACGAGGCCGGGCCCGGCTCGGCTCCGGAGCGGCGCGCACCCAGGAGCCCGACACACCGGGCGTTCGCTTTCGGACAGAAATCCACGAGGCCGCCGAGCACGGGGAAAGACCCCACGGCACCCGGGAAACATTCACACCGGCACCACCACGCGCACCGTTTCCGCAATCTGCGAAAAGACCGCCAGAAAGCCTGCGGGCAACGGCTTTTGCCCGGATGCAATTACATCTTCCTTGTGGGGGCGCCCTCGGGCCGCACGGAAGCCGGGCGGCCCCACACCCCTGAACGGGTGAGCCGCCCGCCGCTCCCGCGTCTGCCGGTCGACCGCCGCCCGCTCAGTAGGCGAGCCGGCTCCCGCCGTCCGGAGCGCTGTTGCTCGCCTCGACGAGCGCGTCCAGGACGGATTCCACGTCCGGGAGCCACGGCGCGGCTTTCCCGGCCTCCGGCGCGCGCTCCCAGCGCACCTGGCCGGTGCCCACCTCGGACGGGGGCAGGATGAGATAGCCGCCCTCCCCGTGGAACCGCAGGGAGCTGGGCACCCAGTCCTTGGCGTGCAGCAGTTCGCCGAGCCGTTCCAGGGTGTAGGGCTCGACCAGCAGCGACCACCTGGTGGGTGTCGCCACCACAGGGCCGAGGCGCAGCCCCATGCCGTCGAGCGCGGTCAGGGCCCGGGCACCGGCGACGGCCGGCAGGCTCAGCGCGCAGGGCGCCTGTCCACCGGTGGCCAGGACGACGGGCGCGGTGGGCCGGTTGGTCCACCACCAGCGCACCATGCGCGCGTCGGTGGTCGCCGCGAGCAGGCCCGGGTCGAAGGGATGTGCGCCTGGTACGGCGCACTCGGGATCGGGACAGGCGCAGCCGCGGCCGCGTTCGCCGCGTACGGCTCCCGTCGCCAGCCCTGCTCCGGGGAGCACGGGCCACTTCCGGACGGTGGCACAGGCCAGCGCCGCGTCGAGCTGGGCGGAGCTTTCCTTGCGCCGGGGCCGGTGCCTGCGTCGCCTTCCGAGGATCTCGCGCATGAGCGCTCGTTCCTTTCCGTTGAACGCCGAGGTCCACATCACACCACGTGTTCGTTACACCACATGTGTGTCTCTTCGCTGTGCGTGCTTGCTCATCGGGTCTGCGGTACGGACGTCAGTCGGTGCCGAGCGTGAGCCGAGCCGAGCAGAGTGGAACCGAACAGAATGGAGCTGAGCCGAGTCGAACCGAGTTGAGCCGAGCCGAGTCCAGTCAAAACATCGCGCGGTCGGCGTGCGCATCGCGCGTGCCGTCCCTTGTGCAACCCCGCCACTCGGGGCGGTGGGCGGGCGGCCGTCACCTGTAAGGACGCCCGGGCTCGCTGTCGGGTTCCGGGGCGGTCACAACTGCCCCCGGCCATCCACGATTACGTACCCCGCATGACCGGGATGACGCTCCCTCCGGCATTTCACCCCGAGGGCTCTCCCTGTCGAGCACGCCCAGTCGATCGCAAAAAACCGCCCGGGGGTGCATTTTTCGGCCAAGTTGGCTGCCTCATGGACACCATAAATACCGTGAGGACAATACTGGACATCACCTCAGTTGTGCGTGTAGATGTGGGTGCGTGTACATGTGGTTGCACCGATAGCGGCGCAGAACGACATGGGGGTTTGCGATGCTATTCGACAAAACGCACCAGTCGGAAAGCCGATTGCCATGAGCGCCCCCCATCTTCCGAAAGTGGCTGGAATCGATCCCATGGTTCCCGTTTCAACGCACACTGCCGCACCCATGGAAGACGTAACCGCCGCGCCGGTGGCCCTCATCCAGGACCGGCTGGCCGGCTGGGTCTCCGACCTCACCACGCTGCACGAACTCACCGAACGGCTGGCCGGGACCAGCACCCTGGACAGCGCCCTCCATGAGCTCCTGACCGCCGGAGCGGCACTCGTCGGCGCGGGCCGGGGGCTCCTCGTCCTCGAACCCGCCGACGGCCGCTGGCCGTCCCGCACGATCGGGCTCGGCCTCGCCCACGCCGACCTCGGGCACATCGAGACGGTGCCACGCAGCGCCACCGTCTACGGCCGCTTCCTCGACGGCCTCCCGGATACCGGCACCCCTCTGGCCAGCCCCGACATCCTCGGGGACACCGGCCTCGACCCCCGCTGCCGCGAGGTCGCCGCCCGGCTCGGTTACGCCGCCAGCTACGCGCAGCCCCTGGCCACCGAAACCGCCGGCCGGATCGGTGCGGCCGTCTGGCTGTACGACGAACCGGCGGAACCGCTGGAACGCCAGTGCCATCTCGTCGGGGTGTACGCCCGCTACGCCGCGGAGCACCTCGCCCGCCTCCTCGAACTGGAACGCGCCAGATCGGACGCCGCCGTCGTCGCCGAGGAGCTCCTGCCCAGCAGGCTGCCCCGGGTCCCCGGAGTGCGGCTGGCGGCCCGCCGCCGTGCCGCGCCCGCGGGCGGCGGGGACTGGTACGACGCGCTGCCCCTCCCGGACAACGCCCTCGGTCTGGCCGTCGGCTCGGTCGGCGGCTCCGGGCCTGCCGCCCTGGCCGCCATGGGCCGGCTCCGCGCCGGTCTGCGGGCCTACGCCGTGATGGAGGGCGAGGACCCCGTCGCCGTACTCTCCGACCTCGAACTGCTGCTGCGGCTGACCGAGCCGGCGTCCGCGGCGACCGCCCTCTACGCCTACTGCGAACCCGACCGGCGCACGGTCGTGTTCGCCGGCGCCGGGCACACCCCGCCGCTGGTGACCGGCGAGCGGCGCACCGAGTTCGTGGAGACGACCCTCTCCGCACCTCTGGGCATGCTGTCCTGCTGGGAGGCGCCGAGCGTGGAATTCACGCCCCGGGCCGGCGAAACGGTGCTGTTCTACACCGACGCGCTGCTGCGCCGCACGGGTGACACGAGGGACCGGGCGTTCGCACGGCTGCACTCGGCAGCGGCCGGGGTGCCGAAGGTCCTGCGCCAGGATCCCGGAGCCGTCGCGGACCACATCCTGCGCACCGTCCTGCCCGACGGTGCGAACCGGAGCGACGGCACCGAGGACGTCGCCCTGCTGGCCGCGCGCTTCGACTGAGACCACGGCGGCCGGCCCTCCGAGGACCGCCGGTGGCGGCTCCGGACGTGTAAGAGGTCTTCCGGCACTGGGCCCCCTTCCGTACGCCCGTACGATGGAGAGCGCCCAGTGTCGTACAAGGAGGACAAAACGTGTCTGAGGAGCTCGCCCCGGAGACCCCGGAAACAGCGGAAGCAGAGCCGATCAAGCAGCGGAAGAACGGCCTGTACCCGGGCATTTCCGATGAGCTCGCCGAGAACATGAAGTCAGGCTGGGCCGACACCGAGCTGCACGGCCTGGAGCCGATCGCCCAGGCCTCGCACACCGCCGCCCGCCGCGCCGCGCTCTCCGCGCGGTTCCCCGGCGAGCGGCTCGTCATTGCCGCGGGCAACCTGAAGACCCGCTCCAACGACACCGAGTACGCCTTCCGCGCCTCCACCGAGTACGCGTACCTCACCGGTGACCTGACGCAGGACGGCGTCCTGGTCCTCGAACCGTCCGAGGGCGGGCACGAGGCGACGGTCTACCTCCTGCCCCGCTCCGACCGTGAGAACGGCGAGTTCTGGCTCGACGGCCAGGGCGAGCTGTGGGTCGGCCGCCGCAACTCCCTCACCGAGGCCGAGCAGCTGCTCGGCATCCCGGCGAAGGACGTCCGCGAGCTCCCGGCCGCGCTCTC